>DASUWQ010000538.1:0-3906 GCA_036378375.1 Chthoniobacterales bacterium
TGCTCTACAAAACATGAAAATCCGCTAACAACACTCGGGGTAGCTTGACAACACCATAGGGGGGCGAGGCTCCCGAAACGCCTCAACGTGGTGACGAAGCGATTCGTAATTGTCTGTCAAAGGGTGTCGCTACGTTTCAGAGGGCGCCGAGCCGTGATCGAGCGCTGCGCCGTGGCTCGGCACATTTATGGGCCTACTCACCCCATCGATTGTTAGGCGCCGACGGCCCTGCTTAAGCCTTGTGGCCGTTCGGGAGCCTCGCCCTACCAAATTAGCTCCTGACTTCTAAGAAATGAACTTTGTCCAGTTACTCCCGTTTTGTGCGCTGGCTACAGCAGTAGCGATAAAAGCCATTCCGAGTACTCCGTCTTCGACCGTTGGATAGTCGACATCCGCTGGGATCGATTTTCCTGCTTTTACTGCTTCGATCGCCCGGGCAGCTTCCAGATAGATGTTTGCGAAGGCTTCAATAAAGGCCTCGGGATGCCCGAACGGCAGCCGGGTAAACCGTTTCGCGATATCACTAACGTAGCCATTCCCTCGGCGATAGATCTTCCGCGGAGCATCTGGATATTTAACGGTCAGTTCGTTAGGATGTTCCTGATGCCATTCCAGTGAAGCTTTCGTTCCGTAGACCCGGACGCTGAGGTTATTTTCTTCACCCACTGAGACCTGGGATGCGTAGAGCACACCGCGGGCTCCGCCTTGATAGCGAAGCAAGAGGTTACCGTCGTCCTCCAGGCGCCTGCCGGGAACGAAGGTAGTAAAATCGGCGCACAGCTCGTCGATCTCGAGTCCGGTGATATAACGGGCGAGATTCTCGGCGTGGGTGCCAATGTCGCCGATACAACTCGAAGCTCCCGTTTTGGAGGGATCGGTGCGCCAAGCCGCTTGTTTTTGACCTTCAGCGTCGATTGGTTGAATCAACCAACCCTGTGGGTATTCCGCTACGACCTTGAGGATTTTGCCCAAATCACCGTTCCGAACCAGCTCCCGCGCCTCTTTGACCATGGGGTAGCCAGTATAATTGTGAGTCAACGCAAACACCTTACTGGTTGACTTTACCAGGTCGCGTAACGCTTTTGCCTCAGCCAGATCGTACGTCATCGGTTTATCGCAAACGACGTGGAAGCCGGTTTCCAGAAAGGTCTTGGCAGGAGGGAAATGCACGTGGTTTGGTGTTACGATCGATACGAAGTCGATGCGTTCACTCTCTGACAGCTTAGCTTCCGTGGCTGCCATCGTTTCATAGTCCGGATAGACTCTTGAGGGATCGAGTCCCAGATCTTCACCTGAAGCCCGGGACTTAGCCGCATCAGAAGAAAAGGCTCCCGCCACAAGCTCAATACGTCCGTCTAGCCGGGCCGCCATCCGATGCACAGCGCCTATGAAGGCATCCCGGCCTCCACCCACCATTCCCATCTTTAGTTTTTGGGTCATAAGCTTCTTGTCTTCAGCGCGATGCTTCCGAGTTACGCCTTCTTGCGTTCAAAAGCCGCATCGAACGCGGCTCCGCTCGGCGCAAAATCGTACGACTTCACATTGCGGCACGATTCCGTTGCACCGTGGATCCGGTCCATGCGGCCGTCTTCCCACTCGATGGAAAGCGGTCCTCCGTAGCCGACGTCATTCAAAGCCACGATGATATCCTCGAACCGAACGTCACCGTGTCCGATCGAACGGAAATCCCAATAACGGCGGTAATCACCAAAGTCGGTATGACCGCCGAAAACACCGACGTCTCCGTTGCCGTGGCCCCACCATGCATCCTTCATGTGACAATGATAGATGCGATCTTTGAACTCTCGAATGAACTTTACGTAATCGACCCCTTGGTATCCCAAGTGTGACGGATCGTAGTTAAAACCGAATCGTCGATGCTGGTTGACAGCTTCCAGGGCTCGATGGGCTGACCCGATGTCGAAGGCGATCTCGGTCGGATGAACTTCCAGCGCAAAGTTCACATTGTATTGCTCGAACACGTCTAGAATCGGTAAAAACCGGCGCCCGAAATCGTCGTAACCTTTTTGAAGATACTCTTGGCTAGTGGGCGGGAATGCGTAACAGGCGTGCCAGATGCTTGACCCGGAGAAAGCGTTGACTACTGCGGGAAAATCGAGGTCCTGCACCGGCTTGGTATCGATAAAGTTCCGGCAGGCTCGAGCGGTCAACTTCATTTGCTCGGCTGCGCGCTGGCGAACACCTTCCGGATCGCCATCCCCCCAGATCTCGGGCGGCAGAATTGCCTTGTGCCGTTCATCGATCCGGTCACAAATCGCTTGTCCAACCAGATGGCTCGAGATCGAAAACGCCGTCAGGCCGTTTCCGGTTAAAATCTGCCATCGCTCTTTACAATAGTCCTTAGATTCAGCGGCGGCCTTAACATCGAAATGGTCGCCCCAACAGGCCAATTCAAGCCCGTCGAAGCCCATCTTTTTTGCGGTCGCTGCGAGATCCTTCAAAGGGAGGTCGGCCCATTGGCCCGTGAACAAGGTGACTGGTCTAGCCATTACGGAGGATTTAAAAGTTTGGGGGTTGAATTAAATGCTACTAGACGTTTCATCATCAAAATCTGCAAGTCGATCGATAAGGAAATCGAGCGAAGCCTCGTTCAAAAATGAAGATATCGGAACCGGACCGGATCAGGGCCTTACTGCTTGGTCTTGGCGATCATGTCCGTCAATCCGTGTTGAATGCTCGGCGTGAGAGTGACCCTGGCGATTTAGCCACGATCTCGCGGGAGAGCATCGCTGATACCATTTATGGCATCGATCGGATCAGCGAAGATGCGATCACGGAGTGGTTCACTGAGCACTGGCCTTCGACGATTCCGGTAGAGCTGGTTATGGAAGGGATCGATCCCCAGCGTCCAGTTACCTTTCCGGCAAAAGTTCCCTTAGAACAAACCGAGGCAAAAATTATCCTGGACCCGATCGACGGCACCCGGGGGATCATGTACGACAAGCGGGCGGCTTGGTTTCTAGCCGGAGTAGCGCCTCAACGTGGCCCGGCAACCAGGATATCTGAGATCGAGGTTGCGGTGATGGTCGAGCTACCGACGACGAAACAATGGCGGGCGGACAGATTCTCCGCTATTCGGGGTCACGGGTTTCTTAGCGATGCTGTCAATGTCCTTACCGGCGAGATCCAGTTGCGTTTCGTCAGGCCGTCGCATGCCGCCGATGTGCTGCATGGGTTCGGCTATATCTCGCGTTTCTTCCCTGCCGGCAAAGCGCTAACGGCTGCGATCGAACAGCAGTTGTGGGATCGGCTTTATCCGAGCGTACCCGGGACGGAAGTAATCGTATTTGAAGACCAGTATATCTCGACTGGCGGCCAGTTCTCCGAGCTCCTGTTGGGACATGATCGAATGATCGCAGATATTCGGCCTCTAGTTTTCAAGAAGCTGGGAATCCCGTCCGCTGTTTGCTGTCATCCTTACGACGTGGCAGCCGCGCTAGTGTTAGAAGAAGCCGGGGTCATATTAGAGTCCCCAGACGGCAGTTCGATGGATGGTCCTCTGGATACCACTTCACCGATCTCATGGGTAGCCTACGCTAATCCTGAATTAGCCGCTCATATCCGGCCTGTTCTGCGGGCCGTCCTAAAGGAGATGCTGGAAGCGTAGGCATCGTAATCGTCGCCTTCCTCGTCCTCGAACCTTAGCGCGCGGGGCTCCACTGGCGAATAGAACTTATTAGGACACATGGGGACCTATAAGACGGAAACATAAGTCCTATAAGTCGTATAGGTCCTATTCGGTGCCACGCCCTTGCGCGCCCGGATTCGTCACGGCCCAGAACGAGGCCATTCGCCGCCAATCCTAACAAATCATTTGGTTACCCGGAATTTCTTGCCAGATTTCTTTGCCTCATCGAACAACCCATCCCCCTTTTATGGAGAAGC
>DASUWQ010000539.1:0-7730 GCA_036378375.1 Chthoniobacterales bacterium
CATCAACAGCGCCGATTAAAACACCTGGCTGCTAGCGCTCGCCAGATGGGCTATCAACTCACCCCACTCGCCGCATGAAAAAAACAGGTTCCCATGCTCACAAGCTCCTCGGTAACTCCACCATGTTCCTTGTGAGGGCGGACGCTTTTGGGAATTGAGACCCCCGGAGTTAAAACCCCAAAGGCGCTAAGATTCGATAACAACGGGGATAGCCGCGAAAGAACGCAAAGATCGCAAAATAAAAGGAATAGCCGCAAAAAGGCACAAAAAGCGCAAAAAATTAGGCGCAATCAAATCCGAGGTATCGCGATTATCGGCCCAAGGCTTGAGTTAGAGTTTCCGTTCGCTTTAGCAGATTATTACCTGCTTTTTTTGCGATCTTTGCGTGCTTTTGCGGCTATTACCCTGCCCCAGCGCCGACATTTCTCATCCACCCTTTTGTGCCTTTTTGCGGCTATTCCTGGTTTATCTTAGCGCCTAAGGGTTAAAACCCCGGGCTGAGTCCTTTAATCCCTTCGGGATAAGTCCGAGAGCCCATCGCGGGACGCCTTTTCCTTAACCAAGACACGAACTCCCACGATCGTTGCGATGGTCCCGACAATGATCAGGAACACGCCAAACAACAAATGCAGAAACGTATCTCCGAGGTTTCCGATCGAGCCGGGTAACCGCATGTTAGCCGGATCGGTTCGTAAATACTCGACATTCAAAGCCTGACCTTTGCGTAGGTTTTGCCAAAGCCCTGAGTACACCGGTATCTTCCCTTGATAGAAAACCTTCCCGGAACCATTCAACGCTAGGCGGCAATCAACGAAGAAGTTGTTATCTCCGGCCCGTTCCTTGCCGATGATCTCAGCAATGCCGGTGGTTGAATTAGTCAAGAATTGGTACTCTTTGATGAGCCCGCCGGCTCCGCCGATGGCAAAAATAAAGCCGAAAAGCAGCGCCATGCTCCCTCCGATAAGCAGCAAGACTGCTTCTCGGTATCCGATAACCTGTAGACTAGGTATGGAGCGAATCCGCATTAGGGCAAAGTAATCAGTTTAGGAGCTAGGAGTTAGGAGCCAGGAGCTAGTAGGCGAACGATATCGGCGAAACATACGAGTAGACGGAGTGGACGTCAGTGGACTTAGTGGACGAAAAGCGAACCCAACAAGCTGTTCGCGTCAGCATCCACTACGTCGACTCAGTCCATTACGTCCACTCGGTTACTAGCTCCTGGATTCTAGCTTCTAGCTTCTAAGAAAGCCGCACTGAAGGCGGGTAACCGCAGCTTAGCGTCTATTAGCTCGGATTGAAATCCGTGGCCCTCGAGCGGTCGCCAGCCTTCCGGAACCTGCGTTGACGTTTCTTTATTTGAAATGTTGAAAACGCAGAGGATCCGTTCACCTTCGCAGACTCGCTCGAAGCTAAGAACCGGATCAGTGGAAACCGAGAGCACAAGAGTACCGTATACAATTGCAGGATGCTGTTTGCGCCAGGCGATAAACTGACGAGTAAAATGTAAAACCGAATTGGTATCTTTTTCTTGTAAATCTACCGCCAGTACGTGGTGCTGTGGCGAGACCGGTAACCACGGTTTGGCTTTGCTAAATCCGGCATTTGGTAGATCCCCTGTCCACGGAATCGGCGTCCGGCAGCCATCACGTCCTTTGAACTCGGGCCAGAACTCGATGCCGTAAGGGTCTTGCAAATCTTCGAATGCGACGTCGGCTTGAGGCAGACCTAACTCTTCTCCTTGATAAAGACAGGCACCGCCTCGCAGCGAAAGCAAAACGCCGAGGAGTAACTTAGCTAGTGAACGATCATCACCACCGAGTTGTCCGAGTTTTCCGAAACGACTAACCACTCGAATATTGTCATGATTGCTCATGGCCCAGGTTGTCCAACCCGCCCCTAGAACCGACTCGGTCTTTTCAATAACACTGCGCAGGAAACCGCAACTGAAGACGAGTTGCATCAACTCGAAATTATAGCAGCTATGTAGATGACTACCCGTTCGGGTGTACTTCGCGCTGACCGTGATCATATCCACATCGGCGATTTCCCCGATGAGATAACGGTCATCGTACGAGTCAACTAAAGTGCGAAGCTGGGCAAGTATTTCGAGCGTGTGCGGCTGGTCACGGGTGTAAATCGACTCTTGCCAGGAAAAAGGATTGTTGGAATCGGCAAAAAACAGGGGCCGGGAACCGACTGGACGAGCCGGGTTATCTCGCAATTCATGGTCCTGTACCAGCGTGGTGATCGCATCAAGGCGAAATCCGTCGACACCTGCGTCCAGCCAGAACCGGGCTTCGGCAAACATCGCATCGATAACCGGTCGATGATACCAATTTAGATTCGGTTGGCTGCGCAGGAAGTGGTGTAGATAATATTGCTGGCGCCGAGAATCCCATTGCCAGGCCGAGCCACCAAACACCGAAAGCCAATTGTTCGGCGGCGTGCCATCCGGCTTCGGATCCGCCCAAACATACCAGTCTGCCTTCGGGTTACTAGTACTTTGACGGCTCTCCTTAAACCAGGGATGTTCATCCGAGGTGTGCGGTAACACGAGGTCGATAATGATCTTGATACCTCGTTCGTGAGCGCCTGCGATCAGGCTACTAAAGTCGCTATTGGTGCCAAAGATCGGATCGACCGTGCGATAATCGGCAACGTCATAGCCGAAGTCCCGCATCGGCGATTTATAAAACGGCGAGATCCAGATCGCATCAATACCCAACGAACGCAGGTAATCGAGCTTGGCATTGATGCCGGGCATATCGCCCGTCCCGTCCCCGTTACCGTCAAAAAAGCTTCGAGGATAAATCTGGTAGATAATTGCTCCTCGCCACCACTCGCATTGCATGGATTGGTCGGTAGGCGTCAAACGGGTCGGTGTCAAGAAGCAGCGAATGGGCGAATGGGCGAAACGGCGAAGGGGCGAAATGGTGTATGCGCGTGTGCAAACGCCGGGCTGACGCGCGCGTTGGACTCTGCTGCCGGATGGGACCTATGATACCGGTAGGACTAATGTGAGCCCCACTCATAAGTCCAATGAGTCCCATAGGTCCCCTCCGTTACCGGAGTCCAACGCGCGCACTGACCCCAAAACGTCGCTACACCCATTCATCCATTCGCCCTATCGCCTCTTCGCCGTTTCGCCCAGTCGCCCATTCGCCATTTCGCTCAGTACGTCGCCCTTCCCCCCGTCAGATCAAACGTGAATCCGGTTGTAAAACTACACGATGGCGAGACAATGAACTCCACCATTGCCACCAATTCATCCAGAGAGCCGCAACGGCCCATAGGGATCTTGACGGTCATATATTTCACTTGTTCTGGAGGCATGGCATCGACCATCGGGGTCTGAATCACCGCCGGACTGAGAGCGTTCACGGTCACTCCGGTTCCAGCCACTTCTTTACCCTGCACTTTGGTCATCCCGATAACGGCGGCTTTAGATGCAGAATAGGCTAACATCCCGGCGTTGCCTTCCTTACCGGCGATAGAAGCAATGTGCAGAACCCGGCCGTACCCACGGGTAATCATGCCAGGCAGCACGGCTCTACTGGTCAGGTAAGAGCCGAAAAAGTTCACTTGAAAGACCCGCTCTACATCAACCGGGTCGGTGTCCTGGCTCTTCACATTTGTTCGCCCGGTGATCCCAGCGCTGTTGACGAGTACGTCGACGCCGCCTAACTGTTTAAACACGGCCGCTACCTGCTCGCGGTCGCAGATATCGCACGTTACCGGTGAAAAGCGCTGACCGAAGGTCGATTGCATTTCCAGGAGTGCCGGCTCGTTCAAGTCGAGTCCGTTTACCCGGGCTCCCAACTGAGCGAAGCGGACACAAATGGCGCGACCTAGCCCGGAAGCGGCTCCGGTCACAACAATATTCTGCGTTGTCCAATCCTGATGCATAGTGTTAGCTAATTAAATCAGCTACCGAAATAATTCGTCGGCGCGGCGATTCGCTCGCCAAACGATATTTTGGAGCTGATATTCATTGATCATAACTACCCCCAAAATCAAAAGTATGAAAAAAACCGATTTCTCACCCAGTACCGGCCTAACCCGGAGGCAAGCCATCCGGCGTGCTGCCGGCGCCGGCGCTCTGGCATCCCTGTCCTCTTTGGCCGGATTCGGAGTAACCAACGCGGAGGCAGCCGAGGAAGCGCTAGGTAAATTCCCCAAGCATCCTCAGTGGAAATTCGTTTTTGTAAATCACGTAACCACGAACCCATTCTTCGTTCCGACGCGCTACGGAGCCGAAGATGCCTGCGCTCTGCTTGGCTGCAGCTACCAATGGACCGGTTCCGAGAAATCGATCGCCACCGATATGGTCAATGCCATGAACACGGCAGCATCGGCCAAAGCAGACGGAATCGCGGTCTGCCTGGTTGACCAGACTGCGTTCAATGATCCCACCGATAGCGCCTTGAAAGCAGGTATTCCGGTCGTGTCGTACAATGCGGATGCGAAAGGTAACAAGCGTTTGTGTTACATCGGTCAGGACCTTTTTGAGTCCGGCAAAGGCCTCGGCCAACGAATTGTCGAATCGGTTGGAGAAGGTGACGTCGTAGGCTTCATTGCGACACCTGGTCAGCTGAACATTCAGCCGCGCTTAGATGGTGCCAAGGAAGCGATTAAGGCATCAGGCAAAAGTATTAACCTGACCGAGATCGCGACCGGACCGACCGTCAACGAAGAGCTCAGTCGAATCCAAGCCTATTTCACTGGTCACAAGGACCTCAAAGGGATGTTTGCGGTGGATGCGGGTAGTACGCAGGGCGTTGCACAGACAATCGCAGCCAACAATCTCCAGGGTAAAGTCCATGCCGGAGGGTTCGACCTCCTGCCAGTAACCTTGGATTCGATCAAAAAAGGTGATTTGGACTTCACCATCGACCAGCAACCTTATCTCCAGGGATTCTATACCGTGATGGTTTTATTCATGATCAAGATCTCCGGCGGATTGTGCGGGTCGGCGGACATCAACACAGGATTAAAATTCGTCACAAAAGACAGCGTGGATCCGTATTTGAGCACGCAGAGCCGGTACGAGGGCAGCAGCTCACAGGAAAAGGTGCTGCCGCACTCGGGCGCTTACTAGATAGAAAATCGGATCTTCTGTTGTGCCCACAGAACCGCCTAAATCAATAACGGAATCCCAGGCTACGCCCAAGCGACCCAGTCGCTTGGGCGGCCTCGGGCGCGCATTTTTACATTCTCGGGAGGCCAGTATCCTGATCGCTGGTGTCCTCTTGATCATCTATTTTCAGAGCACCGCGCCCGCCTTCCTGTCGTGGAGCAATATCGCGAACCTGGTTGTATTCGCGGCAACCATTGCCATCCTCGCGGCCGGCGAGGTCATGGTCATAATTTGCGGCGAATTCGACCTTTCGGTCGGTATGGTCTACGCCCTTGCGCCCTTTGTGATGTTTAACGCGCACGAGGCGGGTGTCCCCTATTTGTTAGCGATTGTACTAGGAATGGCCGCGGGTGCCGTCGTTGGGTTGATCAACGGCCTAATCACCGTGAAGCTGCACATCCCGTCGTTTATCACCACTCTGGGAACCCTCTTTATTATCAACGGGTTCACCCTGACGATCTCCGGCGGCTTCCCGGTCCAGCCTCATCCGGACCCGTTTATTTTCGCTGTCTTCGGAGGTCCTCTTGGTGGGTTCCCGGTCTCTCAGTTGCTCTGGGCGGTCGCCATCACCGCTCTGTTCCAGTTCATTCTGGTAAAGACGCGCTGGGGATTGCATACGGTCGCCACCGGCGGCAACCTGCTCGGCGCATCCGAGGTCGGAATCAAGATCGCCTGGATCAAGATCGGAAACTTCATGCTCTGCAGCGTGCTCGGCGCATTTGCCGGGATGCTGGATTGCTTCCGGATCAGCTCGGCGGATCCGCTGGCCGGCGGCACAGACTATATGTTCAGGGCCACGGCCTCGGCCGTCATCGGTGGAACCCTTCTGACGGGCGGCTCGGGAACGGTCATTGGCGCGTTTCTTGGTGCAGTGGTCCTGGGTATCCTATCCGATGGGTTTACCCTGTCTGGCGTCAGCGCTTATACCTTTGATATGATTCTCGGTGGGGCCATCCTGATCACCATGGTGATTAATGTTCGCCTCAGTAAACTTCGGGCAGCAGGAGGTGGAAAATGAGTGAAGAAGCTTTGCGGACGGAAAGCATTTCTAAATCGTTTGGCCGGGTTACCGCTCTTCGAGATGTGTCCATTCGCTTAATGAAGGGCGAGGTGTTGGGGCTCCTCGGTGATAACGGTGCCGGGAAATCCACCTTGATGAAAATCTTGACCGGTTTTCATAAGCCTACCACCGGGAAGATCTTCTTTGAGGGTCAGGAGACTGAGCTGAAGTCCGTCAGCCATGCCCGGGCTATGGGCATCGAACCGGTCTACCAAGATTTGGCGCTCATCAACGAAGTCAATGTGTACCGGAACATGTTTCTGCAGAAGGAATTGATGCGAAACAAGTTTTTCCAAATCCTGGATGATCGGGAGATGCGGAGACTGGCGCAGGAACACCTAAAACAGATGCGGGTAAATATTCCCTCGGTGGACGTCGAGATCTCGAAGCTTTCGGGCGGGCAGCGCCAAGCCATTGCGGTGGCTCGGTCTGTTTATGCCAATGCCAAAGTTTTACTGCTGGATGAACCCACCGCAGCGATGGGTGTTAAAGAAAGCGCGATGATTTTAGATGTCATCCGTCAACTCAAGGAAAGAGCACAAGTCGCGGTGATTATCGTTGCGCACAACTACGCCCACGTCTTTGATGTGTGCGACCGGGTCAATCTGTTGCAGAACGGAAAGATCACCTTCGATCGCGCCACGAAAGAAACTTCGGTGGAAGAGCTCATGGGCCTGGTGCTTCACGAAATGCGCGAAGCTCGGGAACAGATTCATCACACTTAGGGCGGGTTTGGCCCAGGAACACGCTGGGTATCACGGAGCATGCGGCGCGGTTAACGGATGGGACTTATAGGACCAATGGGACTTATGTGAAGGGAACTCATAGGTCTCATGAGTCCCATTGGTCGCATCAGTTGCTTCTCCCCGACTCTGCCGACCGGCAGCGTTGCCCCTTCGCCGTTTCGCCCACTCGCCCATTCGCTACTTCCCGTCTGCCTTCTGAACCGCGTCTTCCCATTCCGCATCCGACTCGATCGAGACGGCCCCGTTTTTCATCGCCCAGGCCATGAAGCCTTCCGGCGCGTCTTTCACCCCGAACAGGTTCGCGAGTTTCACCTCCTTGATCCCCTTCCAGTTGAGGTTCTTTAATTCGCAATTCCGCAAATCCGCGCGGCTAAAATCGGTGTCCTCGCAGTTTGCCTCGGTCAGGTTGCACCCGTTAAGATCGCTATCCGCGAACATGGCATAGCCGAGTTTCGCTTTTACCATGCTCCCGTTCCGAATATTTGCGGAGCTTAAATCCGCGTACTCAAGGTTGGCTTGATCAAAGACTGCCATTCTGAGATCCGCGCCTCGCAGACTGGCTCGGGCCAGGTTCGCTCGTGTGAGTCGTACCCCCATAAGAAACGCGTCACTAACATCGACGCCGACTAAGTCGACCCCGTCAGTCACCAGCTCCTGAAGCGCTTCCTTTCTGCCACCACTGCCCCCTTTCCCTTGCGCGGTGTTGATCACCTGCCACGCCTGATAATGTCTCTGTTTCTCGCGGTCGCCGCTCTCAGCAAAATAAAGGATGACGCCGAAGAGGATA
>DASUWQ010000540.1:0-17004 GCA_036378375.1 Chthoniobacterales bacterium
TTTAGACAGACGCTCTCGCCTCTGTCTAAAGGCAAAGTCTGGATTCTAAACCGGGCCGTCAAAGCAGCAGGAGGCTCCGGCGAAGCCGTAGCCTCCTGCTGCCATAGCGTGTCTGGCAAACTCCGCGTAAGCCCGCGCAGCAGAAGGTTCGGTCAGGCGGACAACGGTTTGTCGCGCGGGCTTACGTGGAGTTTGCCAGACACGCTATGGCAGCAGGAGGCTCCGGCTTCGCCAGAGCCTCCTGCTGCTTTGACGGCCCGGTTTAGAATCCAGACTTTGCCTTTAGACAGAGGCGAGAGCGTCTGTCTAAAGGCCATAGAAAGCGCGTAGGGGCCAAATAGGCGAAGGCGCAAATCGCTCCTGCCAGGCAGTGAGGGATTTGCGCCTTCGCCTATTTGGCCCTACGCGCTTTCTTCAAAGAGTTCCCGCCCGATTAACATTCTGCGGATTTCCGATGTGCCGCCTCCGATCTCATAAAGCTTGGCGTCGCGTAGCAAACGACCGGTTGGGAAATCATTAACATAGCCATTGCCGCCCAATGCTTGAATTGCTTCCAGGGCCATCCAGGTCCCTCGCTCCGCCGCATACAACACTGCACCGGCCGCATCCTTACGTGTCGTTTTCCCACGGTCACATGCTTTAGCCACGGCATAGACATAGGCACGGGAAGCATTCAGCGTGGTGTACATGTCGGCTAGCTTAGCCTGCATTAATTGGAACTCACCGATCGCTTGGCCAAACTGTTTCCGTTCGTGAACGTAGGGTACCACGATGTCCAGGCAGGCCTGCATAATCCCGAGAGGGCCGCCGGACAGCAAGACCCGCTCGTAATCCAGACCGCTCATCAATACGCCGGCTCCCCGATTAACCGTACCTAACACGTTCTCTTCCGGTACCTCGCAATCGGTAAAGACCAGCTCGCATGTCGGTGAGCCCCGCATCCCCAGTTTGTCGAGTTTTTGTGCCACCGAAAAACCGGGCATCCCTTTCTCGATTAGAAATGCCGTGATACCCCGGGAACCAGCATTGGAATCGGTCTTGGCATAGGCAACCAGTACATCAGCTTCCGAGCCGTTCGTAATCCACATCTTCGTCCCGTTCAGCACATATCGGTCACCCTTTCGTTCGGCCCGGGTTCGCATACTCACGACGTCTGAGCCGGCGCCGGACTCGCTCATCGCTAAGGCGCCTACATGTTCGCCACTGACCAATCGCGGCAGGTAGCGTTGCTTTTGTTCGACCGTACCGTTCCGCGCAATCTGGTTAATGCAGAGATTGGAATGGGCGCAGTAAGAAAGTCCGACCGAACCTGAACTACGGCTCACCTCTTCCATTGCCACCACATGAGCCAGGTAACCCATTTGTGATCCGCCATACTTCTCTTCCGCCGTAATTCCATGAAGACCAATGGCACCCATTCGCGGCCACAGATCACGGGGGAATTTGTCTTCGCGGTCGATAGCTTCGGCCCGAGGGGCGATCTCGCGGTCGCAGAACTCGCGCACGGTGTCGCGCAATTGATCGATCTCAAATCCGAGATCGAAATCGAGTGTCGGATAACTGGTTCGGGTCACGTTAGACATGGACAGGAGGGAGAGGAATGCTCAGGGTACCGCCCGAGCGGTCCAAACACAAGCAGCCGAAAAAGCGGAGCGGTAGAGCGATGGACAAGGAGTAATGGAGTGATGGAGGACTGGGGCGATGGGGACGCCGGATCTTAAGCGTATCGAGCCATGTTGCGCTAAGCGGTTTCGGCTGGTTATAGTGCTTCTACGAACAATCCCGCATCACTCCACTAACCCATCACTCCAACACTCCATTTTTCCCTCACTTCATTTCTCCTTCACTCTGCTGTCCCTCTCCTCCCCCATGAAAGTGCTAGTTCCCATAAAACGAGTCGTCGATTTCACAGTTAAAGTGCGAGTTAAACCTGACGGGTCAGGCGTGGATCTCGATAACGTCAAAATGGCGATGAATCCGTTCGACGAGATTGCGGTTGAAGAAGCGATTCGACTAAAAGAACGCGGGGTGGCCACCGAGATAATCGTGGTGTCGCTCGGCCCTGCAGCTTGTCAGGAGACATTGCGGACGGGGCTGGCGATGGGGGCAGATCGCGCGATTCTCGTGGAAACCGATGCCGACCTTGAGCCGTTAACCGTTGCTAAATTGTTGAAGCAAATCGTCGCCAAAGAACAACCTCAAGTGGTCATTCTGGGGAAACAGGCGATCGATGATGATTCCAATCAAACAGGTCAAATGTTGGCCGCCTTGCTCGACTGGCCGCAAGGCACCTTTGCTTCCAAACTGGAGATCGCGCAGGGCAAAGCAACCGTAACCCGTGAGATCGATGGTGGTCTCGAGACATTGGAGCTCCCTTTGCCGGCAGTCATTACTACCGACCTACGCTTGAATGAACCGCGCTACACAGCGCTGCCCAACATCATCAAAGCAAAGAAACGGCCACTCGATAGTCTCAATGTATCCGACCTGCAAACGGACATAAGCCCGCGGGTGAAAACTCAAAAAGTCGAAGCCCCACAGCCGAGAAAAGCTGGCATTCGGGTAAACAGCGTAGAAGAACTCGTCACCAAACTGCGAGACGAGGCAAAGATCATCTAGCGCTTCGCGCAAACCAAGCGAAGCGCATGACAGATGACAGATGACAAATGACAGATTGGTGCAACGGCTCACCTCTCACCTCTCCACGTTTCCCACCCCTCCCCATGGCACTCCTTGTATTGGCTGAACACGACAACGCCGCTCTGAAACCTGCGACTCAGAATTCGGTAGCGGCTGCAAGGAAGATCGGCGAAAAGGCCGATACTTCGGAAATTCATGTTTTGGTGATTGGACACCAAGCCGGCCCGGTCGCCGAAGCCGCGGCGCGCATAGACGGCGTAGCAAAGGTTATTTTGGCAGACGCGGTCGAACTTGGTCCTCAAACGGCGGAGATCTTAACTGCACAGGTATTGTTACAGCTCCAGGGCGAGCACTACTCGCATTTGTTGGCGCCGGCTACAACGTACGGAAAGAACCTGTTGCCCCGGATCGCCGCCAAGCTGGACGTGCAACAAATCTCCGGGATTACCGATGTGCTTAGCCCCAGCACTTTCGTTCGCCCAATCTATGCCGGGAACGCTTTGGCCACGGTAGAAGGGATAGCAGGCGCTATCATCATTTTAACGGTGCTTTCGACCGGCTTCGATGCAAGCCCGATGAGTGAGACCAGCGCACCGATCGAATCGGCTAAAGAACTCGCTAAAGACTCGGCCGGTGTCCGATTGGTCGGACGCCAGCTCGCCAACAGCGACAAAATCGAATTGACTGCCGCCAGAGTGGTGGTTTCAGGGGGACGCGGTCTGCAAAAGGCAGAAAATTTCCAACTGCTTGAGGCTCTCGCGGCCAAGTTAAATGCGGCCGTGGGCGCCTCTCGAGCCGCTGTGGATGCCGGTTTCGTACCTAACGATTACCAGGTCGGCCAAACGGGTAAGATCGTGGCGCCGGAGCTTTATATTGCGGTGGGAATATCCGGAGCCATTCAACATCTTGCCGGAATGCGCGATTCGAAGGTGATTGTGGCAATCAACAAAGATCCGGATGCACCAATTTTCCAGGTGGCCGATTACGGCTTAGTGGGAGATGCGCTCGAGATTTTGCCTCAGTTGACAGCCCAATTGTGAGGATATCGGCTTGGATTGCCGCGAAGCGGCTAAACAGAACAGCCCAGGTGCTTTAGCCCTGGGTTGGGCGAACCAAGCGACACGCCCTGTAAGGGCGACCGATGTACAGATCGATCGCGGCCGAGACGACGTCGGACGCCCTTTCAGGGCGTGTCGTTTTTTGCGTCGAACCCAGGGCTAAAGCACCTGGGCTATTCTCTTAGACCGCTTCGCGGTCGCGTAAATGCACCAAAACATCCGCCTCGCCCGCTCGACTGAGCTCATCGAATACCCTACCTTTAGTGGATCCCCCTATGCTGACTCTTCCCGAAAAGGCTCTATTCTTGATTCTGACCGTCATCTCCGTCTACTACACCCTTCGCGGTTTCCGGCAGATCATCGACATCATCCGCAAAGGGCAGCCCGAGTATTATTCGAGATTCAGCCGACCGGCAGAACGTATACGAGAAGCGTTAGTTCGCACTATCACTCAGATCACCGTCTTCAAGAATAGACCGGTGGTCGCCTTCTTTCACAGTTTCATTTTTTACGGCTTCACTTTTTACGCGCTGGTTAATCTGGCAGATCTCATAGATGGATTTTTTCCTCCACGCTGGTTTGCCTGGTTAGGTAATTCACTACTGGGGAACGCATACCGATTTGGAGCCGATGTCTTTGGTACTCTTGTGCTGATCGGGGTGATCTTTTTTGTCTGGCGGCGTTTTGTGAAGAAGGACGCTGCGCTGGAACGCCTTAACCAAGAGGTTTTACTCCACCCGGACGTTCGCAACGGCGGCATCCGGTTCGACAGTTTGATCGTCGCCGGTTTCATATTTTTTCATGTCGGCTTCAGGCTCTTTGGAGCCGGCTCATTGCTAGCGGCGGAAGGGCGCACCGATCATTGGCAACCAACGGCGATGATCATCGCTCACCTGGTCGGCTTTTATCCCAATCGGATCGCGGGATGGCATATCGGCTGGTGGATCTCACTCGGCCTGATCCTCGCTTTCCTACCTTACTTTGTCCGGTCGAAACACATTCATATTTTCGCAGCCCCCATTCGCCTCGGGCTGGGTCGCCGCGGTAACACCGGCGAAAAAGTGGGCAGCGGCGTTTTGGATCCAATCAATTTTGAGGATGAAAACATCGAACAATTTGGAGTGGCACAATTAGAGCAGTTTCGCTTCACCCAGTTGTTCGATCCCTACGCCTGCATTCAATGCAACCGTTGTACGAACGTGTGCCCGGCTCACGTGACGGGCAAAGCGTTGGCGCCGTCCGCCCTCGAGATCAACAAGCGTTATGAACTAAACTCCATCCGCTCGAAGCTGGCGGCCGGAGAACCCAGCCCTCGCCCGGTGATGGAGTTCGCTCTAAGCGAGAGCGCTCTATGGGCTTGCACCGCCTGCGGCGCTTGCGTCCATGTCTGTCCCGTGGGCTGCGAACAGTTGTCCGACATCATCGACCTGAGACGAGACGCGGTGTTGACCAAGGCCCAATTCCCCCAAGAGCTCAACAATACCTTCCGGAACTTGGAACGCGCCGGAAATCCATGGGGTCTGGCGCAAGATGCACGGGAAGATTGGGTCGGAAGCGATCTGCAAGTACCAAGAACCTCGCAAAATGCCGGTTTCGAGGTGCTCTATTGGGTTGGCTGTGCTGGCGCCTATGATCCTTCTGCCCAGAAAGTGGCGCGCGCCTTTGCCGCTATTCTCGCGCATGCGAAAGTCAATTTCGCAATCCTAGGTAAGAAAGAAAAATGCACAGGGGATCCAGCTCGAAGAGGTGGAAACGAATATTTGTACTACAACCTGGCCACCGAGAACGTGGAAGCCTTAAATTCGGCGCTAAAAAATGGCAGTACAACTAAGCGGGTGGTTACAACCTGTCCGCATTGTTTCAACGCCTTGGCAAATGATTACCCTCAGTTAGGCGGCAATTATCGGGTTTTGCACCACACCCAGTTAATCGCAGAGTTAATCCAGGAAGGCCGGCTTCCGGAGATGATTTTGAGCGACAAGATCACCTATCACGATCCCTGTTATCTCGGCCGGCATAACGGGGTGTACGATGCTCCGCGCCGCGTCTTAGATGGAGGCGGCGCAGAGTCTCTGGTGGAGATGCCGCGGAACCGGGAGAACAGTTTCTGTTGTGGCGCGGGCGGCGCCCAGTTCTGGAAAGAAGAAGAGCCCGGCACCATGAGGATAACCGAGAATCGGTTTCGGGAAGCAGAATCAACCGGTGCGAAAGTCGTGGCCGCAAGTTGTCCCTTCTGCAAGTCGATGCTCAGTAGCAGTGAAAGCGCGGGCAACAGCGGCGCCCCAGCCGTTCTCGACATTGCCGAATTGGTTATGGAGAACCTGCGCAAAACCAAGCAAAAGCTCGGGCTACCTTGAAGATGCCCCGGTGCTAAGATCGTCGTACGCTCGTCGAACAAACGGATCTTATAATTCCAGTGACTGCTGATTTACGCGAGGAGTTATAGAAATTATGTCAGGGTAATTTCCTGGACTACTCGATAAGGTCGAGCCGAGGCTTGTTAGTTAAGGGATTTTCTTCCCCGCAATTATCGCGGCAATCACGGTGCCGGCGAACGGAATAGCCATAATTCTAGTACCGAAGCCGACTCGTTAGACCAATTATTAACCTGTAGGAGGACCAGGCAGAATTGTTTTTGACACAAGCGGTGCCAGTTGCGTAAAGGTGCGGGCAATTAGTAATAAAAATACCCTAAAGGCGCGTCTTGCGGTCGTTTACCGATGCACCTTAGGGTCCGAAAAAAGTGATGGAAGCTAGCCGAGATTATCAGGCTGCTCAGTGCGGTAGCATGCCGTGATCAAGTTAACGTGAGACCGTAGCCGAAGCACGGGAAGAGCACGTAGTCTCCAAAGAGAAGCTTGGTTCTCTCGTCCTACAGTTTGCTGTTCACTGATTCGAGAGATCAGGGAGACCATCACATCCAGACAGTTGATCTAAGTCCTATTTTGAAGGGGATGCCTACGCCTGCAATGTACATCAGCCGCCCACATCATTTACGTTTGTCTAAGGTTCATCAGTTCTCGATGAAAACAGGAGTGAGAACAAATCTTCGTGCGGAGAGAATCACGGTAGTTTTCTGACATGCGCATACTCGGAATCGCTGGTTTAGCTGGGGTGAAATCTTTTCGGCGCTCACATTGGCCAAATCTGGATGAGCGTGAGTATCCAATTTGGGTTGGGCTCGATGCGGCAGCTGCATTGGTGGTGGACGGGGAATTGGTTATCACAACCAAAGAGGAATCCTTTAACCGTTCTCGACAAAGTGGGGACTTTCCAGAAAGGTCAATCGAATACTGCCTTTCAACGCTGAAGCTGGCGCCCGATGACATTGATCTGTTAGTCCACTGTTTCGACTATTCAGATTATGAAGAGCTTTATCTGCGCGATAGACATTCGGTCGAGTTCTACCAGAAAGTGCTATCAAAAGATGCGCTCTTGAAAGAGGTCAGGCAGCGGCTGCCGGGTCTTCCAACTGAGCGTGTTCGCCAGGTTCCCAATCACTTGGCCCATGCAGCTAGCGCCTACCTAACCTCGGGCTGGGATCAGTGCGCAGTGGCTGTAATTGACAGCCAGGGCGACGGCCAAAGCACAACGTGCTATTTCGCGTCAACCCGAGGATTGACCCAGATTAAAGAGATCGCTGCCTATGATTCGATCGCCGTTTTCTATTCTCTAATTAGCGTGCATCTTGGGTTTAATTGGCATGGAGATGAGTGGCAGTTAATGGACTTAGCTGCTCAGGGTGATGCCAGTCGTTTTCGCTCGTTTTTCGAGCATGCAGTCCAGCTGCGTCCGGACGGCACAATCCTCATCGCACCAATGCGGCTCAATCGAAGATCCGATGACCGGGAGCAGTACCTGGCGACGCGGAGATATCTCCGTGAGTACCTGGGTCCAAAGAGATTGCCGAATGAGGAGATACAGCAGAGACACAAGGACGTGGTAGCCGGATTGCAAGAATGCATGAACGGAGTGGTCCTGCATATTTGCAAACATTTGGCAGAGGCTACCGGTCAACGCCAGATCGCTTTGGCAGGCCAAGTGGCCTCAAATTGTTCGGCATATAGCCACCTCCTCCAGTCTGGGATATTTAGCGAAGTGTATATTCCAACCTCCGCCGGTGATGACGGCGCCGCCATCGGCGCAGCGCTCTATACGGCGTGGCAAGGGGAAGAAGCCACCAATATACGAATGCCCATCGCCCGCGGTCAGCCCAACTATTCTGTGCGCGAGCTTCACAAAGCCTACAAAGAATTTGCACCGCAGATTGAAGTTAAGCCCTTCGGAACATTCGAGGAAAAATGTCGGAAGACGGCGGCGCTAATCGCGGAAAAGCACATCGTGGCTCGAGACGAGGGACGGCTCGCATTCGGTTCGACTGTCTTCGGCAATCGGAGCATTTTAGCGGACCCGTCTGGTTTGGGAATGAGGGAATGGCTCGGAATCTTACTCAAAGAACCAACCGGCTGGAGATCGACAGCAGCGGCGGTCACAGTCGAACAGGCGACGCTCTGGTTTGACCTGCCTAGTGGAGTCCAGCTAACCGGCCGCATCATGACTCTACCAGCAAAGGAGCTGGCTCTCAGTGAGCTCGCATCGGTAATCCAGGAAGATGGAACGGCGCGAATTCAAGTTATCGATGGGCGAGATCATCCGGAGCTTCATCGAATTCTAGTGGAGCTCGGGAAGTTAACCGGACGTGAGGTTGCGCTCGTGAGCAGCTTCAATATCGCAGAACGTCCGTTGGTAGACTCTCCCAGGCAGGCGCTGGAAGTGGTACTCGAAACCGGCATCGAATATTTGATTCTCGATAATTGCCTAATCCGGAATCGGCGGGCGCTAACTCAGGCGCCGCCGGTGGAAGATTCAAATATCTTATCCCACCAAGCGAATGTGGCGGCACATGCGTAACGCCAGGCTTTAAGGTAATTCACAGGCAATCCAATCATTTCCGACTCGGCCGAGCCGGATCAATGTGAGCCTATCTCCCAGGCAGCCGAAAGCTCTCGGCGCTGGCATCCCCTTCCGTCCCTAAAGGGTCTATCGGACTCTCGTGGACGGATTCAAGCACTCAGTCGGGGACTCTAACCGCAGGATCTAGCCTATTTGCGCCGTCACGCAGATTTTGCCCGCTTGCCTTCGTTAGGTCATATTTATGGCCGGTCCTCATGATTCCCCTGCCAGAGATATGACTACTTACGAAGCACCGCTCGATGAGATGCAATTCGTGATCCGCGAACTTGCTGGACTCGACACCCTCATTGCACTTCCCGAGTGGCGGGATATCGACGTTGAAACAGTCAACGCGGTTCTACAGGAAGCCAGTCGCTTTGCCAGCGAAGTTCTAGCGCCGCTCAATCAGACGGGTGACCAGAGGGGGGTTATCTGTAAAGACAATCACGTCATTACCGCACCGGGCTTTCGCGAGGCTTACCGGCAGTACGTAACCAGCGGATGGAGTCGTTTGGGATTCGATGAGCAATATGGTGGGCAATCTATGCCCAACCTGGTCGGCGCTGCGGTGCAAGAGATGTGGAAGTCAGCTAACCTTGCATTCTCAGCTTGCTTCCAACTAACCCAGGGCGCGGCAGAGGCAATCTTTCAACGCAGTACTGAGGAACAAAAGAAGAAATATCTACCGGCCATAATCGAAGGCAGATGGACCGGTACGATGAATTTGACCGAGCCACAGGCGGGTTCAGATCTAGCCGCGGTCAGAACCCGAGCGGTCCGGCAAGAGGATGGTTCCTATCGGCTCTTTGGTCAGAAGATTTTCATTACCTACGGTGAACATGATCTGACAGAAAACATTATCCATCTGGTGTTGGCGCGTACACCGGATGCTCCCCCCGGAGTTAAAGGAATCTCGTTATTTATCGTCCCAAAATTTCTGGTTAATGACGACGGCACTTTGGGATCGCGTAATGATGCGTTCTGCCTTTCCGTAGAGCACAAGCTAGGCATTCACGGCAGTCCCACCTGTGTGTTGTCCTATGGCGATCAGGGAGGCGCTGTCGGCTATCTGGTCGGCGAAGAGAATCGCGGTCTCGAATACATGTTCACAATGATGAACGTGGCCCGGATATCGGTTGGTCTGGAAGGGGTTGGCATTGGGGAACGGGCGTATCAACAGGCGCGAGAATACGCCAGAACGCGAGTTCAGGGACGTGATGTCTCCGGCAGTGGCGGATCGGTTCCCATCATTCGGCATCCGGATGTGCGGCGAATGCTGCTCTTGATGAAAGCACAGACTGAGGCGACTCGGGCCCTCGCTTATGTCGTGGTTACCGCCCGCGATTTAGCGGGCCATCACCCTGACGAACAGACCCGGCAACGCAATCAAGCGTTCGTCGAACTGATGACTCCAGTTGTGAAAGGTTGGAGCACAGAAACGGGTATCGAAATCGCCTCCCTGGGAATTCAGGTTCACGGAGGAATGGGATACGTCGAGGAGACCGGCGCGGCCCAACACTGGCGGGATGCCCGAATCACAACGATCTACGAAGGGACGACTGGGATCCAGGCCAACGATCTGATCGGTCGCAAGATTGCGCGCGATCAGGCAAGAACGATCCGGGCCGTTTTGGAAGAAATACGCGCGTTTGCCAACCAGCTAGAAGGTCCGGACGCTTCGCTGCTCAGTATCAAAAACAACGTGGTGCAAGGTGTTGAGGCACTTGCAGCCGCGACGGAATTCATCCTGACAAATTTCCAGGCCAATCCGCGCAAGGTGATGTTCGGCGCCGTACCGTTCCTCAAACTTTTCGGAATTGTCGCTGGCGGATGGCAACTGGCGCGCGGAGCTAAAATATCGGCAACTCGCCTAGCCGAGAGAAAAGGTGATCCGGTCTTTTATAAGGCGAAGATCGCCACGGCCCGTTTCTTTGCTGAACACGTGCTCACAACCGCTCCGGGATTAGCACATACCGTGATCCACGGAGGCGATATCGATGGTCTGCTTTCGGACGACCAGGTGTGACAAATGGTTCAGAGGGACACCGTCGGACTAACCAAACCCCTACTCGACAATCTGAAGAATGGCCACATGACCGCTTCGAGCGGCAGCTGCGGTTAAGAGATTCCGCATCGCCGTGATGGTATGACCGTTCCGCCCGATCACTTTACCGACGTCGGAACGGCGCATTTCTACCTTAAAGATGAGCTTTTTCCCCTGCTCTTGCCTGGTTACCAGCACCTCTTCGGGCGCATCCACTAGGTGCTGGATTACGAACTCGAGGAAATTTTCCACAAAACTCGTCGGCCTCTCAAGCGAGGCCGCTCCATTAAGCAGCCGGCACTGCCGTCACCGCAGTCTTCTTGCGAGCCTTCTTAATGATGCTTGCTACCGTCTCGCTGGGTTGAGCGCCGTTCTTTACCCAATATTCCGCGCGATCAAGGTTGAGCTCATAGTTCTCACCCGTCTTTCGCGGATCGTAGTTACCAATTACTTCGATGAACTTGCCGTCACGCGGACTTCTTTTATCCGCCACTACCACACGATAAAAGGGGCGATTTTTCGCACCTTCTCGCCTTAATCTGATCGAAACTGCCATATTATCTTCCGCAGAAAAGCGTCCCGAGCTTTCTGCTTATCTTCCAAACGTTCCGGCACCGGGGACTCGGGCCAACATCTTCTTCATCTTTCCGGTGTTTTTCATCAGTTTCCTCATCTGATCAAACTGCCGAAGAAGCGTATTCACTTCGGTAACCGTAGTGCCGCTGCCCCGAGCAATCCTCTGTCTTCGGCGTGCGTTCAGAATATCCGGACGCTTCCTTTCGTCCTTAGTCATCGATAAAACGATGGCCTCTGTCCGCTTCAGCCGCTTACCGTCAACCGAAAAGCCTTTCAAATTACTCATACCGGGCAGCATGCCAAGGATATTTTCCAGGGGCCCCATCTTGCTCAATAACTGGAGCTGAGAGAGAAAATCATTGAAATCAAAGGTGGCCGTCCGGATTTTCTTCTCCAAGCGAGCGGCTTCTTCCTCGTCAATCGCCGCAGCCGCCTTTTCCACCAGGCTGACCACGTCTCCCATACCGAGGATACGTCCGGCCAGACGGTCGGGGTAAAAAGGTTCGAACTGCTCAATTTTCTCGCCCAGACCGGCAAACTTGATCGGACGATGCGTCACTTCACGCATGGAGAGGGCCGCGCCACCGCGAGCGTCGCCGTCCAACTTGGTCAGGATGAGCCCGGTCAATCCGAGCGCCTCGTGAAAATGAGTCGCCACATTTACCGCCTGTTGACCTGTGGCAGCGTCGCACACCAATAGGACCTCTTGTGGCTGCAGCAGATCCCGGAGTTTCTTAAGCTCCCCTACTAGCACCTCATCAATTTCCAAGCGCCCGGCAGTATCGTAAATCTGGACGTTTCCGGATTGGGATTCCGACCACTTAATGGCTTGTTGGCCGGCTTTCAACAGATCGGTCTGCCCCGCTTCAGGGCGAAAGAACGGTACGTCAACTTGCTTGGCTAGAGTCGCTAATTGTTCGATGGCGGCCGGTCTCTGCAAATCGCAGGCGAAGAGCAACGGCGTTTTTCCTTGTTTCTTGAGGAAGTAGGCGAGCTTCGCTGCTGAAGTCGTTTTGCCTGCTCCATGTAACCCCACCATCATGATCCGGGCCGGCGCCTTCAGATCCAGAGGGGCATTGTCTCCCCCTAGTAGCTGGGTCAGCTCGTCATGGAAGATCTTTACGATCTGTTGCCCCGGCGTGATGCTGCGCATCACTTCTTGGCCGAGCGACTTTTCCTTTACTCGAGCGATAAAATCCTTCGCTACCTGGAAATGAACATCCGCTTCTAGCAGGGCCAAACGGACCTGCCGCATCGCATCAGTGATGTTAGCCTCTGAAATCGACCCATGACCTCGCAGATCTTTAAAGACGTCCTGGAGTCGATCGGAAAGTTGTGAAAACACGATCTTAGTTCAGTAAAGACGAGCTCCCTTCTCGTCCAAGGTTATGCAGATACCGGGAGTCTTTTAGTTTGTCGCTACCGGGCCAGCTGAATCCAGAGTAAACACCCATTTCGTTTCTACTCTCTTACCCTTCACCTTAGCGGATAGGACCACCGTGTAGGTTTTCGGTGCCAGCTTTTGGGTAAATTCGTATGAAACCAGCTTGGTTTTCGCGTCGTAATTAGCAGGCACAACCCCATATCCGCTGATCCGCATCTCAACCGAGCCTGGATCAATCTCACCCATGGTAGCGATATTCGCTTTTATCGTCGGCTTTGGATTCGTGATATGCGAGTTGTCCTGCGGCTCGGTCAACATCGAGGCAGCCGCCAATTGCATCTCCTCGGCCCCCGGGGCCCCGGTCTCGCCTCCGAAATCCAGGGCTGACTTGAACACGGCGGGCTTAGAGGAATCGACCGCGTAGCGGCCAACCTGGTCGCGCAACACATTCTGTCCCATGTGTTGACCGTAAACCGTAAACTGAAGCAGGTACCCGGCATCGGTCGCGGTTTTCCGAACGACTTCGTTGTGAAATCCGTACGGGAACGCAAAAGCAACAACCTTGATCGCAAGCTTGTCTTCCAAAATCTGTTTGCACGTATACACCTCATTATGCAGCCACGACGTATAGTCCTGCCCTCTCGGAGCATGCCGAAGATCGTGGTGCGAAACGGTGTGAGCTTCGATATCGACACCGGCATCTCGCATTTCCTCGAGTTGCGCCCAGGTCATCGATTTGCCCCCCTTCTCAATATAGTCGGTATAAATGAAGAGAGTGAACGGGTAATTAAACTCCTTTAAGATGGGCCAAGCCACGTAGTATTGAGAATTCCATCCATCGTCCAGGGTTATCACTGCACTTTTGGCGGGGATCGACTTCTCGTTGTTTAGCCACGCAAGCAAGTCCTTCATCGAGATCACCGAGATCCCGTTATCTTTGAGCGCTTGCATTTGTGCCCGAAAGTCATTCGGCACAGTGACCAGGTCTTTCGCCTTATCTTCAAAGCGGTGGTAGCAAAATACGATAAAACGCGCGTTTTTGTTTACCGCGGGTTTTGGAGTCGGTGTGGCGGTAGCCGCCACTGCGACGACGCTAGCGGATGGACTAGCGCTAGGTTTTGGCGACCCGCTAACCAGAGAGCGGAGTTCCTGTGCTTTTTTGCATCCGCCAACAAAAGCGGGAAGCAACGCTAACAACAAAAAGAAACGGCGTGGCATACAAATGAAGCCATAAACTACCATGCGATCCCACTATCTGAAAACCAGATTCGCCGGACAATTTTTGGGGATGGAGGGGAATTATCGTGTAGGTAGTAAAGAACGCTGAAGATGAAAACGCGTGCGGTAGTTCAACGAATGGGACTTATAGGAGACATGGGACTAATGGGAGACCCTCATAGGTCCTATGTGTCCTATAGGTCCCATCCGTTCGTTCGCCCAGCGCGCATACGCCCACACGCCGTAACGCCCCTACGTCTTACCGTCTTCGCCTAATCTCAGCTGCTGAAAGGTGCGGTCGATATAACGGAAGTGCTGGCCCAAAGAGCAGAAGCGGGCTAGTTCCGCCTTCGGGATCACATCCACGATCTCCGGGATTTTCTCTAGCTCGGTTAGAAAATCGTCGCTGCCCTGCCATGTCGCCATGGCCGCTTTCTGGACGGCTTCGTAAGCAACTTTTCTGTCCATCCCTCGCCGGGTCAGCTCAAGCAAAATCGCTTGGCTGAAATAAAGCCCTTTCGTGATGGCCAAATTCTGCTGCATGTGCTCGGGATAAACGACTAACCCGTCCACGATATCGGCGAGGGTTAGCAACATGTAATCAAGCAAGGTGCAGGAATCCGGCAAAATAATGCGTTCCACGCTGCTATGGCTGATATCCCGCTCGTGCCAGAGAGCCACGTTCTCGAGCGCAGCCACGGTGTTTCCCCGCAGGACACGCGCCAAGCCGCTGAGTCGTTCGCTTGTAATGGGATTTCTCTTATGCGGCATCGCCGAGCTCCCTTTTTGACCGGGCTTGAAAAACTCTTCCACCTCAAGCACCTCGGTGCGCTGCAAGTGCCGGAACTCAGTCGCCCACCGGTCGATGCTGGAGGCAGCTAACCCCAGCGTGGTGGAAAATTCCGCATGCCGATCTCTCTGAATGACTTGCGTCGAGAGCAAGTCCGGCTTCAGCCCCAATCGCCGGCAGACTTGCTCTTCCACCCTTGGATCAAGATGGGCATGGGTCCCCACGGCTCCGCTCAGTTTTCCTACAGCAATCGTTTCTCGAGCCTGACGCAGTCGCACTTGGGCTCGGCCAAATTCGTCATACATCAGGGCCATCTTCAGCCCAAAAGTGATCGGCTCGGCGTGAATCCCGTGGCTACGCCCAATCATGGGCGTATACTTGTATTCAAGCGCCTTACGCGCGGCGGATTGCCGCACCGCTTCGACGTCGGCGAGCAAAATATCGCACGATTTTACGAGCTGAATCGCCAGTGTTGTGTCCAGGATGTCCGACGAAGTCAGACCCTGATGAATCCAACGGGCCGCAGGCCCGACGTAGGAGGCAACATTTTCCAGGA
This sequence comes from Chthoniobacterales bacterium, assembly GCA_036378375.1. GTDB lineage: Bacteria > Verrucomicrobiota > Verrucomicrobiia > Chthoniobacterales > JAFAMB01 > JAFAVN01. The sequence continues at coordinate 15,220 of DASUWQ010000540.1, forward strand.
ACGCGATGACATCGTGGTTCGTCCGTTTTTCGATCTCCTGGATTTCAGGAACCGAAAAACGCGCCTTCGCTCGGATTTCTTCAGCGTCAGCCGAGGGAATAAGTCCCAGGGAAGCCATTGCTTCACAAGCGAGGACTTCGATCTCGAGCCAAATAGAAAACTTCCTCTCGTCCGCCCATAGTTCCCGCATCTCTTGACGGGAGTATCTCTCGATCACGCCGAGAGATTACGGGAGGTAAGCCGGAAGCAAAGCGTTTTTTGCAGAGTGCGCGAGCGCCAAATTGCCAGAAATGCGCCCACACTAAGAAAAACACAGCGGCCTCCCTGCAAGCGAGGCCGCTCGTAAAAATAAGAAATATTGAGAAACAATGCCCTAGCGAACTCGAGCGCGAACTTTTCGACCGTTGTTCATCAGCCGGACTTGGCCAGAAGCAAATAAATCTGCAACTGTTGCCACTGTCTCTTCGCTCGTCTTCGAATAAGTACTCACTGCAGCAATCAAATCTCCCAGGCTAAGCGGCCGGGTCGTCACTTTGCGTCTCTTCATTTTTTTCTCCTTATCCTGTTACTTACTCCGTTTTCACTGCGGCCTGCCTGGTGAAGAAGCCCCCAAAGGCCAGACCCTAACTTTACGTCCGTCCAATTAGACGAGGCATGAACCTAATTCGTTTAAACTTTGTGAGTTATTTCATCCTTTCACCGCAACTATTTGATTTCGGTTGCATTCAATCCTCGTTTCGCCGAAGACATCGCCCAATAGATTTATGCAGCTGATCACGGGCCTCCTCGATCTCCTCCTTCACTTAGACAAGCATCTCGACGAGCTTGCAGGGCACTTCGGAGGATGGACGTATCTGGTGCTGTTCGTGATCGTTTTCGCCGAGAGCGGCATTATTCTCACCCCTTTTCTCCCAGGAGACGCCCTGCTTTTTGCTCTAGGCGCGTTAACTGCTACGACGACGCACTTCAATCTCTTGCTGATCCTGGTGCTTTTAACGATCGCGGCCCTATCCGGATACTTTTTCAACTACTGGATCGGAGCGACTATTGGGAAAACCCTGTTCAAAGACCCCAACTCGAAGATTTTTCGCCGCAAATACCTAGAGCAGACCCACGCTTTCTACGAGCGTTACGGCGCTAAAACCATTCTGTTTGCTCGATATTTACCCATCATCCGTACATTCGCCCCCTTTGTCGCTGGCATGGCGACGATGAGTTTTTCGAGATTCGTGCTTTATACGGTAATCGGCGGGGTTGTGTGGGTCGTGGTGGTCGTTTTGGCAGGTCACTTTTTTGGTGGTCTCCCCTACGTCCAACACAATTTTTCGATCGTGATCCTGGCTATAATCGTCGTCTCGCTGGTTCCAACAGGCATCGAAGTTTTACGGGGGTATCTGGGTCGATCGAAGACCCAAGCGGCCGACTGACAAACGAGGCGTCGTTCTTATTGGACCCAGGCAATCGCCACACCAGCTGACACTGACAGCTTAGCTGAAATGTGGTAGTGCCTTAGATCGTGCGGTCCGCCTTCAGGGTCTTGCTGCTCGCCATCCCGATCGCCGCGGGTATCGGCTTAGGATGAGCGTGGTTTTCTCGCCGATCCTCCGCTCTCCTCGGCATGATGAGATAGCGACAGCCAGCGCCAGAGCTGGCGCCCGACCCTAACTTAATTACTGTACCCACTCTGCAGATTCGGCTCTATTCTCTGTTTTTTACGCAATGAATCCTGGCGCTCTCCTTCAGCAGGAAATTGAACATACCGCTCGCGAGATCTTCGCCTTAATC
>DASUWQ010000541.1:0-15321 GCA_036378375.1 Chthoniobacterales bacterium
GAAAACGTCCAACACGCGAAAAGTTATAACGACGAGGTGATCCGGCCGCTCTCGAAACCGTTGGTGAGCTCCGGCGGCATCGCGGTGTTGCGAGGTAATTTGGCCCCGGACGGCGCAGTCCTGAAGCCTTCCGCTGCTAGCTCACATCTGCTCCAGCACACTGGCAAAGCCGTCGTTTTCGAGAATATCGAGCATTATCATGAGCGCATTAACGATCCCGCGCTCGATGTCGATGAAAGCTCGGTCTTGGTTCTGAAGAATTGCGGGCCGCGCGGTTATCCGGGCATGGCGGAAGTGGGCAATATGGGCTTGCCTCCGAAGCTTTTAAAAGCAGGCATCACCGATATGGTCCGCATCTCCGACGCTCGGATGAGTGGCACTGCCTATGGCACGGTGGTTCTGCACTGCTGCCCCGAGGCGGCTGTAGGAGGACCCTTAGCTCTGGTCCAAGACGGCGATATGATCGAGCTGGACGTGGAGAACCGTAAACTAAACTTGGCGGTCGATGACGCGGAGCTAGAGAAACGTCGTAAATCCTGGCAACCAGCAAAAGCGCCCTCAGGCGGTTACGGGCGTCTCTATCACGATCATGTGATGCAAGCCAACCTCGGCGCCGATTTAGATTTCTTGCAAGGCTGCCGCGGAAACGCCGTCGGTCGCCCATCACATTAGAAAACAAACTGCGAATGGACGCGAACTGAAGCGAACAAGAAGGCAAAGAAGACAACCGCAGATGAACGCAGATAGACGCGGATAATTCTCTTTGGGGAACGCAGCTCCCGGGTGGTCAACACACCAAAAGCGTTAGCAGAGTTCCGTGTGGCATGTTTGCATCAAACTCATCTGCGTCTATCTGCGTTCATCTGCGGTTGTCTTCTCTTGTTTTCGCGTCCATTCGCGTTTTAGGGAAGGTTTCTTACGAAGTCCTGGATTGGCCGTCGTTTTGGCGGATCCGGGACTTGCGCCGGATACCCGAGATACAGGAACCCAACTAGTTGTTCGCCTCGCTCCGGTAACTCCAGCAAAGCGCTTGTCTCTGGTAGCCGAGTGACTTTCCCGGTATTCCAATGGGTTCCAATCCCTTCACTCCAAGCGGCCAATTGCAGGTTCTGCACGGCAGCGCAGACCGCAGCCAAATCTTCTACCTCCTGAGCAGGATTCCCTGCGAGCCGGCAAGTAACCGCCAATAATACAGGAGACGACATCACTTTCTTTCGAGCGTCCTCCTTCGCTCTAGCCATCACCGACGGATCTTGGCTAGATTCCGTCAGATTGGCTAACGCGTCCGCCAATGTTTCCCGGCTCCGCGTTCCAATCATGGCAATGCGCCAAGGCTCAGTCAGACGATGATTAGGAGCCCATCGCGCCACATCCAGAATTCGCCAAAGCGTCTCTTCCGGAACCGGATCAGAACGGAATTCCTTGATGGTCCGGCGGCTCAGGATCGCGGTGATGATCGACGGGTTAGTAATGATTGGGTCCATTTAGTGTTCAATAAATCGTGCTCGTGCTCGTCCTCGTGCTCGAAAGGGCGTTTTCCCTCCAAAGATCGCCGATAACAGGAGTAGACTCATCGCTCGAATCTTCCTCATACCGTTTCTTTCGAGCACGAGGACGAGCACGAGCACGAAAGAAGAAATCACCCCGCTTCTTCCTCCCCGACCGAATTACTCTGTTCCAAGATCGACGAAGTTGCGGATTCGCTGACCTTTCGTCGCGGTCCGCCACTTACTTCCAGACCGTCGGTGGGCAACAGACGCCAGTACGCCGGGAAAGCAACAAGTCCAAAAATGGCGCTAAGAGCAAAAGCGATTCGAAAATCCGGTACTGCGTACAGACCATGATTGCCTCTGAAGAACGCCACCAGATGCAATGCGACCGCTCCGAAAGCGATACCCATACCGAAGCCGAGCTGCTGCAGGGTGCTCTGCATCATACTGGCTGCGCTCATGTCCGCCGACGGCACCTCTGAGAACGCAAGGGTGTTTAGGCTCGTAAACTGCATTGAACGGACCAGGCCAGCCCCCAATAAAATTACCAATGTGACGAGGAGCGGCGTACCGACTGACAGCATGCCTAATCCTATCGCAAAAAGGGCGATCAACGGCGTATTCACCACCAACACCGATCGAAACCCGAACTTCTTCAATAGCCAAGTGGTGCTGGTTTTCATCAGCAGGTTACCCATCGCATATACCAGCACCAACACCCCGGAAGTAAACGGGCTCAGTCCGAAACCAGTCTGGAACATCAATGGAAGCAGCAACGGGGCCGCGCTAATCGAGATGCAACTCACGTTTCCGGCAATGAGACAGGTCGCAAAGGTGCGGATTCTCAGCAGCGAAAGATTGATCAGCGGGAACCGGGTTTTCCGTTCCCAGTAGAGAGTTGCCATCCCGAACATAACGCTGAGGGCCAAGACCCAACCCGCCGTAACCCAATTGGAGTTTTCTTGCCCCAGCAAATCGACGCCATACATCAAGCAGCTCAACGCGGCGGCACTCAATAGAAAGCCGGGAAAATCAAGTGGGCGCCGCTCATCCGCACGGAAGTTTCTGACGAAGCGATAGACCAGACAGATCGCGACTACACCGATCGGGATGTTAATCAGGAAAATCCATCGCCATGACGTGAAGTTGGCAATAAAGCCGCCCACGGGCGGACCGATCACGGTGGCAATCAAGCCCGGCCAAACGATGGTCGCGATTGCATGTACCAAAGAGCTTTTTGGCGTACTCCGCAGAACTACCAATCGCCCAACCGGCACCATCATGGCGCCGCCAATTCCTTGGACGATCCGCGCTGAAATGAATCCGCCTAGATTGTTCGCGAGTCCGCAGCCGACTGAAGCCAAAGTGAAAATGGCGATTGCGGTACTGAAGATAGTTCGGGCGCCAAAGCGATCCGCGATCCAACCGCTGATCGGGATAAAGACCGCTAGCGTGACGAGGTACGCTGTCATCCCAATGCTGACATCCGTGGGGCGAACCGCAAATGAACGAGCGATCTGCGGCAAAGCGGTGGCGATCGCTGTGCCGTCCAGGTTCTCCATGAAAAAGGTAACGGCGACGATAAGAGCCACCAAGCGGAACCGATCGTCGGCTTCCCCTGTATTTGTTTTGTCCATCGCTTTCTCTTTCGAACGGAGGGAAAGCAGAAACCATGCGCTTTCACCGCCCGCTCGATTCCTAAAAATCAAGTCAAGGGTTACTTAGCGCGTTGGTTTACGTTAACGCTTACGATCGATGGGGCTTACGCCTGGATCGATAACGACGGTCGAAACAGACCAGCGATAAGACAGTATGTCAAATCGACCGTATCGCGCGGGCCGAAATAGCCAATAGTCAATAGCCGATAGCCAAAAGAGCTGATCGGCAGTTCCAGAATTGAGTTGCGGGCTTGCTTTAGCCAATCGAAATGATCGGCCGACACTTGGCTATTGGCTATTGGCCTACTGGTTCTTGGCGTGTTCCGTCTCACCAATCGCCTTGTAGTCGTAGGTAGGATAAAATTCGGTTCGATATCCCCCCCAGGCAGTTTTTTCCAGGGCAACATTCACCTCGCGTAAGCGTTCAGCCGGCACCCGCAAAGTGATAACCTGACCGATTCCCATCATCACATACCACGAGACAACTTCTATTCCTGCGGGTGGGAACGCTTTGTAGTACCCCTGCTGGCGCAACTCGGCATTAATCTGATCCAACGGTTTTGATTGGTCGTGCCGAAGAAAGACCGTCAATAGAATCGACCCTTTATCGCTCTCAGCATTGGGGATGGGCGAGGCAGATGGAGCCTGTTGTGCGCCAGCTGGTCCTATCGAAAGCAACGTCGCGACAATCAATACGTTACGCGTCAGTTTCCATACCTGATGAGTGCGAGCAGCTGATCCGAGAAGTTTGTGAGTGACGTGAAGAAGATTCATAACACTCTATACCTAGACGCCCGGCGTTCGCTTGTCATCCCCGGCAGGGGTGAGCTTCCGCTAATCCGAAGACACGCGTGAAACGTATGAGGAACAAAACGCGACGAGCGGGAACTCGCCCTACCGAAATGCAGACCTCTCATTGTTCGCGTAGTCGCTATTACGCGAACCGTTTCGAATTCCAAATACCTGCGCCGCTGCTACGACGGATAACCGCCCGCGATGTACTGTTCGAGATGCTCGATGGTGGCGGTCTGAGCCGAAATCACCCATTTAAGAGCGTCGCCAATCGATAGCATACCGACCAGCTTACCCTCTTCCAAGACCGGGAGATGCCGGATCCGCTTTTCGGTCATCACGCGCATACATCCAGTCAGGCTTTCATTCGGGTGAGTGACAACCAAGTTCATCGACATGATCTCACTGACTCGGGTTTCCTTCGACGACCGTCCTTGCAGGATTACTTTTCGCGTGTAGTCACGCTCAGAGATAATCCCAGCAAGCTTGTCGTTCTGCACCACGGGGAGAGCACCCACGTTTTTATCCGCCATCATCTTGATAGCGTCATACACCTTCGCGTCAGGACCAATCGTCCAAACCGTCGTACTCTTCTGCGCCAGGATCCAGCTAACTGTACCGGCAACTTCCATAACAGGTTGGGGGGTTGATCGGCAACCTGCCGCAGTTTCGGGTGAGGTTCAAAGAAAATCTCTAGAAGGAGCCAGGAGGGGAAACGGCGAAAAAGCGAAGGGGCGATACGGCGCACCGGCGAATGAGACCCGCGAAAGCGCTTTTAGTAGCGAAGCTGCTAGGACAAAGCCCAATAGCTTCTAAATTGCTCCGTTTTCTTCTCGTCGGCACTGCAACCTATTCGCCTAGGCCGTGCCTGAGCCGCAGCTTCGCTGCTTACTCGCCACGTCGCCGTTTCGCCGCTTTCCCCCTCCTGACTCCTGGATTCTGGCTCCTGGCTCCTCTACTTTCCCCCATGGCTACTCCAACTCCCCCCGTACAAACCGAGAGCCCAAGCCGTCGCACCGCGCTGAACCGGATTACTGGCTTCTTCGTCTATCTATTCGAAAGAATCACTCCCGATCCTTATATCTTTGCGGTTAGTCTAACTATCATTACGGCCCTGCTCGCGGCTCTATTGGCGCCGAAAGGATCTCTCCCGCAAATCCTGAATGGTTGGTATGCCGGTCTGTTCCAGATTCTGTCTTTTGCGTTCCAGATGGTCCTGATCCTCGTCACCGGATACGCTTTATCGAATTCGCGACCCGTTCGCTTCGTCCTGGATTGGCTGGCATCCAGGCCAAAGACGCCGCGGGCAGCAATTGTTCTGACGATCTTGGTAGTGATGGTAACCTCCTTTGTTAATTGGGGATGCGGTTTGGTGGTAGCCGGGCTTCTCGCCCGAGAAATCGCTAAGCGAATCCGGATTGATTTCGGTTGGTTAGTTGCCGGGGCTTATTCAGGATGGATTATCTGGGCCAGCGGATTCTCCAGCTCAATCGCTCTTTCCCAAGCCACGCCCGGATCGTCTCTAAACCTAGTGCAGAAACTCACCGGACAAGTGCTCCCGCTGGGTGACATGTTGTTCGCTCCGTTCAATCTCGTTCCAGTTATCGCGGTCTTGATCCTGATCCCCGTTCTCTATTGCGCGATTATGCCAACCGCTGACGATACGGTTGCGGCAGATCCGGAACGCTTACGATCCGAGGATAGGGTTGCCGAACGGGAGCATCCGCAGACGATCGCCGATCATTTGGAACACGCATGGATCCTGACGTTGATCCTGGTGGCCGCCGGAGCGATCGCTCTGATCTTGAGCTGGTCGAAAACCGGGATCTCGCTCGACCTGAACTCGGTCATTTTTCTTTTTTTTCTGGCCGGCCTGTTACTCCATTGGACTCCGATCAATTACGTCCGCGCAGTCAATCAGGCAGCCCGGGTCACGGGACCACTCATCCTGCAGTACCCGTTGTATGGCGGAATCATGGGGATCATGACAGCGACCGGGCTGGCTGACGTGATCGCTAAAGCGTTCGTTTCCTTTTCCAACGCGCACACCTTGCCGTTTTGGAATTATGTCGCTTCGCTGATAATTAGTCTCTTCATCCCCAGCGGCGGCGGTCATTGGGCTGTGCAAGGACCATTCACCGTTCCGGCAGCAACAGAACTACACGCGTCTCAAGCAGCCACTGCAATGGGTGTGGCCATGGGGGAACAGGTCGCGAACATGATTCAGCCGTTTTGGGCCTTGCCGGTTCTGGCCATAGCCGGCATCAGTCTCCGCCGAGTGATGGGATTCACGGTAATGTCCTTCTTTGTAGGTCTTGTGGTTTTTGCCCTGGCATTGTTGTTTCTGGCATAACGAATCGTTCTCATACTCGTCGTCGTCCTCGAAGGTTTTGTTGGTCTGCCGAGCGTGTAAACTCCCAGCGCCCTGGAGGGGAGCCGCTTTCAACCGCTGTATTTCGACGACGTCCTCGACAGTGGGCTATGTTGTCTTACGCCGACAAAACATATTGGCAGGCGGCTCCCGGGAACGTCTCTACGCATGAATTGCCCAAGCGGTGTTCGATCGTTCGGACCAAACAAAGAGCAGTGCAGGTGTTTGCGACGTCAGGGTCATTCGCTTAACGAATCGTCCTCGTATTGTCGTAGTCCTCATCCTCGATTTGTCTGTGCCGCCCAATCACATCCGAATGGCCGATCAGCCCTCTACCAGTTTACCAGTCAGTGTCTCGTAATCCTCGAGCAAGGAAGGGCTCGGTGGTGAGTCCGCGGGGCAAGTATAAACGCCATTTCGAGGACGAGGACGACGACGAGTACGAGAACGACAAGCGAGGTAGCCGATCGGACTAACTAAAGTCTATTCGCACCGGAATCAAACCCGAACGACCAACATCAGCAATCCCGCCAAAATCAGACTACAAGACCAAACCAGGTCTGCGTTGAACCAAGACTTACGCAAGATAGTAAGACCAACGATGTCATACACCACCCAGGCAACGATCCCGGCCACCACAAATTGCGAGAGCGAATGCACGCAAACACCGGGAATCGAATCGTAGAATTCCGGGAATGATGTCGCGGATTTGAGCGACGACGCGGATGAAACCCCGCACCAACCTCCACCTCCAATCACAAAGACTGGCAGCAGCATAAGCCCAGCGCCATGGGCGCTAGCCATAAGGCAGGACCACCAGGTTAAATCTCTAAAGTTCACCCGCATCCCGACCCAACGCGGATGACGTCCCCGAAGCAAACGCCAACTTCCCAGACCAGCTAGCGATAAAGCAGCAACCAAGCCAAACCAAGTTGCCGAGATGTATCGTCCTAACAGAAACGCCAAGGATAGGATCGCGAATATCGACAGAGCGTGCCCGATCGCAATGGCGCACATGGCCTGAAAAATGGCCGCTCGCGAACGGTTTTGCAGCCCCAGACTAACCGCGAACAGCCACCCCATACCCGGATTCAATCCGTGCCAAGCCCCTAATGCCACCAATGCAATCCAAGGCCAAGCGTTCACAGACTCGCGCCTCTCCTAAGACGGAAAACAGAACGAATCAGAAGATGTATCGCCTCCCTCTAATCGGACTTGATGAAGACGATGTTCCTCGGTTTGAACCAAGAACTTTGCATCAAAATTCAACGATCCGTCAGAGCCAGCATCCGCTTTCACCATCCAGGTGCGTACGCCGTCCGGGTAAAACTGTTCATCCCAGGACTGGTAGAGCGAGTTAGTGAGATATACGCGTTTCCCGTCCCGGCTTACCTCTACCATTTGGGGACCACCGTTGAGAGGTTCACCCGGTTGCTTAGGATGGGGAGTCCGTTTGACAATTCCACCAATTGGCAGAACCGCGGTTAACTTTGGCTGGTCCGGTACCGAGACATCATAACGATGAAGCTCACCCGTGCCCCAGCAAGAGACGTAGAGCCAGCGATCATCTAACGATAGATTCAGATCGGTCACCAACGGCGGTACTGCGCCAAATCCCTCGAGCAAAGGTGGAAGCTTGGCGGCATCGGCCGGCTGCGCCGGGATCTCGATTACTTTCCTGATCTCCCAATTCCCTGATCGTTCTCTCCACAACCAAATTGAGGCAGACAAGTCTTTCAACGAAACCACTACTCCCACAAAACCAAATGTCTTAGTCGGGTCGTGCGATGGGCGTAACTCCAGAACCATCTGATGTTCGCTCCCCAAATCGAGTGCTTTGGAATGTTTCCGTTTACGCAGATCCCAGAAATGGAGCTGGTGCCCGTACTTGGCGCCCAACAAAGTCTCGGGCTGTAAACCTCCCTCGATCATCCGAGGAGTCCCCCACTCGCTAGAGACGAGTACGTCCTGTCCGAGGTGCCAGGAGAAATCGTAGGCTAATTCTTGTGGACCCCGATCCACTTCCCAACGGCCCAGCACGTTAAAATCGTAGTGGTCGAGGATGAAGATTCCACCAGGACCGGCCCCGTCAGGAGCTCCCAGTGCGCTCAAGTAAATACCGTCCGGGCCGCAATGGACGGTATGAGGTCGAGAATAACCAGCCCGCTTGAACAGGTCTTCGGGTTCAATCGTTTTAACGATCCGAAGCTTGGTCGGATCGGGTTTCGTATCGATGACGTGGATTCGAGACGAACGAATTCCGGGGACGATCAAATATCGCCTTTCGACATGGGGATGCGGCGCATAAGGACAAAGTGCTGCGCTGCACGCGTTCCAACCAAAATGATGAAGTTCATCCCCAATATCCGGCAGATCGGTCCGGCTCAGGATTTGTCCGTACGCCGGAGAAGCAGGATCAACGTCGACGACGTAAAGCGCATCCGGTCGCGACTTCTGGTCGGGCGCCAGTCCTGCAACATAGGCATAGCGCTCGGCGGGAGCTTCCATTGCAAGCCGGGCCGTTGGGTAAAACGTAGGATCGACAGTCCAGCGCAATGGATTGGTAGAAAGACCAAACGTGGAATTTGCCATAAACAGTTTGTCCTTTGCCGAATTTGAATCTGAGGGTTAGACAAGACGGGAGCACAGTCAGCCCCACCGGCGAAAGAAAACCACCGTTACCCGACTGCATCACTAGGGTATGAATAGCCCCGCGTTTTGCAATCAACAATTTAGACCGCGAACGACACAAACAAAACCGCGAATGAACGCGGATAAGAACCGCGAATGAACACGAATAGGATAGGACAACCGCAGATTTAGGCAGATAGCGGTGGCCGCGAATCGAGAGCAGCGACTCCAAGGAAATTATCTGCGTCTATCTGCGTTCATCTGCGGTTGGCTTTGATTCGTTTCCATTCCCGTCCATTGGCGGTTTTGATTCGTGTCCCTTCGCGGTTGCTCTCCGGAAATGGGATGGCGATTGGCCGAAAGTAGTGGTCCACAAGCGCCGAAAATGACGGACATCGGCGAAACCGCAGCGTTCGGCGACGACCTCAAGAGTTAAACGCTGATCGCGCATCAGGCTGGCCGCCATTTCCAGACGCACTTTCTGTTGGTACTGCAAAGGAGTCAGGCCGGTATTGGCTCTGAATGCTCTTGTGAGCGTCGACTCACTCATAGCCGCAAGAGAAGCCAGCCGGGCCAACGGGGCAGCCTCAGCCGGATGTTCATTTAACCAATCCTGTACCCGGTGCACACCGGAATGCAGGTGCGCTCGGTAATCTAGAAAAACGTTCAACTGATGATGCGCTCCAGAACGGCGGAAATAGACCACTAGATCTCGCGCAACCCGGGCGGTCATTTGCGCGCCATGGTCTTGTTCTACGAACGAAAGAGCCAGATCAATCCCGGAAGCAATCCCGGCGCTGGTGGTCACACCGCTATCCTGGACGAACAGGACGTTATCTAACACTTCCGCGTTTGGATAACGCCGCTGCAGTTCTTTTACGCAAGACCAATGCGTGGTGCAGCGGCGGCCATCCAATAGTCCGGCCTCTCCCAAACCGAATGCGCCGGAGCAGACGGAGGCGACGCCAGCGCCCGTTTGATGAGCAATTTGTAGATACGCGCGCTGGGTCCCTGTCAATACGTCGCTTCGGGTACGCCCTTTCCAGCGCACGCCCGGAACGATGACCAGATCGTTCCGGGCCAATTCATTTGCCGGAATCACAGGTCCGAACCCGGTTAAGGAAAGCCCCACTGCGCTCGGGACTTGGGCTGATGCACCGATGAAGTGTAGCCCGTAGTTGCAGCCGCAGCCGTTGGCCGAATCGAACGTTTGCACCGGGCCTGCCAAATCCAATAAATGAACACCCGGCGCGAGAACAAAAATAACCCGTCGCTTCGCCGGCTTCATCTTGTCATTGCGAGCTCCTTTGACGGTTGCTTGCTCAGCGAGTCCAAAACTCCTTGAGTGGAGACAATGTTGGCGAATCGGCCGGCCAACGCATATTCGGTCCGTCGTACCACTTCCTCGGTTGAGAGTTCCGGTCCGCCGGCCCAGTGAGGAATGGCAAAGCTCAAAGTGGCGTCGGTCACAAAATCGACCTGATAGCCTCGGTCAGAGGCGTCGCGAGTTGTGGTCTCGCAGCATTGCTCAGTCTGGATGCCAGTCACGGTAAGACGATTGATCTGCCACTGGGTAAGCCGGCGGGCTAAGTCCGTACTCGCAAACACGCTAATGGTCGTTTTCTGAAGAACCACTTCATCCGGCCTCGGAGCCACGAAATCCATGAATCGATAAAGAGGCGATCCCGGATTGAAATGACTCTCTGGTCTTGGATTCTGGTGGAGCACGAAAACGATGGGCAGGTCAGCGTTCCGGTAAGCTTCGATCAATTTGGCTACATTCGATTCGAAGACAGGATTGTTGCGGGTTGCCCAGGTAGTCGCATCGCCCTTGAATGAGTCTTGAACATCGATAACCAACAGGACTGATTTGGGCACATGCGCAGATACATCATCATGAAACGTTGAGCTAGTCATAACCCGAGATTAAGGGACGAGATGCTGCTCAACCAGGGTCGATCCAGTCCAAAATCGGACGGATCCGGGCAGAGGTGGCGAGCCGCGAGAGCCTGGAGGGGAGCCGCTTTGTAGGACAGCAGCTCTGTAGTGTGGCAGCAGGCGGCTCCCGGGAACGTCTCGACGCGACTTACGCCCTAAGCGGTTCTTTTCCGAAACCATTAATTCACCCCGGGCCAGTAGAATGGAATGACGCTGTCTCAGGTCCGGAAGCCGCTCGCTAACGTCCAATAGAACTACCAGCAGATAAACGCTCCCCTGCAGAAGTACGCTTTGAAACATGGTTGACCAAGAGACGTTTCCGGGAGCCGCTTGCTGCAAACCGATAGAGCTGCCGCGCGACAAAGCGGCTCCCCCTCCAGGCCACCTCTCCCCGGTTGCCACTACCTCACTTAGCTCCCGGACAATCGTCGCTCAGGTGGTTAAGGTTCTCGTGGTCCTGAGCAAAAGTGATCGCACCGTTCTCAGCCGGGATTCGTAAGATATCAATGCGGTCATACTCACTCCCTGGCCAATCGGGCACTTGCTTCGGGTTGCCGCCCTTCAGCTGGACAAGATCCTTGACCATCTGGTTGAGGAAATGGTGTTCCCAAACAACAAGAATGAGCTGACCGAGCCGTTGGGGACTTAACAACTCAGTTTCAAGCTCTTTGATCTGATCATAGTGATAGTCGCAACTGACCGGCATCCCTAGCTGAATCGCGGTCGGTTCGATTGTGGCCAACGGACGCAGGTAATCAAAGGTACCCGCCGGATCGTGAACTTTCCCCGCCGGATCCGGGGCGTAGATTTGGTCCGGTTTACCAAACTTCGACGTTAGAACGGCGGGAAGCGCTAGCGCCCGATTCAATCCCCGACAGTTTATTTGTCCCAGGCCGGCCACTGGTTTTTCCGCGTGCCGAATGAAAACAATGGTTTCAACCTTACCATCCACGGCTTTAGCCGGCTGCTCGGTCTGCCCGCATAAACGAGGAACTAAAGCCAGCACTAGTGAAATTGCGCACAACATTCGCATAACCCATTCTCCGAGTAATCAGTGTTCAGTAAATCAGTAATCAAATATCGAGAGACCGATTCAAAAAGTCATTGATCGCTGGTCACTCCTGGTCCGGGCCGCTGAATACGCCCAGCACGCATGCGATATTCAATCTCAAAGCGAAGCGCCAAAAAGTACCGCCAGGTCCCTGTGGACCTGGCGGCAACTACACCTTCGCTCTGTTGAAGTTCCTAGATTGAACTGAGCGCAAGATTCCCGATTCTAGCCCCAACCTCGACCAGTTTATGATCAGAGGCCAAAACGCCATAGCGAGCGGCGTCTGTGCGGAGTCGAAGGAATCCGACGAGCCTACAATCGCCCGATGAACCTCTGGCAGGTAATCGGCATCGAGTATTGGGTGAGCAGGCCACCGTTGCTTCGCTTGGGCGCGCCCTCAATCTGGAACTCGCTCGCTTATAGACCTGGCCGCGACGTCGCCCTGCGGCTGCCGGAGTAGTCGGGAGCTGATCCCTGCCGTTACCTGCTGATACTATATATCGTATCACGATATATATCGGTTGAAAAACTCTTACTAACCGCGTATGCTGATTCGGAAAGGAGGTGACGGACATGGCGGTAGAAACCCTTACCCAAGCTCAGCTTCATGAGCATGCCAGGCAATGGGAGACCACCACCTTAAAGACCGAGGTACTTCTAGCTTGCGGAGCAGTCGTACTTTCGATTCTGGGGCTGGCTGGCATTTTTCCAAACGACCTGGCAGCTATCACAGTGATTGCGCTTGGTGTGGTTTTGGGCTGTCAAGGCACCAACGTTGTGTTGCGTTATACCGAGCTTCTCTATGAGGCCGGCGCAACCCCTAACCCACGGGCGATGGAAGTTGGTCGCGGTATAACCGCAGAGTTTTTGGGCGGCCTAGCGGGTGTTGTTCTTGGGATCTTGGCGCTGTTACGAATTGCGCCAATGACACTGATGTCAGCAGCCGTGATTACGTATGGAGGGACGCTCCTATTGACGAGTAGCGAGTCCGTTTTGCTGACCCTATCGGGGAAAGAAAACGAGATAGTACACCAATTGATGCATTCTATGGGTAAAGCCTCAGCGAGTGCTCAGGTTCTTACCGGAGTTGGCGCTTTGGCGCTAGGCATCTTGGGATTAGTCGGCATCGCGCCGACCATCATGATTCTGGTTGCATTACTAGCGACTGGAACCTCAATGCTGTTACGCAGCTCATTCGCCAGTGGATTGCTGATGGATCTCCTCCGGTTGTAACCCATACAACAATCGGAAGCCGCGGGTGGCGCCGAGCCGCTCGCGGCTGTAATTTTCTAAGAGCAGGTCCAGCCTGCTCCAGCTTTACCTCGTCCAGCGTCCGCCAGCTGAGCTCAGCACTGGCACAATCCCATTTAGTGCATCCTCGCGGTTCGAATAGTCCACCTTCCCGACAGCTCCGATCATCGGCACGCCGGTAGCAGCCCGGAATTTTTGGCTCATACCTTCTCCCGTATAACAGCCCCAGCTCTTCACATAAGCGCCGGGAGCGAATAATCCTCGATGGAGCTGTGTCAGCTGGTTCTCATGGAGCAAGGATTTGGAGCTGTTTCCCACTTGGTTCGAATAGTCGAACATGAACGCATCCTGGTTCGAGTGACCAAAATACTCGAAGTCGGCAATTTTTATCTGCTGTCTTGGTTTTCCGTTGTTCAGATATCGAATCACGTCATCGCCGTTTTCGATCGGGACCAAGTTGAGCTGGTAGGCATCTCGGACCGAATAAATCAGCGGGATCAGGTCCCGTTTTTCCTGGGCAGATCGAGAGCGATAACCGTTCAGATAGATCAACATGGTGACCGTCGCCGACGGGTTGTCTTTGACAACCGGCTTCAACTCCTGGAGCCGAGTGCGGGCGGCGCGCACGAAACATCCCCAGTAATTATCATGGGGCTGCTCTCGGTACTGTTCCCACAGATGCAACGAGGGACCGCCGCAAAGCAGAATGTATTCGTAAGGATGCCTGGCGTCAGCCACTGGAACGGACGGCGGCGGTGACCCTACCTGGCCGCGCGCTATCCCGGACACCACAAGAAGAAGGTGAAAGGTGAGAAGTGAGAGGCGATTACTGATTGGTGATTGGCTGAGCCAGAAAGAACGAACGAGTTTCATCCCGAGAAGTAAATTGAACCACGAATGAACCCGAATTGACACGAAGAATTCAACCGCAGATGAGCGCAGGTTTACGCAGATAATTTTCTTTGGAGATCGGAACTCCTGCTTGGTTAACACACCACACACGTTAGCCGAGTTTCGTGTGGCGTGTTTGCATCAGACTCATCTACCTAAATCTGCGTCCATCTGCGGTTGTCTTCTTTTATTCGTGTCCATTCGCGGTTTCGATTCGCGTCCATTCGCGGTTAATGGCTTGCGGTCGTCGGTTGCGAGCCGCCTCTGGTCCACCCCATGAACATTTGGCGGTCGCGAATGAAATAGGGAGACCAAATCGGATCTGGATTCGCGGAGACCAATTCAGCCCGTTTGAGCACAAATTCAGCGCAGAACCTGCCACTGGAGGCGTCATAAATTTGATCGCCTGAAAAGTTCCCGTAAAGTCGGTATTCGCTTCCGTTGTCAGACCCGAGCTGCTTGCGGACCCGATCCGGCGCAAATTGAAATTTTTCATTTAAGATAACGAGTTTAGCCGTCTTCCAGCTCTGTCTTGGCGAACGTACATACCCCCAGATTGCGAAGGGCGGAGCAAAGACTCGGCGACCAATATAAAAATCCCCAACTGGTTCAGCGGCAATCTGTTGGGCGACGGCCGGAGACTCCATCAGCGGCGCAACTTGCGGGGGAGTCGCGCAACCGGCCAAAAGGAGCAACAGAAAAAAGGCGTATCGGCGTGTCGACGTATGGGTCCCGCGGACGCGGGAGCGTCTTCGCGTTAGCGCGAATGTCGTTGTCGACCGATAGAAACAGTGGCGGTGAGAAAGCAGGAAGCGACTGGGAAACATGGACTGAAACGGAAGAAATAGCCTGAATCGGTCAAAAATGCCCAGGCATTTTTGACCGATTCAGGCTTTTGAGTTGCAAAGCCCCGAGGCGCAGCTATCTATTCGGTCCACCAAAACCGGGAGTGCCCGCGCTATGAACATTATTCAGAAGATTGAGAAAGAGCAGTTTAAGCCTGAAATCGCCCCATTCCGGGTGGGCGACACCGTCAAGGTCCATACGAGGGTGGTTGAAGGAGATAAAGAAAGAATTCAGCTTTTTAGCGGAATCGTGATCGGCAGACGCGGATCCGGTTTAAATGCCTTTTTTACCGTGCGCCGAATTTCCTATGGCGAAGGCGTCGAGCGCATGTTCCCACTGCACTCACCGCGAATCGCCAAAATTGAAGTTGAGCGCCAGGGCAATGTCCGTCGCGCGAAACTC
>DASUWQ010000542.1:0-17920 GCA_036378375.1 Chthoniobacterales bacterium
CGGGCCGTCCACGTGATATTGGGTTACGGGAACCATCGGTGTTACCTTCAGAAGCTGGCTTTGGTAAGCCGACAGGTTGTAAGGCAATGGCCCAGGAACCTGATATCCGCCATCTTGATTCGGTGTTCCGACCAGGTTAACGCCGTTCAATAGGTCGCGTACCAGCACTGGTCCCGGAATACCAACCAATGACCAAGCGGTCGTTCCGGTTTGTGTGCTTCCGGAGGGATTGGACACGAGAATGGTGAAACTATTGTCGGCTTCTTTAGCCCGCCAGGTTTCCGGCTGGCTGCCACCGGGATCGCTGGTCAAATAATCCACAACCGGAGCGGCTTGAACCCCTGCCTGATTAACCGCGATGACTTCGCTATTATGTAGCAGCGAATAATCGTATGAATCAATATTGCTAGTCAGATCGGTCCCTAGGATGAGCGGCGCTGCGGTGACACACCACCAGGCAAATAATGTTTGCCTCTGATTCTGGGTGAAGTTGCTGCCGTCCGAATTTATTCCGTCCAATGGCCCATTTCCGATCTCTAGCGAATCCGGATCCGGCCAGCCACCCGGACCAGAAAATGCCGTCCATTGCGACATCGATTGGAAATGGTTGAGCACGTTGCTCCAACGCGTCAACGGGTAGACTGAGCTGTGATAGTACTCGACGTCACCAGTGATACGCCAACTATTTGCGTATGCGTCCCAAGTGGTCGCTGCGCTTAGGTTGAGCGAGTTCGAAAGAGCCAAATGTATCTTTCGTCCGCTTTTCTTTAATGCTTGTGACCACGCGATCACATCGGGGACATCCCAGGTTCCCACCCCGTCCATTTTAATATAGTCCACGCCCCAGGAAGCGAATAGCTTGGCCCAGGAATCGATGAAGGCCTGTGCTCCCGGCTTCGTGTAATCGATATAGTAGTTTACGTTGCCAAAATTATAATTGATTTCGTATTGGGAGACATCGGCGATGTCTTTGGCAGTATATCGAGTGCCTTCAATCGGAGTGTTTGCGTTGACCGCAGCCACCGGAATACCAGGAGTGATATACATTCCGAACTTAAGTCCCAGGCCGTGGATATAAGCCGCGAGTGCGGCCATCCCATCGGGGAATGTCGTGGGGTCGGGAACCCATCGCCCGTAAGCGTCAACGGTGACCCGCGGGTCCAGGTACCAGAAATCGTCGAGATTAACGTACTGAAATCCCGAGGACTGCAGATTCTGATGCATAGCCTGAGCCTGAGCTTTGATGATCGCCTCTGTGGGACCATTGCGAACAAAGCTCCAACTGCTCCAGGCCATTTGCGGCGTCAGGGAAACGCCATTGTCCTCGGCTAGCGCCGAAACCATCAAACCACTGGAAGCCAACACCGTGGTTCCTAAGAATCCTAATACGCGACCGAGCGAGAGCTGTCGCGAAACAACCGAACGACGTAACATAGGGTAACTCCTTTTATTTTCGGGGGGAATCACGGACATCCGAGTCCGTGACCATTTACGACTGTTGGGACCATGGCAGATGGCGATGCGGCAGCTCAAGAAAAAAAGACTAGTTCACGATTTAGCCTTGATTCTTGAACGCTCAGTCATAAATTGGTCGAGGCTATGATGGCTCCTTATTCAGAAAAACTAAGTGCTGCTAGTCGCGGACGCCCCAGAGAATTTGATCCCGCGGTCGCGATTGAGGCTGCCGCTAAGGTATTTTGGGACCAGGGCTATCATGTGACGTCGATCGAGGATCTTTGTGATGCCACCGGTCTATTGCGAGGGAGTTTATACAGTGCATTCGGGGACAAAAAGGGGATGCTATTAGCCGCGATCGATCAGTATGCCGAGAAGAATCTAGCCCGGTTAGCTGAGAGCCTCACTTCTTCTCGACCGAGCCGAGAAGGCTTGCGTGACGCCCTGCTCTATTACACCCGAACTGCGACTGTACTGGGCAGCAGGCACGGCTGTTTAGTAACCAACACGGCTCTAGAAATGTTACCCGACGATCCCGATGTAGCCGAACGCGTGGAACGGATTTTTCGTCAAATGGCTTCGCTCTTGGCGGCGGCGGTTATCCGTGGCCAAGCGACGGGAGTCTTCAAGACTGATCTCGATGAGCGTTCCGTGGGCAATTTCCTGCTCTGCGTTATCGAGGGATTGCGAGTGCTAGGGAAAATCAAGACTTACGGAGAGAAAGACTTAGCTCCGATTGTGGATTTGGTGCTCGCCGCTCTGGCCTAATTTTTTTGCCTTAATTATTGAATGAATAGTCATTAACTCACGAACGTTATGACCCAAAATTCGACTCGTTCTCTTCGCGAGATAAATCAGCGCTCTAGTCCGACCCCTGGTCTCGGCCGCACCCCGATCATTACCGTTCTTCTCATGGGTGCATTTCTACCACCTCTGGATTTCTATATTGTGAATCTGGCACTTCCAGCGATCGGAAACGGACTTCGGACGACCGGAGGTCAGCTACAATTGATCGTTTCTTGTTACGCCTCGGCTTATGCCGTGTTCTTGATTACCGGCGGCAGACTTGGTGATTTGTACGGTCGCAAACGGATGTTCATGGCCGGGATGGCAGGTTTTATCATTGCGTCCGCGATCTGCGGTTTCGCGCCGAATGGCTCTATCCTGATTTTGGGGCGGATCTTGCAGGGCGCTTCTGCAGCCATAATGGCGCCTCAAGTGTTGGCCACGATCCGAACCATTTTTTCTGTCGCAGAACAACCCAGGGCGATCGGCCTCTACGGCTCCGTATTCGGCTTTGCATCCATCGTTGGCCAGCTGTTCGGAGGCGCGTCGATAACGCTGCATCCGTTGGGATTAACCTGGCAAAGTATTTTTCTGATCAATATTCCCATCGGAGCTGTCGCTCTAGTGGGCGCTATGCGGTTCTTGCCTGAGGCTCGGCCATGGAGCCGGCCAAAAATCGATTTAGTGGGAGTATTTCTCTTGTCCTTGCTTCTCGCCTCGATCATCTACCCCCTCACCCGCGGGCGGGAGGCCGGCTGGCCCGCCTGGACCTTTATCTCGTTTGCTGTCAGCCTACCGCTCCTTGTCTTGTTCATCTGGTTCGAAGGCTGGCTGGCGAAGGTGGGTGGCAGCCCGCTGGTTGATCTGAAGTTATTCAAAAACCGCACCTTTGTCGCCGGACTCGCCATGGCTTTTCTCTTCTACTGTATCAGCGTGTTTTTCCTCACGTTCGGCATTTATCTTCAAAGCGGGCTCGGATGGAGTCCTCTAGCCTCGGGCGTCGGTATCCTGCCGTTCGCTTTGGGCTTCTTTGCCGGCACACTTCGATCGGCCAAGCTTTACGCGCGGATTGGTAACCATATCCTTAGCGTCGGGTTCGGTCTCCTCGCCGGCGGATTTGCGATTACTGCCGGCGCTCTGCATGCCGGTTTCGGTCCCGGAATTATTTTCTATGTTGGCTTGATCTGCGCGGGAGTGGGTCAGGGCCTGCTACAACCTTCCACGGTCCGCATCGTGTTAACCGAGGTCGAACCCGAACAAGCCGGGTTAGCCGCTGGCGTGGTCACCTCTATTCTGCAGGTCGGAGCTGCTGTGGGTGTAGCCGCGGTCGGGAGCGTGTTCTTCGCCGTGCTCGGTCAGCAAACCGGTGCCGGTGCATACGGTAGCGCTTTTGCCAGTGCTTTAGCGGTAGCCGCAGTTCTCCAGATGCTAGGCCTGCTGTTAGCGACAAAGATGAATCATCGGCTTCGAAGAGCGGTCGGTGCGATGCCGTCTGCGGGCGCCATCCGGAGTTCCGAGTAAGCGTTTGTACGTCCGCCTATATAACCATTATTTATCTGTGTTATCATATGTGCTATGTCGGGTTGTCGTGCTCAACAATGCCGGCACATTTTCGCCGCCAATCGGGGGGGCTCGACCCCAACGCTACCCGCGATTCCCCGCCAGAGACAACAGCAAGGCGGCTTGGTCAGCAGTGATAAGATCGCGCTGCTGCTTGGAAGAACCGATGCCGTGACCGGCATCGGAGTCGACGCGAAGCAGCACCGGGTTCTTGCTGGAGGTTGCGGCCTGGAGGCGTGCGGTCATTTTGAAGAGTTCCACGGGATCGACACGCGGATCATTAGCGCCCGTAATGAGAAGCACTGCCGGGTACGGGGTACCGTCTTTGACGTGCTGGTACGCGTCCATCGCGTACAGTGCTTTGAAGCCGTCCGGGTCCTTCACCGATCCGAACTCAGGTGCATTCCCAACCCCATTGGGTTCGGCCTCTGCTCGCAGGACGTTGACAACGCCCACATTGACAATAGCAAGGGTGAACAGGTCAGGGTGCTGGGTGAGTGCGCCGCCGATCGTAATCCCGCCAGCGCTAACCAATTGGCACTTTTGGAGCGGGGGCGTGGTGTCGCCTTTGCGCACGTTCGGGGCCGCCTCGATCGGCGAGCAGAACAGCGTGATCTCATTTTGTGCCCCGTGGAAGATAGTGCCAAAAAGGCACTGATAGTGAAACGCTTTTCCCGGCCCCCTAAGACCTGCGGAACCAGCAGACGCTCGGTTGCATGAAGGCCGTCGCGTACATATAACTTCGGTGTCTGATCGGTAGCATTAGTTTTGAGATAAAAGTAGTAGGCCCCGTGCAATTCCACTTCCGGAACCTGAGTCGCGGCGTTGTCTAATGCCTCAATGCGCTTTACTAGGGCATCGCGTCCCGGCAGTTTACTAAGGTAATCCGTGGTATAGGCGGCCTGCCCTTTCATCCACTTTTGCACCTCCGGCGATTTCAGATCCTCCAACCAACGATAGTTGTCAGTGACAACGGTTCCGAAGTAATTGTCGGTCACCGGGCGCACCGGCGCCACAGGCTGGATGAGGGTCTCGGCCGGCAAGTGAACAGCTGTTCCGAGGACTGCTGCGACCAGGAGGACTCGGGACGACCGGAGCAAAGACTCGAACATGTCAAACCCGTGACATAGCCGGGACGAAATGCAAATTGGGTCTGCGTCGGTGAAGACGGTACAGCTGCGAGATTATTCACCCCGCCTGAGCATCCGAATTCACAAGCTAATTATGGTACGCAGACGCGTTCCGGAAAGGGTTATAAACGCCACTGGCATTACGTTCTGGTGCGTACACGAATCCGTAGAGATCTTTTTTATAATCGACCGGCTCGAGAAGTGCGCCTCTGTTGCGCTCTGCCTTGGTGTATTCTATGAGAACTCGCGCTGTACCCTTGATCCCCCACATGCGCCAACCCGTCCCTAAAAATCCGCCATTGGGGTAAAGCTCCTCCAAGCCGGCCATGGCATGGAAACAATTGATCGCGACCCGATCCTTACGGTAAAGGCGGTCGTCTGCTATATAGCGAATACTTCCCCCGTCTAGCAGCCGTTTCCTTTTCACACCCAGATCAAACGCCTCTTTCCTGATCTCGTACGGCCCCCACATTCCCACGGCAACTTTTTCATTCACCGCTAGCGTCAATGTCTCCGGCAGAGTGAAGCTTCTTCCCACGACAGGACGACACTGGTTCAGGTTCGGATTGATGCGGCTGCCCGCGCCGTCGAAAACGCACAGATTCGGATTTTTATCGAAATCGCGGGGTAACCAGCTAATGGTAAACGCTTCAAAATTTCGGTTCCTATAGCTCACCCGTCGCAAGCCCGGCGTATACTTGGGCTGCTTTTGATCGGCAAATACCCGTACCACCGAGATGAAAGAGTGCGAGAAATTAGGGCTATTGCCTTTGTTCTGATAAGCAAAAGGGATGATAAAATAGCGATCTTGCCGGTTCTCTCCTGATCCCAAACGGGCTGCAATCTTGGCCTTAATCCGGCTCACCATCTGAAGCTGCAATGGCGTTTGGTAATTCGAGTAACTCACGTCCGGTTTCAGCAACCCGGCATGAACCGGAACGCTCGAACAGAAGGCAAACAGCGCGCAGGTTGCGACTAAACTAACAATAGGTTTTGGGGGCCGATTGATTTTCCTTCCTACCCCGGATCCGGAAGACCGTACCCCAGTATCCTGCCTAAATACGAGGTCGTTCATGAGGCGAGCATACAACGCAATTCATTCTCAAAACACAGGTTATTTCTCCTGGCGCGCCATCGCTATTGCACTTTAGGGCAATAGGCAATCCTGAAAACATCCGTCTGTGCAAACCGGGTTATTTTGTCCCGCGACGATCGATGTGAGCACGACCTGGAGGGGAGCCGCTTTGGAACGTGCCGAAAGATCTGGTGATATTCTCTTCAGTGCGAAATACGATGTTAAACAGGCGGCTCCCGAAAATTACCGCACGCCCTGTTTTGTCCATCGCTCCGTTTGAAGATCGTTCGTCCGCGTGACGGGCCGGAGGCATGGGTGAACTCGGCGTCGCGTTTGGATTAACAATTCTTCCGTAACTATCCACTACGAGATCAAAATCAGCGGAGACATGGTTCAGGTCCTTTTTTATGATGTGGAATCTCCCTGTCGGAGTTCCCCAGCCCTCTTTGCCGGAAGCAATTGGCGGAACCAGAGCGACTCGCCCGTTCTCAAGCAAATAAGCCATTTGCTTGGTCAGGTTAATAACCACCGAGGTGTGTTGCGCGCGCACCTCAGGAGCAGCCCCAATGATAACTAGGGCCAGCGCCAACGTCGTCGTCGCTTTTATACTCACCTCACCCTCAATCTGCTCGCCCTTCTACTGCCTTGACCAAAGGCAACATCATCGCTGCTACCCTTGAAGCAAGATGAAAATCAAAATTTGCGGCAACCGGACAACAGGCGAGTGATTGATACCAGTACGCCTTGTCGCGATCTCGCGTCTACTTGGCGCTGTCTTGCGAGAAGAGCCTGATCCGGCCGGAACACGCACTCCCGCAAAATGCACTGGAAAGGCGCTCCCGGGCAGACGAGATTTCCGCTGGTCAGGATGGTTTTATGAATACAATCAATCGCGAGGAGCTAAAGCAGAAGCTCGACCAACGAGCAGACTTCACGTTGGTCAATTGTTTGGACGAATGGATGTTTAAGGAAAAGCGGATTCCGGGTTCCATCCGGTTCGAAAAAGGTTTCTTCCAGACACTCAATCCAAAGGGGGAGGTTATTGTCTACTGCTCTAATCCCGGTTGTACGGCGAGTGTGATGGTGTATCACCAATTCATTGAACACGGTTTTCAAAACGTGTGGCATTATCCGGGAGGCATAGCGGACTGGGAAGACAGCGGGTATCCCATGGAAGGCGAACACTTCCATTAATTAGAACAATTGCGTGGCCGGTCGACTACTCGATCGTTCACGGCGCAACGGCCCGGTGGAATTCTCCACCGATACCTTAGTCTAATAGCCCCCCGGTTTCAGGTGTGATTCCTTCCTCGGGCCGTGCAATCACTCGACCTTGTATCAATCCGAGATGAAGATGAAGCCATTCACTCGATGGCTGGCCTTAAACCCTAGATAAGAAAACGCCCTAAATTCTCCATCCAATGAAATCAAAAATGACAGTGGCCCAGATTAGCAAACCAGGCGGCGATTTTGAGCTGGTTGAACGCGATATTCCCGAACCTGGCCCCGGACAGGTGCGGATAAAAGTGGAAGCCTGCGGAATCTGCCATAGCGATGAGCTGGTAAAGGAAGGCGCGTGGCCCGGATTGCAATATCCGCGTGTACCAGGTCACGAAATCGCTGGCAGCGTTGATGCTGCCGGTACGGGAGTAACGACTTGGAAAAAAGGCGAGCGCGTCGGCGTAGGCTGGCATGGTGGCCATGATTTTGTCTGCGAGCCATGTCGACGCGGCGACTTCAACATGTGTGTTAATCGCAAAGTGACGGGTATCGACTACGACGGCGGGTATGCCGAATACGTGATCGCTCCTGCCGAAGCGCTGGCCGCTATTCCGGACGGGTTACCGGCAGAAGAAGCCGGACCATTTATGTGCGCAGGGGTAACGGTCTTTAATGCCTTGCGTAACTCGGGCGCGCGGCCCGGCGACGTTGTCGCGGTACAGGGAATTGGCGGCCTCGGACATCTCGGTGTCCAATACGCTCGCAAAATGGGATTTCACACGGTTGCACTCGGACGAGGAGCGGACAAAGAACCTCTCGCCAGAAAACTCGGCGCGCATCATTACATCGATGCGGCCGCAGTTGATACGGTAGCCGAATTGCAGAAACTCGGTGGCGCGCGAGTGATTCTGGCGACGGCTCCGAGCGCTAAAGCGATCTCCGATGTAGTTGGTGGCCTGGGTGTAAATGGCAATCTCCTGATACCGGCTGCTCCCAGTGAGCCGCTTAACGTGAGCGTGTTTCCGTTGATCATGGGGCGTCGGCAAGTCTCGGGCTGGTATTCAGGTACTGCCCGTGACTCTCAGGACACGTTGGAATTTAGTGCGCTGAGCGACGTACATCCGATGATCGAGAAGTTTCCTCTTAGTCAGGTGGCTGAGGCCTACGAACGAATGCACAGCGGCAAAGTCCGGTTTCGGGTTGTTCTTACGATGGGCAGCTGAGCCTCGGTAGCCGCCAGTACGGCACATCCGGACCCGTTGGCTGAGGGCGTGGCGTTGTTCGCGCCCTAGCATCCGCCTGGCCCTGGATTGGCTCGGCTCGGAGCAAGTGCCGCCGTCTGAGTATTAATGGTTAGTTTACCGATTTTGATTACGTGAAACCTGAAGAGAAGAACACCGCCTTAATTGTTGGAGTGACCGGTATTGTCGGACGTAACCTCGCCGAGCTGCTCGGAGCTCAAAGCGATTGGAACGTCATCGGGCTGGCCAGGCGGCCCCTCGAAGTCGCGGGGGTCAAACGCCTGATTGCGGCTGATCTGTTGGATCGAGAGGGTGTCAAAAAGGCTGTGCACGGGACGAATCCGACCCATGTATTTTATTGTACCTGGTCGCGGCGAGAAACAGAGGCACAGAACTGCGAGGTTAACGGCCAGATGCTCCGAAACCTTTTAGATGCCCTAACCAGCTCATCTACGCCGAAGCACGTTAGCTTAGTCACCGGTCTGAAGCATTATCTAGGCTCGTTTGAAAACTATGGCTCAGGCCAAGCCGAGACGCCGTTTAGAGAGGATGAACCCCGGCAGTCCGGGTTAAATTTCTATTACGTTCAGGAAGACATTTTATTCGATGAAGCGGCGAAGCATCATTTCTCATGGAACGTTCAACGGCCTCATACCATTATCGGGTACGCGCTCGGTAATGTGATGAACATGGGCGTTACTCTTGCGGTGTACGGTTCCCTCTGCCGGATGTTCAAACGTCCTTTTGTGTTTCCCGGATCGCTGCGCCAATACGAGAGCCCGACCGACGTTACCGACGCTTCGTTGCTAGCTAAGCATTTGCTGTGGGCGGCGACCACCGAGACCGCAAAAAACCAAGCGTTCAATGTAGTAAATGGTGAGATTTTCCGTTGGCGCTGGCTGTGGCCCAAGTTAGCTCAATTTTTCGAAGTCGAAGCGATCGGTTATCGTGGTCAAAGAACACCCCTGGAGCAGCAAATGACGAACGCTGCCGCAGAATGGAAGACGCTCGCAGAGAAATACAGCTTGCGAAATAACAAGGTAGAGGAACTCGCCTCTTGGTGGCACACAGACGCGGACTTGGGTCGAGAGATAGAATGTTTTACGGACATGACAAAGAGTCGCGAGCTCGGATTTTCAGACTACAAGTCGACTCTTCGCTCCTTCCTCGAACTGTTCGAGCGACTGCGCGCAGATCGCATCATCCCTTAACCCGGGCGTTCCTAAGTTGCGAACAGGTCGAGGAAAGAGCGGACGAGCAGGAGCTCGTCCCTCCTGGGCGCGTAACCTCGAACATAGACTACGACAATAGAGACAGATTGAATGCGAGCCGGCAGGAATACTGATTAGTTAACGCCCATATACCGAACATATATTTCATCATGAATCGCCTAGGAGAATCGCTGATGAGGGCCGCGAACCCGCAAGCCGTTCTTAAGAGTTTCCGGGCGGCGGCGCCGTTCAAACCCAAAAACTGAATCAAGATCCGCAGATTTCACAGATTACGCAGATTAAAAAAGGGGTCATGCACCCTCCGACTGCTGAAGCACAACCCGGAGCCCAGAACTTAAAACTTAGAACCTAAAACTTAAAACCTAAGACCTGTCTTCGAAGATAGCGACTACCCGACACCATCCCGCCGAAGCGGCTTTAATCTTAACCGGAAAACAACTGACGAGGAATCCGGAGCTAGGTAATTGCTCCAAATTATGGAGTTTTTCGATGTGCGTATAGCCGATCTCTCGTCCGGCTTTGTGTGTCCTTCCCAGATCAGACCGGCATTTCGGGTTTCCAGGTATCGTTTGGCCGTATGCACAAACGGTGCATCCCATGACCAACCGTCAGTGCCCGTCACTCTTATCCCTCTTGACGTCAGGTACAGCGTGGCTTCGCGACCCATGCCGCAGCCCTTCGAAACATAGTCCGGCATTCCATATCGCGCCCCGGCCGCGGTATTAACCAGGACGATTTCTAATGGGCTCAGTCGATGACCAATGCGTTCCAATTCACCTTCAATATCTTGGGCGGTCACGACATATCCATCGGGAAAATGCTGGAAATCAAGTTTAACGCCCGGCTGAAAACACCATTCCAACGGAACCTGATCGATGGTCCACGCCGGTTCACCTTGATTCATCGTTGTGGCAAAATGCCAGGGGGCGTCCAAATGGGTCCCGTTGTGGGTGGAGAGATTAATCAGTTCGATCGCCCATCCTTCCTTGTTTGGTAAATCTTCGGGTTTCAGGCCAGGAAAGAACTGGCATATGGTTTTGGCCGTATCCTCATGCCGAAGGTACTCGATCTTCGGACCGGTGCCTGGCGGATCCGCTGGAACGTCATTTTCGAGCGGCACTGAAAGATCAACAAGACGATGTTTCACGCGATAGTTCCGTTTGGATAAATTTTCCGTGGAGATAGCGAATGTGAGTTCTTATGCACAAGTTGCAAGTTATGACGAGATAGAAGCTCTCAGTTCTTATCAATCAACTTAGGTTTCGTTCAAATCGACGCCTGGCGTGAAGAACGCGACGGTGGGGATCTGACTCCGCCAGCTTTAGAAGGCTGTCGAAGAACGGCTCCGTAGGAGCCAAATCTTTGTAGCTTGAGCCGGAAAAAAAAGGATCAGCTCCGTTAGGAGCGACATCTAATCGGGAACCACCTTGGATGCCGCTCCCAGCGGAGCTGTTTCTTTCGGCACTACCGATAACCGCTGAGTCCAGAGACCTCCACTAGGTCCACTCTGTACCTAGCTAAAACTGCGCAGATCAGCGTCGAATAACGATCGGCAGCGATTTCAGCGCGCGCAGTAAGTAAAGCGGCCGATATTCAAACTGCCGCGTTCCCAGCTCCACATTAGGTATCCGATCCAATAATCTCGATAAGGCAACTTGCGCCTCCATCCTAGCCAGCGCGGAGCCCACGCAGAAATGAGGACCGTATCCAAAGGCAAGCGAGTTGACCTTAGGACGCGTAAAATCGAGCTGTTCGGGATGATCGAATTCATCGGGATCGTGGTTAGCAGCTCCAATACCGAGTTGTATCCGTTGACCCTTTCGTAAGACCTCCCCGTTTAATTCGATATCTTCAGCCGCGACCCGAGAGATCCATAGGACCGGACTAACAAACCGCAATAGTTCCTCCACCGCCGCCGGTATCATGTCCGGAGCTGCTCGCAGCTGGTCCCAGAGCTCCCGTGACTCTAGCAAATAACGCAGAGATCCGGCCAAGAGATTTGCCGTGGTTTCATGCCCGGCAAATAACAGAAAATTGCATAACACCACAAGTTCGCCAGCAGACATCTCCGCGGCCGCGCCCTGGTTACTTACCAAATGTGAAATCAAATCGTTCTTTGGTTCGATCCGTCGCATTTTAATTATCTCGTTTATCGCTCGCTCCGCTCCGGTAAATTCCATCGCTATTTCTTGGATCCTTTTTCCGTCCTTGCCGTACATCGCTATGGGAAAATCAGCGAGGCCTCGGCTAGCTCTCTGGAGAATTTCGTGATATTCAGCTGGCGCCCCCAAGAGATCAAATATGACTATCGAAGGGAGTGGATACGCAAACTCCGAAACGAAGTCGCATACCCCGGTGCCCCGCTCCATTTTGTCCAGCAGACCGTCGACCCGTTGTTGAACCGCCGCTCGTAGCTCTCCGACGACCTGCGGCGTAAATGCACCCATGACTGCATGCCTCTGCTCTGTGTGTTCAGGAGGATCTGCAGCCTGCAATTGGCCATATACAAAACGCTTACACAGATCAAAACTGGCTCCTACCCATTCGGGGAAGTCTGCTCTCCGTTTTTCGATTTCAGCCCCGGTAGCAGAAGAAAATTGTCGTGGAGCCCGGAAGGCCGCTTTTACATCGCGGTATCGGGTCAGCAGCCAGAATGAGTATTTCTCGCTCCAGTAAACCGGTTTTTCCTGCCGGAGTTTTGCGAACAACGGAAATGGTTCCTGTAGATTCGCGGGCGCTAATATATCGAATGCTTCTGAATCTGCTATTTGCATGGCTTCTTCCTCACTTAAGGGCCTCTTAACTATGTCGACAGTGGCAGACACCCCATCGGCTTTAGCAAGCCTGATAACTCTTGTCGGGATTGCCTGAAATTTTGGCGCTTCGAACTATGCCGCCTTCCGATTTTTGAAATACAAGATCGTCTCCCGGATTCCTGACTCGAAATCTACTTTTGGCTCCCAGCCGAGAAGCTTTCGCGCCCGGGAAATATCGGGGCGACGAACTTTTGGATCGTCTTCCGGTAAAGGCTTATTGATTATTTGAGACTTAGAGCCGGTGATTTCCAGGATTTTGTCCGCGAATTCAAGGATGGTCATCTCGCGAGGGTTGCCGATGTTGACCGGCTCATGATAGTCGGTCATGGCCAGGCGGAAGATGCCTTCTATTAGATCTGAAACATAACAGAAACTACGAGTCTGGGATCCATTGCCGAACACCGTTAACGATTCCTGATTGAGCGCCTGACTAATAAACGCGGGAACTACCCGACCATCTTTTAAACGCATCCTGGGCCCGTAAGTGTTAAAAATTCTAACGATCTTCGTGTCCAACGAGTGATGCCGATGATAGGCCATGGTAATGGCTTCAGCAAAACGTTTGGCTTCGTCGTATACTCCGCGCGGCCCGATTGGATTAACATTCCCCCAATAGTCTTCCTTTTGCGGATGGACTAGGGGATCACCATAGCATTCCGAGGTAGAAGCCAAAACGAAGATGGCATGTTTATCTTTTGCTAACCCAAGAGCGTTGTGAGTTCCCAGTGCCCCTACCTTCAAAGTCGGGATGGGCAGTTCGAGATAGTCGATGGGACTGGCCGGTGAAGCAAAGTGGAAAACATAATCAACCTGGCCAGGTATGAAGATAAACTCACTCACGTTGTGCCGGACAAACTTAAAATCCGGGTTTCCGGCTAAATGTGCGATGTTATCGGGGGAACCTGTAACGCAATTGTCCACGGCAATAACCCTAAAACCCTCGGCAATCAGGCGGTCACTCAAGTGGGATCCGAGAAATCCGCCTCCCCCGGTGACGACGGCGACCTTTTTCGAGCTACTGGATTCGAACATATGATCTGAAAATGATTAAGATAGGCGTCGCAAGTGTTTGCGGACCCGCCACTCACCGGCTCCCTCGGATCACTTCCTCGCTAAGTCTTCCGCCGGCATTCTTCGACGAAGTTCCAAACTTGATAGGACTGACGAGTTCCGAAAACCCGTTACCACCTGCTTTGGGTTGCGGGCGTCCTATCGCGTGATATTGAAAGCCCAGATCTCGAATCGTATCCGCGTCGAGCAAGTTCCTGCCATCGAAAACGATCGCCGTATGCATCCGCCGATGTACTTCGGCAAAGTCAATTGCCGCAAAGTCGGGCCATTCGGTCGCCACCACCAGGGACTCCGCGTCCTGGACTGCGTTTAGAGCGGAGTCGGCCAAATGCAGACCGGGACACAAGTCAAGTTCCTGCACTTTCTCGTTTCCCTTGGGATCGTACGCGGTCACTAGCGCCCCCTCGCGGATCAGATCATTTACCAGATCCACTGCCACCGAGTTTCGAACATCGTCTGTATCCGCTTTAAACGTAAGTCCCCAAACGGCAATCCGTTTGTCCTTCAATACCCACAAAGTGTCGCGTAGTCTTCGCACAAAACGCGTCCGCTGGGTCTGATTAATGCGCTGTACCTCCTTAAGCAGCGCGAATGGTTCGCCGATCTCTTCACCGATCGAGATGAACGCTGCGACGTCTTTTGGAAAACAGGAGCCACCGTATCCGAGTCCTGCGCTAAGAAAGCTACGTCCGATGCGCCTGTCCGCCCCAATACCTTCGGCAACCTTCTGAATATCCGCCCCAGTCGCTTCGCAGATCGCTGACACGGCATTGATGTAGGAGATCTTCAGCGCGAGAAATGAATTCGCGGCGTGTTTAATTAGCTCCGCACTATTAATGTCGGTAACAATGATTGGAGCAGTGAACGGCCCATAAACCTTTTTCATGGCAGCTAACGCGCGCTTACTGTTACACCCGACTACAATCCGATCGGGTTTCATCAGATCGTTCACCGCGCAACCTTCACGCAGAAATTCCGGATTACTGACCACGTCGAAGTCGGCCCCCGTTCGGTTATATCGGCGAATGGTGTCCGCCACTTTCTCACCGGTCTTTACCGGTACCGTACTCTTATCGACGATCACTCTATATCCTTTTAGAACGTAAGCGATTTCCCGCGCCACTCGCTCGATGTAAGTCAAATCCACACCACCATCGGTCTGAGGAGGCGTTGGTACCGCAATGAAGATGACCTCGGCGGTATCGACTCCTTCTTCGACACTGGTGCTAAAAGAAAGTCGATGAGCAGAAACATTGCGGCGAACTACCTCCTCGAGCCCAGGCTCATAAATCGGGATCTTACCATCTCTAAGTCGTTTAATTTTAGGTTCATCATTGTCAATACAGATGACCTGGTGGCCTACTTCTGCTAAACAGGCGCCCGTTGCCAATCCAACATAGCCTGTTCCGATGATCGCGATTTTCATAACTGAACAAGTTTATAAGTCGTTCAACCAGCTTCGAATCTGCTCAGCCAGCTAAACTAGCGACTCATTATCTCGTCATAATATGACAATCTGCCGCTTCCTGTCTGAATGGCTGTATTTGCTGTCTCAACCGTTGACGACAGCGGCCAGAGTAAAAGATCGACAGTTTGGACGATAAGAACGGCGGTCTGAGCACAGATCAACATTGTCTGATGAATCGCCGCTTTATTCCCGACGTTTCACACCAAAAACAGGACCGGATTCGAGTTAAAGAAATAGATCGAAAGGGACGACGATGAGGAATGGCGAATTGGAAAGCAAGGGCTCGAATACTTACTCAGTACCAAGGATCAAATGTAGCGAGCACCTAGCTAGATTTTGGCGGGATTTACACGACGATCAGACGTGGAAATACGAGGAGTTATGTCCAATTGAGCTCCTGGAAAAGGTGAAGATCGACCATCGGACGGTACCCAAGGACGAGCTGGATCGAATCGCTTGGTTCTGGAGACGCCGGCCCCGCGGACTAACGGCGGTCGGCTTGATTCTCTGGTTGATTGCAGCCGTGGCAGCAACGTTCAGCCTAATACTGCCATGCTTTGCACTCCCGATTCTGATCACGTGCCTGTCGCTGCTTTTGTGGACGATTGTGCGGTCCGTGCGATGGCGACGTGAGTATGAATTGAGCGTTAGCCGGCTTCTGCATACCCGTTAAGGAATGGATATGCTGCTTTTGATCGCATGATAACTGTAGGACAAAGCCTGGTGTTGATCCTGCAAAACGGGACGAAGCATGGTTGGCACACCAGCCGGAAGGAAAGCCACGTCGCCTTCTCCCGTAGTTTCCCGTCTGCTCCGTCCGTCTAAGCTTCGGTCCAACCTCATTGACTTATTGAAGTGGTGGAGACATAGGACATGCTGCTTTGGGTGAAGGAGCGGCAAGGCTTCCGCACACTGCCAGACATCGGAAAACTGCGCCCGGAAAATTAAGAGTTTTATCTGGCCCGCGGGAAGCCCGATACTGTTTAATAGGTCGGAGAGTTTACGAACTCGCTTGGCGGTGTTTCAGCGCCGTAGTCGAATGTCATAGCTGCACCGCGAACCCGCCATCCAGGTAGATGGTAGCACCAGTTACAAAATCGGAAGCGTGCGAGGCCAGATAGATTGCGGTTCCGGCGCATTCTTCTGGCGTGCCAAAACGGCCGGCCGGGGTCCGTCTGATGACATCGTCGTAGAGCGGCATTTCTTTGATGGGCGCCACCATATCGGTATCGATGAAGCCAGGAGCAATAGCATTTACCTGGACATTGAACTTGGCGAGCTCGATGGCCATGGATTTTGTCAGCTGGACCAAAGCGCCCTTGGAGGCGCTGTAAGATGGGACATGTGCGGAACCGAACAGGGCTAGTTCGCTGGCGATGTTGATGATTTTTCCACCGCCCCGTTGAACCATTGAACTAGCCGCCAGTTTCGAAAGCAGGAAACAAGCATTCACGTTGGTTTCAAACACGCGATCCCAGTCTCCGGGACTAAGTTCAAGTACACCGCCCAGGACAGCTATACCGGCGTTGTTGACCAGAATATTGACTGGTCCCAGCTTTTTCTCGACTTGTTGGAAAACAGCCGGCAATTGCTCGCGCTGCGCCAGGTCCACTTTTACAGCGATCGCCGGGACACCCAGCTCTGCAAGTTCGTTTAGCACGCGTCGATTTTTCTCTTCGTTGCGCGCCACAACCGCAACAGCGGCGCCGGCCTGAGCCAATCCTAAGGCAATCCCGCGACCGATCCCACCATTCCCGCCGGTTACCACAGCCACGCGTCCGCTTAGATCAAACAAATTCTTTGATGACATATTCTGTTATTCTGTATCGCCGGTAGTTACAGACCACACGGTACGCGCTAAATTTCAGGTTCGCCTCGCCGTTGTCTTAAGCGCCGTAATTGATGTTCGAGAAGCAAGTCTTCCGACAGTTCTCTAGATCTGCCTAGCTCCTGGCTTCTGACGAAGTTTGAGCCGTCGCCATCTCAGGAAGAAATAGCGGCAACTGGAACAAAAAAGAGCCCGTTGCTGCCATCCCAGTTTTTACTGTCCAGGCCATCAAAAAACGTCGTGTTGAGGGGACTAAATCACGACTGCCTAATTTTATGAGTACTACAAATCAGCATCTGCCGCCGGCCGGCAATGACAATAACTTTGCGGATCGCGTCTGGAGCAATCAACAGAAACTCACCTCTGAACTAAAAGCGAATTACGACTTCATCGTCTGCGGGTCGGGTTCGTCGGGCTCGGTGGTAGCGCGGCGCCTAGCCGAAAATCCAGACTTGCAAGTTTTGTTACTGGAAGCCGGTGGTCACGACGAGTTACCAAGCATTACTAATGCTCTTGAATGGGCAAGCAATATCCGGACAGAACGCGATTGGAATTTTCAAACCCGCCCCAACTCGCACTTGAATGGACGCACCGATTCAATCGCCGCGGGTAAAGTCTTGGGCGGTGGCTCCAGTATAAACGCATTGGCCTGGGCGCGAGGTCATAGAAGCGATTGGGATTATTTCGCGGAGGAAGCAGGTGACCCTGACTGGAATTGGAGGTCGGTATTGAACCTTTACCGAGAACTGGAGGACTGGCACGGAACGCCGGATCCAGATTACCGAGGCACAGGAGGGCTCCTTTATGTGAAACAGGAAATTGGTACAGGCCCCATTATTCCGGCAATGTTCGAGGCTACCCGCTCCGTCGGCATTCCGACGTTCGATAGCGTCAACGGACGAATGATGGAAGGGCCAGGTGGCTGTTCACTCACCGAGTTCCGGAGGCGCAACCACCAACGGCTTTCCGTCTTCCGCACGTACACGTTTCCTTACATGGACCGGCCAAATCTTACCGTCCTTTCCTCCGCATTCGTG
>DASUWQ010000543.1:0-10164 GCA_036378375.1 Chthoniobacterales bacterium
AAATGTGGTTGGGATGATCCCGCGCGAGCGCGATGTCGCCATGGTGTTTCAGAACTATGCGCTCTTCCCGCATATGAATGTTTTCGGGAATATGTCTTTTGGCCTAAGACTCCGGAAACTTCCTCGAGAGCAGATCGAGAGCCGGGTGCGCGAGGCGGCCAGTATCCTCGGCATCGAACGCTTGTTGGACCGCAAACCGAAAGAGCTTTCCGGCGGTGAACGTCAGCGTGTCGCGCTGGGAAGGGCAATCGTCAGAGAACCTCAAGTCTTCCTGATGGACGAACCTCTATCCAATATTGACGCGAAGCTGCGGGTAGAGATGCGCGCCGAGATAATTAAGCTCCAACGCCGCCTCGGAGTTACAACTTTCTACGTTACCCATGACCAGGTCGAAGCTCTAAGCATGGGCGACCGTATTGTGGTGATGTCCAAAGGGAAGGTGCAACAAGTGGGAACGCCCAAAGAGCTGTACCAAAATCCGAATAATCTTTTTGTGGCAGGCTTTATCGGGAGCCCATCGATGAATTTTATTCGGGTACAAGTGACCGACAAAGGCACGCTCTCAGCCGGCGAAAATTTCAACGTCGCTTTGCCTGGACAACTAGCGGACGCGGTCCGCTCGAAACAGCTGCGGGAAGTGATTTTAGGTGTGCGACCGGAACACCTCCGCTTAGTCGGAAACGGACAAGCCGAAAATCCTATCCCGGGTGTCGTCGACGTTGTGGAACCACAAGGCTCGACAACAATTCTTCAGGTCAGTGTTGGCGCTGACACCAAAGTCATTGCCCAGGTCAACGAACAATGGGGCCGTCAGCCTGGCGAACGGTTACAACTTTCCATCCCGCCTGACGCAATCCGTCTGTTCAATCCCAGCACCGACGAGCGGGTCGCGGCTTAGTGAGAGGTTATTGGTGATCAGTGAGCCACCACGCACCCGGAGGAGAGCCGCATTCCGCGTTCCTGTACACGGGACGGTCTGTTCAATGCGCGTCTTTCGTCCGAACCGTGGTGTTATCCGCGGCTCCCTTAAACGTGTGCCAGGCCATTAGGCGAGTCTCCCATGGCGTGGCACGGTTCTCCACTTACTATTTCGGCGCCGTCTCACCGCTTACCGTCGCAGGTACTGCTGGCTGCGGTGCGTATTTTTCTTGGTAAAGTTGTTCCAGCACCTTGAGAGTGTCGGCCACGTTCCGTTCGATGGTGTATTCGCTGCCTCTCTCAGCGCAAACGGTCCGAATCTCGGGTTTTTGGGAAAGCGTCGTCCATCGAGTAATTGCGTCCATCAAAGCCGGGACGTCTTCCGGATCCTTCAAAATCTCTCCATGTACGCCTGGTTCAATGATCTCCGAGAAACCGTTGTTAACCGTTGTGATCACCGGTACGCCGGCAGCGAGCGCTTCCAAACAGGCATTCGAAAATGGATCGTATAATGTCGGCAACACGAAAATGTCAGCTGCGACCGACAACGAATGCATATCCTCGACGGGACCCAAAAACCGGATCGATTTCGGAGTGAACGGCGGTTTTTTGCCTTCTCCGGCGACCAAGAGCTTAATATGCCGGTTGTTCAGCTTCAGAACCGCGTCGATGGCGAAGCGCAGCCCTTTGCGTTCCCAGCCTGAGCCAGCAAACAGGATTCCAATATCCATGTCGGTGAGCCCCCAGTCATAGCGATGATCCCAACGGGACCCGGGCTTCTTTTTAAAATGGGTGTCAGCGATTCCGTTGTAGATGACGGAGATATGAGTTTCTGGATAATTAAATTCTGAGATGATCTGACGCTTAATCATCTGCGAATTCGTGATCAGGCGTTTAGCTTTCTTTGCCCCGAGAAGGCCTTGTTCCAGTTCCACTAACTCGTTGTGTTTCCCATTCATGAAACGGAGCGATTTACGCCACTTGGGCTCAAATGCTTCCCGTTTCTCCAGCCATACGCGATGCACTCCGTCCCCGGCGCGATAGCAATCGCATTCGAGAATTCGTTCAAGGCTGAACAAGATTTCGACCGAGTGGCGAGCTGCTGCCACTGCGTTAGCAAAACCCAGGGGAGAGTTTTCCTTGAAGCGGACCAGCTGACCATAGGGCCATTCGGCAGCCGGCCATTCTTCAGTCGCAAAGAGAGTCAATTGATGCCCGGCATCTGATAATGCACGCCCTAACCGCTTCAGATAGCTCTCGGCGCCGCCGGTGCGGGAGAAACCCCTACGTACTAGTCCTATCTTCATTTATGTCTGCTGAAAACCATACTACAGCATATTATCAGGCGAATAAAGAGAAACGCAGGAGGAAGCGAATGGGCGACATGGCGAAACGGCGAATGGGCGACACGGAGGGCGAGGGGTATATCAAACGCTCGGCCCGTGCTCCACTGATGGGACTTATGGGACCTATGAGACCTATGAGCCAATCAATCTGATCATATTAGTCCCATGAGTCCTATAGGTCCCATCCGTTCGCAGGACCCATGGTGTGCCCTTCGCCCCATCGCCCCATTCGCCCCTTCGCCGCGTCCTTCCCACCCCGCCGTTGACGCCGCCCACCCCAGGGTTGACCTTTCGCCCCGATTGATGGAGCAGGCTTATCTACCGAAGAGTGTTCTCTATGCGACCTCTGCTCGCGTCGGAGGCGTTGGCCTCGATGCGGTCGCCCTGGAAACATTGCGCGGCCTAAAAGACCAACTGGGACTCGCCATCGCATACGGCTTGCGAACATCGCCCACCGGCGATCACCCCTCTTCTGATGCCGACGCCTGGCTCAGGCAACGCCATTTAGTGAAGAATCTAAGCTGGCATCCGGTACGCCTGCTTTCGAATCTGCAGAGTCGCTATTATTATGCGGCCAAGAAACGAGCAGTCGACAGCGTTGCTGCTAAATATCTTCGCACCGGACGGTTTGACCTTTTTCATGGTTGGTCCGGCGAAGCTCTTCAGTCGTTGCAAGTCGCGAAATCGCTCGGAATTCCGACCCTGTTGGAAGTTCCCACTTGGCATCGGCAAAAAGGCAAGACTTTACCGCCGAAGACAGAGCAGGAACTAGCCATGGAAAACGCTCCTGTGCCACAGCGGTGGCTGAACCGGTTATTGATCAGCCGCCAGGAAAGCCTCGTGGAGTACGAGACGGCTGACCTATTACTTGTGCTTTCCGCCAAAGCCGCCGAAACGTTCACGGTTTTGGGTACGCCAAAAGAGAAGCTGTATCCGATTTCGCGTGGAGTCGACGTTAACCGCTTTGTCCCGGGTCCTAAGCCTTCAATTTTCCGGGCAGTGTTCGTGGGTGCGCTAATCAAGCGAAAAGGAGTTCACTGGTTGATTGAGGCCTGGCGCCGGCTAAAACTCCCCTCCGCAGAGCTCTGGTTGGCTGGACATCCCCACACCGAGATCCAACCTTTTTTGAAGGACCTGCCAGAGAACGTAAAACTCCTCGGTTTCACCAAAGACATTGTAAAAGTGTATCAGGCTTGCTCGCTGCACATTTTCCCTTCCGAATGTGAAGGTAGCGCCAAATCAACTTACGAGGCTGCTGCGTGCGGGCTTCCCCAGATTACCACTCGTGAGTCTGGAGACGTGGTGGTAGATGGAGAGAACGGTTTGCTCGTGCCACCCAACAATGTGGATGCGTTGTTCACGGCAATCACCAAGCTCTACGAAAACCCAAAGTTGAGGGAGGAACTAGGGCAACGAGGTCGCGATCGTGTGGTTCAGCATTTTACCTGGGACCATTTCCGAGAGCGGCTTCAAGATGCCTACCGGACCGCCCTGAAACTAAAATCCGACGAGGTTGCCGCCGCGAAATGATGTCACCACAAAGACACAGAGGGCACAGAGAGGAGATAAAAATTTTCACAACAAGGCCGCAAAGGCCGCCAAGATCCCTGTCAAAAAGTCTGTCTTTGTGGCCTTTGTGGCCTTGCTGTGAACATCTAGGCTTCGATGCCTTAGCAACCTTGTTGGGTAGACCAAGCTTATTGGCCTTAGTGTGTGGTGAGATTTTCCTCCGTGTTCTCTGTGTCTCTCTGGTGAAGTCCGGATGAAATCGATCCTTATCGTACAGCTCAAACGGCTAGGTGACTTGATCCTCACCACGCCGGCGCTGGCGGCCTTGCGGAAAGAACATCCGGGATCGCAGGTCACACTTTTGATCGATCAATACAGCCGGGACTTGGCGCCCGCTCTGCAACACATCGATGAGGTCTTAGTCTATGAACGGAAACGTTCCTTTCCGATCTGGTTTCAATTGCTTCGGCGAGACTTCGATCTTTGTATTGATTGCACCGGGACCGATCGGTCGGCACTGATCTCGTTCTTATCGAAAGCCTCTCATCGCGTGATTTCCCGCTCGGTCGCCCGGCACCGTTTGCGTTCTTGGGTCTACACAGAGTTGGTCGATGTTTCCGTGCGCAACTGCCACACCATCGATCTTTATTTGAGCCTGGTTCGGTCGGGAAAAGACCTGTCGCGCATTAGCGAAGCGGCGGATGCGCCGAAACCGGGGTTGGAACTGTCTCTGCCGGCGGCAACTGTCAGCTCCGCTCAAAAAGTGAAGTCGAAGCTTGGCGTCCCCGGACCTTTTTTTGTCGTGCATCCAGGAACCGCTCGACGAGAAAAGTACTGGTTACCGGAACGTTGGGCCGAGGTTGTTCGCTATCTTCAGGATCGGTTACAGCTTCCCGCGGTCATCACCGGCGGCGCAGATTCCGAAGAATTCAGGCATATCGAGGCAATCAAAAACTTTCTCGGTCCCGAGTCTTCGATAGCGAATGTAGCCGGCCGCCTCGACTTTCTGCTGACAGCAGCGTTGATTCGTGAAGCTGCCTTTTTTATCGGGGTCGACACCGCGGCCGCCCATGTCGCTTCCGCTTTTGAGCGCCCACAAGTCGTTCTCTTCGGGCCAACTAATCCCTACCACTGGCATCCCACTCATGTACGGAGCCGGGTCGTGCGAGCCGGATTTGGCCCGAATTACGAGCCTCGCAACCCACGGGAGAATGGCGAACCCATGACTGCGCTATCGACCGGCACGGTGATCGATGCTATTGAAAGCGTGCTGGGAGAGGGGGCTGCGGCCCACTAAATGAATTTCACCACAGAGACACAGAGGACACCGAGAGAAGACAGAACTCTTCACAACGAGGCCACGAAGGCCGCTAAGATAGGAGCCAAAAATAACCGTCTTTGCGGCCTTCGCGATCTTGCTGTGAACCTCCGGTATTCGGTGCCTTCGTAATCTTGCTGTGTAAATCAATCTCTGTGTCTCTGTGGTGAATTTTTGATTGAATGAGTAAACCGAAATTTTCGCTTCGCGAATTCATCCGCAATGGGATAGGTCCATATCGGGATCTTTATCCGTTTCTCAAACCGTACCGGGTTCAGTTTATCCTGGCCCTAGTCTTTGGAGCATTGTTCGGATCGGCCACCGGTCTTTTCCCCTTGGTGATGAACCAGGTGAATAAGTATGTATTCCCGCAGGGGCACGATAGTCGAGCGATTTTGGCAGGAACCGATACTACCACGGGAGCCGACGTCAATGTCGCTATCCTTTATTGTTCGGTGATCCCGTTTATTTTTATTCTGCGCAGCACATTCGATTTCCTGAACAGCTACCTGATGGCCTGGGTTTCGCTGCGCGTGCTGACTGACCTCCGCTGCAAACTGTATCAGCACATCCTTTCCCAATCGCTGGAGTTTTTCAACAGAGAGCGCGCCGGCAACCTGATGTCACGGGTTATCAATGATACGCAAAAGGCACAAGCAGCGCTCACTAGTGTGAGCAGTGATCTCATTAAGCAACCGATCACCATTGTGACCGCGGCGTGCACGCTACTCTATCTCGATTGGAAATTTACGATCGGCAGCTTGGTACTATTTCCAGCCTGTCTAGTCCCGATTCTGTTGTTCGGGAAGCGAGTCAAGAAACAGGGCAAGCTTGAGGAGCAAAAAGTCGGCGTCATGATGACTGCTCTCCAGGAAACCTTTTCCGGGATTCGCTTGATCAAAGCGTTCGCCCGTGAGGACCGGGAATCGAAGCAGTTCAACCAATTGAGCGAGGAGAATTTTCGCAATGCCACCAAAGTGCGCAAGGCAATAGAGATCGTGAGCCCGCTGGTAGAGGCGGTCGGCGCGGTTGGCGTTGGACTTGCGCTGTTCTACGTGTGGTACTTTCATCTGAGCGCTGCCAGGCTGATCGCTTTATTGATGGCCATGTACTTCCTGTACGATCCGGCCAAAAAGCTGAGCCGTATTCATCTGGTGATGCAGCAATGTTTCGTGGCCACGACCAACGTGTTTGAAATCATGCGGATGAAACCCGCCATAGAAGATCGGCCGGCCTCAGTATCGATTTCTGAGAGCAAAGGAGATATCCGCTTCGAGAACGTCACATTCCGTTACCGTCCCGAGTTGCCCTTGGCGCTCAGCAACCTCAATCTTCACATTGAGCCGGGGAAATATTTTGCCTTAGTCGGCGCCAGTGGCGCAGGGAAAAGCACAATCCTGTCGCTATTGCTTCGCTTCTATGAACCGGATTCTGGCGCCATTCTGCTGGATGGCAGAGATACTCGGACTATCACCCAAGAGTCGCTGCGCAACCAGATCGGGATCGTGACCCAAGATACGTTCCTCTTCCACGATAGCATCTTAAATAACATTCGTTATGGCCGGTTCAATGCGACCGAGGAAGAAGTAATCGCCGCGGCCAAAAGCGCCTTTGCGCACAATTTCATCATGCAACAACCCCATGGCTACCACACGATCATTGGGGATAAGGGTTGTCTTCTATCCGGCGGCCAGCAGCAGCGGGTCTCAATCGCTCGCGCTTTGCTAAAGAACGCCCCCGTTCTCTTGCTCGACGAGGCGATGTCCGCGTTGGACTCTGAGGCCGAACGCGAAATTCAGGCGGCCTTGGAGCGGCTAAGCGAAGGCCGAACCGTGATCGCTATTGCTCATCGACTTTCCACGGTGTTAAAGGCTGATCAAATCGTCGTGATGGATCACGGCGAAATCCGTGAGATCGGAACTCATCGGCAGTTGCTGGAGACCTCAACGCTGTATCGCCGGCTTTACGATTTGCAATTTAATGTCCAGGCCGAAGAGCTGGCCAATGTCGCGTAAGCCGGGTGAGTGGCTGCTAACCCACGGGTGGGCTCGAACGACCAGCACACCGTGAAACGTCGCGATTTTTGCACTTACGGAGGTCCGACCCATTGAATCGCAACTTTCGTAAACGATCGAAAGCTTGTTTTACCTCTGGATCCGAAATGTACTTCTGCGCTTGCTCGGCAAATTTTGTGCCGATGGCATTCAACTCGGGTGCAAAAGTAACCATTTTTTCTTGGGCCCGATCGCACGTGGGCAGAGAAGCGGTACCATGGCTTTGATATAGACTGGTCACTTGCGGGGCGAGGTCTCGCAGCGTGGCGGTCAACTCTTCGGTGGCTGCAGTGAAAGCGGTCACCGCATCGGCGAACTGATGCGCGTTGGCGGCTTGGTCGAGCTTCTGGCTGGATTGGCGGATTGCCTGGATGTAGGTGTCGACGGCGTGGGCGTAGTCGTCGCAGGGATCAGCCATGGCCGATCCTCCCATCAGTCCCCAGGCAATAAATAACACTACTCGATTCATGTTATGATTAGCCCATTCTGTTACCAGGGCTCAAGCGCTCGGTCAATCACAAATTCCCTCTTTGCCCTCTTCAATTACAGATCTGTCATTTACGATCAAATCGAAATTCCGCCACCCGCCGAACCGGGACAGTCGGGTCCCGTGCTGTTCCCGTCGTTCGCAGGGTTTTCCCTCCTTTAAGGCTGCGTTACCAAGTCCGGATGATGTTTCCGCCAATACCTGGTCAACCCGGTAACGCTCATGCCAGCTGGGTCCGCCTGTTCGTAAGCCAGAAGGTCTGAGGGAGCAGCCCCCGCCGCTAACAACTGCCCCTCAGTAAAACGTTGGAACTCGGGCACTATCTCCTCGTCAGATTTGCCTTCCAACATCCGCTCCCTCATCCAAATCGCCCAATCCATAAGCCGAGTTTCCAATTCTGCCAGGTGGACTTCCGGTTTCGTTTGCAGGCCGAAGTGAGTCAGGAAGAGCTGCACCGGGCTAAGTGCACGAATCCGGTTCAATGATTCTTTCCATTTACCAATGTTTACGTCCGGCGGAGGACAAGGAGGAAATATCGGTCCTTTCCCGATCACGACGCCGGCGACGTCTCCGGCAAATAAGATCTTGTCAGATTCGAGCCAATAGGCGTTATGATGTTGCGCGTGCCCGGGCGTTTCCAAGACGCTCAGTCTTAAGTCTGAAATCTTGATCTCTTGATTGTCCGCTGTAACCGCAACCGAGCTCGCTGGGAGTCCCTGAATTTCACCCCAAAGATAACCCATTCTCTCACCATAAATCCGAGTCGCGCTCGCCACTAATTTACCCGGATCGATCATATGAGGCGCTCCGATTGGATGAACGTGAACGGTTGTTCCGAACTCCTGCTGCCACCGCCAAGCGCCGCCGTTATGATCGAGATGAATGTGAGTTGCCAGTAGGTGTTTCACATTCTTCGCGCCTAATCCGCGCTGATTCAGTTCGCGGACCACATTTTCAAAGACGGTTTCCGGCCCGCAATCGATCATGATCAAGGTGCCGTCACCCGCCTGGAGTACCGCGACGCAAATCACGTTTGGGGTATTCAAGTGAAGCGCATCAATCAGGTGAAGCATCCGCCATCGTCGCCAAGAGGAGCCACGCAGTCAACGTCGGGAAGCGAGCGAGAGCGCCGGGAACGCCGGGAACGAAGAACGGGTGGGCGCAGTGACAGCTAGAGGTAGGGGTGTGCAATGGGCGCTGGTCACGGATGAGACCGATAGGACCAATGGGACCTATCGGTCTGTCATATAAGTCCTATGGGTCCCATAAGTCCTATCCGGTAGCAGCGCCCAGCGCTCACCCTCCACCTCTAGCCGCCGCTATGCCCACACGTTCTCTGTTCCCGGCGTTCCCGTCTGTTCCCGGCGCTTCCGGCGTTACTATGCTTTCCACTTGCCTCCCGGCTCAGACCGCCAAAAAATCTGAAAATGGATTTCAGTACGAAAACCGTCCTTGTTACCGGCGCCGGAAGTGGAATTGGTCGAGCCATCGCTGAGACCTTTTCGCACCTGAAAGCTCGGGTGCTTCTTCATGATATCAATCCGGCTGCCTCGGATTTAGCCGGTAAGATAGGCGCAGAGTTCGTCCCAGGGGACCTCAGCGACCCAGCCGCGGTCCGCCAGCTTGCCGCGGTCGCTCTCGAAAAGGGCAGGGGGAGAATCGATATCCTGGTAAATAACGCCGGATTCCAACACATCGCCAAGGTCGAGGAATTCCCCGAAGAAACTTTTACCACCATGATTCAGGT
Organism: Chthoniobacterales bacterium; assembly: GCA_036378375.1. Taxonomy (GTDB): domain Bacteria; phylum Verrucomicrobiota; class Verrucomicrobiia; order Chthoniobacterales; family JAFAMB01; genus JAFAVN01. The sequence continues at coordinate 9,380 of DASUWQ010000543.1, forward strand.
GATGCTGATAGCGCCATTTCAGCTCATTCGAGCGGTTTTGCCGGGTATGAAACAGAACGGCTGGGGGCGAATTATCAACGTGGCCAGCATCCACGCGGTTGTCGCCAGCCCCTTTAAGTCCGCCTACATCAGCGCCAAGCACGGCCTACTGGGGCTGACTCGTACGGTTGCTTTGGAGGCAGCGCCGTTCGGAGTAACGGTCAATGCCCTTTGTCCGGCCTATGTGCGGACACCGCTGGTCGAGAAACAGATTGCGGATCAAGCCCACGCCCATGGACTAACTGCGGAGGACGTCGTGCAAAAGATCATGCTGGAACCGGCGGCTATAAAACGCTTGATCGAGCCCTCCGAAGTCGCTGATTTTGTAGTTTACCTCGCTTCGGAGCCCGGAGCGATTATCACCGGAAGCGCACAGATGCTCGATCTGGGATGGACAGCGAGATAGCCTGCCCCCTGGAAAATGCGCACGCATTAGCCAGGGCGCATGCTATTGCAGCAGAATATTGCTGCTACGCCGGACCATTCTGCTGCTATTTCACCAAAAGAGGGATTATTGAATCGACCGGTTTTTCAAACCGAGGTATTAAAGCCGTTCTTGTCAGGGAAGAATCGGATGACGTGAATTCAGTTGTAAATTTACCGCAAACTTGCAGACCAATGATCCGTTCCGCGGTATCACGAGGACGGATCCTTGGCCTGCCAGAGTCGGCATCGCTCGCAAAGGCGTAAGCATTTGCGAGCGATGCAGGCTTGCGTAAGGAGGGGCAAATCCTTTATCGATAGCC
>DASUWQ010000544.1:0-8636 GCA_036378375.1 Chthoniobacterales bacterium
GGACTGAATCCGCCTCCTGAGTCGCTTCTGGCTTCAATACAACATGGCTTCCGCCGGAGGATCAGTAGGCTGCACTTGGACAGCCTTTAGCACCACTTTGGTTCGATCTCCGTTCGCCACGAACTCGGGTTGTCCAATCACTTTAACCCAGCTCATATCTGCAACCGAAACCGGACCCTGCGCCTTTACCGGCACAGAGATCGGTCGTGCATCGGCTGCACAACACACAATAAACATCCGGACAATCTTGAACTCGCTCTTATCGGAGCCCGGCAAATATTGTCCGATTACTTCTACCGTCTTTCCCGAAAACATTTTGCGCAGACTCTCCTCGGTCTCGCTGTACAAAAGGTCACTCACTTCCAGAGCAACGTTACCGTCCTCCGCCCGTGGCAGATATTGCTCACTGCTCTCGTCCTTTGAGTCTTGTCCCGCACCGTTTTGACTCGCCGTCTTCCCGCTGCCATCCTGCGGTAAAGGCGGCTCTATCGAACTCGCGCTCGCGCTCTCATCCTTGTCCCCGCCCAATGCCTCCGAAGGAATGGCGGGTTGCTTTGGATCTTTCGCAGGCGTTGCGTCCTTGGCCACGTTATGCAACGGGAGTCCGCTCGCGTCTTGAACAAAGCCCCGGTTTAAAATCGCCTGTTGATCGTAGCTGTCTTTGGAAAAGACGGTGCCCGCTATCAGGGGCACTGCGATCACTCCAAGAGCAACTACCGCCCGAACCGGACTGCGCGGATTGCTGTGAATACATTGCCCATCGACACAACAATCCATCGATTTCTTGGTAACGAGATAGAGAGCGCCGGCAACGCAAAAGCCAATACCACCGAAGAGCTCCCAGAGCCGAAACTGCGGGTGCAGATACTGATCGATACGTCCGTTAATAAAAAAGGCGATCAGTACTCCGCCAAGGCCCAGCAACGTAATCCCGTTAAAAAATTTAGCTGCCCAAGTTCGCATATATACCCGGCAAAAACGCGACGCAGAGTACTCCCACGATGATAAAAAGTCCAACCCCGAGCGCTAAGACGGTGCGTTTCTTTAGCAAAGAGCTGTACAGAAAAAGGAGCTTAAAATCGAACATCGGTCCGAAAATGAGGAACGCCATCCGGGCCGGAATCGGGAACGACGTAAAGGTGGCTGCGATAAAAGCATCCGACGTACTGCACAAGGTCAGAACTCCCGCGATCAGCATCATGGCAACGACCGAGAGGATCGGGCTAGACGCCAAGGGCAAGATGATCCGTTGATCGATCGCCGTATTAAAAACGGAGGCAACGCCCGCACCGATCATGAAATAGATAGCGGTGTCGATAAAGTCATCACTCGCCAATTGAATCGCACCGATCACGCGTTGTATGACCGACACATCGCGACTGGCGTCGGGTGCGTCCGGCAACGCTGCGATGCTTAACGCTGCTCGACGCCGACTTGTCCTTTGTAGCTTCGGCGAAAGAGGCGACCGGGTTAGAATTGTTTTCCCCCCTAATAGTCGCGCCGGATCCAGTCGGGAGACGGACAGCCCGACCACCACCGCGACTAAGTAACCGCCAATTAATCGAACAGCGGTATTCAACTCCGGGTGCTGCCCGCGGAAGGCTGCATAAGTGCTGATTGCGACTAACGGGTTAACGATTGGCGAGGCCAGCATATAGGTCAGACCGCAAGATAACGGAAGCCCTTTGTCCAACAGCCGCCGAACCACCGGCACAACACCGCATTCGCAAACCGGAAAGATCAGGCCCAAGAGACCGCTAACCAACGTCGCCAGGAAACGGTTCTTCGGCAAAAACCGGGTAATGATCTTGGAAGGAACAAACGCCGCGATAAATCCGGAGATCAATGATCCCACCAAGACAAACGGGAGCCCTTCAAACGCCAGCGCCAAGAACGAAAACCAAAAGTTTTGCCAACTGAAATTAAACCAACTCATCCAATGAACCGCGAATGGACCCCAATGTACGCGAATAAAGACCGAAGAAAAAAACCTTCAACCGGAGATGAACGCAAGCAGAGACAATGAACCGCGGATGGGAGCGAATGGAGGCGGATAGAAAGCGAAGCCTAGCTAAACCGCGTAGCGGTGGAATATTTATAGCCCAGGGCGAGTCTGCGAGCCCTGGGGTGTGCAATCGAAAAAGAGCCCAGCGCTGAAAGCGCGTAAGAAGCAGAGCTGTGCCGCAGGACAATGATCACACATCGCTTTTCAACCATGTACGCAAACGCGCGCCGACTCTTTCGCGCCTTCAGCGCTAAACGTGTTTTTTAATCGCGTAACCAGGGCTCGCAGACTCGCCCTGGGCTATAAATATTCCACCGCTACGCGGTTCTATCAGACTTGGGTCCTTTCACCATTCACCATTCACTAATCACTAATCACCCTCCCCTCCCCGAGTCGCTTCTTCGCGTGAGCTTCTATTTGTGTCCATTCGTGCTTCTTCGTCACTGTCCGCAGTCCAGCCGCGGATAAAACTTTCTATGAGGCCGGGCAATTCGTCGCTGTAACCGCCTTCTAAAATCGCCGCCGCGGGAATATTGATTTCGCGCAGCCAGGCGCCGAACCGATGAAAATGTTCGGCCTCAAGGCGCAAATTAGTTATCGGATCGTTCACGTAGGCATCGAAGCCGGCGGACACCAGCAACAAGTCCGGTCGAAAGGCCACGAGACGGTCTAGCGCTTCTTTGACTTTAGCAGCGTGCACTTCGCCATCTGTCATCGGCGGAACCGGCAAATTGAGAACGTTCTCAAAAGAGTGCGTCCCCGTTCCCGGATACCCGGGATACTGATGAATTGAGGCGAACAAAATCTGCTGATTTCCGGTCACGACCGCTTCAGTGCCATTGCCATGGTGCGCGTCAAAGTCCCAGATCGCCACACGTTCGCATCCATCGTTAAGGGCGTTCAGAGCCGCGATGGCGATCGAGTTCAAGTAACAGAAGCCCATGGCCTGAGCTCGTTTGGCGTGATGCCCCGGCGGTCGGAGAAGCGAAAAAGCGGGCTCTCCCTGTCTGGCAGACTTTACCGCCAGCAAAGCTCCGCCCGCCGCGCGCCGCGCGTGTTGATCGATCTCCGGGTAATAGGGCGTATCCAGATCGAAATCAATCGGCTGACGCAGCCTGGCTAGATACGCTTCATCATGCGCCAGCAGTAGAGTCTTATCGTCGGCGATAACTGGACGTTCCCAAACCAGTTGGGGTAGAACCTCGCGAAGATGAGGCACGGTACTCAGCAAGCGTTCCGGGCGTTCCGGATGCTCGCTGCCTCCATACCGCGTTGCAGCCTCATCAAAAATTATCTTCATAACCGCGAATGCACACGAATGTACGCGCACACCGACCGGAGAGAACTACTTTAACCACAGATGGACGCAGATTTCGATCTTGGGTTCATCTGCGGTTCCAACCATCACTTGCGCGGTATTCACTGTCGGTCTTCATTCCTCCCTTGCGCGGATCGGCCTACCGCACCGCGCTCCAGAGTATGAAGAAGCAGCTTATCGCCCTTTCCATTAGCATGAGTACTTGCTCGCTCGCATCCGTCGAACCCGCCCCTCTGATTCCCCTACGCGATTTCTTTCGCAATCCGGGTACGACTTTTTATCAAGTTTCTCCGTCCGGTGATTATCTCGCTTTCCTGCGCCCGTACGAGAATCGTTTAAACGTTTGGATCCAACCTCGCAAGGGCGGTGAACCGCAGAGGGTTACCGGCGTGACCGACCGCGACATCACGGCCTATTTTTGGAAGACCGACAATTACATCCTTTTTATTCGTGATTCGGGCGGAGACGAGAATTTTCATCTCTACGTGGCGGACCGAGAGGGGAAAAATGTACGTGATCTGACTCCATTCGAGAAAGTGCAGGTTCGCATGATCGACGATCTGCCTTTGAATCCGAAGGAAGTGATCATCGGCCTGAACCGGCGAAACAAGGAAATATTCGACGCTTACCGCCTCAACATCGAGACCGGCGATTTGCAAATGGCAGCGGAAAACCCGGGAAATATATCAGACTGGGTCACTGATCATGACGGCAAGATCCGGGCAGCCAGTACTACTGATGGCGTTAACACCAGTTTGCTGTATCGAAAGTCCGAAAGTGATCCTTGGAAAACCGTCCTCACCACAGATTTCAAGGAGGCTTTCACTCCGGAGTTTTTCACCTTCGATAACGAGCGCCTTTACGGGACCTCGAATCTCGGCCGGGACAAAGGTGCAGTTATCGAGTTGGATCCGGCAACCGGCAAGGAAACCAAACTGATCTTTGAACACCCGGACGTGGACGTGACCTCTCTTAGCTATTCGCGAAAACGCAAAGTTTTAACGGAGGCCGCGTACACGACTTGGCGAACCGAGCATCATTTCTTCGATCCGCAATCGGAACAGTTGTTCGAAGATCTCAAACAAAAGCTCCCAGGTTATGAAGTCTTCATTATCTCTGGGAATGATGATGAGAATGTGTTTGTGGTCCGCACGATGAGTGACCGCTCAATGGGCGCTTTCTATTTATACGACGCCACGTCCAAAGAACTGACCAAGCTCGCCGATCGTGCACCCTGGCTGCACGAAGATGACCTGTGTGAGATGAAGCCGATCGATTACCAGTCGCGGGATGGGATTACGATCCACGGCTATCTAACCCTGCCCAAAGGTCGGGAACCTAAGAATCTACCGATTGTGGTCAATCCACACGGCGGCCCCTGGGCACGCGACACCTGGATGTTCAATCCTGAGGTCCAGTTTTTGGCCAATCGTGGCTATGCAATTCTGCAAATGAATTTTCGCGGTTCTGTCGGCTACGGCCGCAAATTCTGGGAGCTGGGCTTTAAGGAATGGGGCGGTACGATGCAGGATGATATCACCGACGGGGTGAGCTGGCTGATCAAACAAGGAATCGCGGATCCGAAGCGAGTGGCGATTTATGGGGGAAGCTATGGTGGTTATGCCGTGCTCGAAGGCTTGGTCAAAGAACCCAGGCTTTATGCAGCCGGGGTCGACTACGTTGGGGTCTCGAACCTGTTCACTTTCATGCAGACGATCCCACCCTACTGGAAACCGTTCCTGGATATGACCTATGAGATGGTCGGTCACCCGGATAAAGACAAGGCTTGGTTCCAGGAACATTCTCCTGCGTTGAACGCCGATCGAATCGAGACTCCCCTCTTCGTGGCCCAGGGTGCTAAAGACCCACGCGTCAATATCAACGAATCAAACCAGATCGTTGAGGCGCTGCGGAAACGCGGCGTTGAAGTGGAATATATGGTCAAAGAGAACGAGGGGCACGGCTTTCATAACGAAGAAAACCGATTCGATTTCTACACCGCGATGGAAAAATTCCTGGCGGAACACCTGAAACCGGAGGAAGCCAAAAGCTAATCGACCACACTGGCCGTTGTGAGCTACCACCAATGGGTCGGCCTTCGCAAAGCCTACGGCGCGACAGGCTCTATGGGACACATGCGACCGATGGGGGCCACGACCTACGACAATCCGGAAAAATCTCCCTGTTTATCTGTAAAATGAATTCTCACTCGCATTCGTTAATGCCGTCATCGCCGCGTAATCACGGCCACCTTCCCTTTCCCTTTTCACCTTTCACTTTTCACTCGTCGCTTCGACGCTCTGTCAGCCTGTTCAGCCCCGCCCTCTCACTTCTCACTTCTCACCTCTCACTTTTCACTGTGGCCGCCGTAATAGCGGTCGCACCCCTCGCTTCTGCTGAAGACAGCATTCCCCCTAAACTCCCGCTTCAGGACTTCTTTCGTAACCCGCAAGCTGCCGGATATACCCTCTCCGATGACGGTAAATTTCTGGCCTTTCTAGCGCCATGGCAGGACCGTCTAAACGTTTGGGTTCAAAGTGTTGACGGCGGCGAAGCTAAGCGCCTGACGGACGTCACTGACCGGGATCTCGCCGGTGTATCCTGGAAAGGGAATGACACCGTTTTGTTCGAAAAAGATAACGGCGGAGATGAGAACTATCATCTTTTTGCGGTCGCCCGTACCGGTGGCGAACCCCGGGATCTAACCCCGTTTCCCGGAGTAAGAGTCTCTATTGTTGACGATCTACAGGACGATCCGACTCATCTACTGATCCAAACAAACCAGAGAAACAAAGAGGTGTTCGACGCCTACCGCCTTGACGTTGTAACCGGTAAATCGGAGTTAGTGGCGCAAAATCCCGGAAACATCAGTTCCTGGATCACTGATTGGCAGGGCCGGATCCGGGCTGCTACCACGACCGACGGCGTCAATACCAGTTTGCTCTATCGAAAGACAGAGCAGGACTCCTGGAAAACCGTTCTAACCACAAATTTTCGGGAGAGCTTCGATCCGGAGCTTTTCACGTTCGATAATAAGGATTTGTACGGTGTTTCCAACATCGGTCGCGACAAAGCCGCAGCTGTTGAGCTCGACCCCGAAACCGGCAAAGAGGTCCGAGTCATTTACGAGAATCCCGAGGTCGACGTTTCTCACATCGCTTATTCTCGTAAACGGAAAGTATTGACCTTTGTCACGTACGTCGATTGGAAAGACGAAATGGCGTTCCTGGATGGTCAAACCGAGAATGCCTACAAGAAGCTGCGTAGCAAATTGCCGGGCTACGAAGTGGGACGGGTGAGCACGGATCTAGACGAAGAGCACTATGTGGTTCGCACCAGCAGCGACCGGACATTGGGCTCCTACTATCTGTTCAACGTCAGCTCAGGTGATCTGCGAAAGTTGGGCGATCTGGGGCCATGGATAAAAGAGGATCAAATGGCAGAAATGAAGCCGGTCGAGTATCAGGCTCGGGACGGAGTAAAAATTCACGGCTATCTCACCTTGCCCAAAGGGCGCGATCCAAAAAATCTACCGGTGATCGTTAACCCGCACGGCGGCCCGTGGGCTCGGGACGAATGGGGTTTTGATCCTGAGGTGCAATTTCTGGCAAACCGAGGATATGCCGTGTTCCAAGCGAACTATCGTGGGTCGACCGGATACGGCAGGAAATTCTGGGAATCAAGCTTCAAACAATGGGGAGGCTCGATGCAGGACGACGTCACGGACGGTACTAAGTGGCTGATACAACAGGGAATTGCCGATCCTGCCCGGATTGCCATCTATGGCGCAAGCTACGGCGGTTACGCTGTGCTTGAGGCCCTAGTTAAAGAGCCCTCGCTCTACGCCGCCGGCGTTGATTACGTCGGAGTTTCTAACCTGTTGACATTCCTAAACACGATTCCGCCTTATTGGAAACCCGAGCTCGATATGATGCACGCCATGATCGGCGATCCAGAAAAGGACCGAACCTGGCTATCAGATCATTCGCCCGCTCTGAACGCCAATAAGATCGAGAAACCACTGTTCGTCGCCCAAGGCGCAAACGACCCAAGAGTCAACATCAACGAGTCGAACCAAATCGTGTCTGCCTTGCGAAAGCGCGGGATTACCGTCGAATACATGGTCAAACAGAACGAAGGGCACGGTTTCCACAATCAGGAGAACCAGTTCGATTTTTATAGCGCGATGGAGAAATTCCTGGACCAGCACCTGAGCCAGCCGGCTAAAAACACGGCGTCGCAGTAGAGGTAGGGCGAAAATCTCGCAGCGCTGCTGGCGTTTTAAACCCGTTGGTTAAACCGCGCCGGATTTGAGCCGCACCTTGAGGATATCGCGACCATCGCTGACCTGGATCATAAGCGTCGGGTTCGCCAGGCTCAGGTGTGGATTTTCGCCTGGATGCCGCGGCTCAAATCCGGCGCGAAATCGGCTATTAGAGTTGGCACGTCATCGGCGCGCCGAGATTTTCGCCCTACCGGGCGTTGACTACTAACATACCGAAAGGCAATAAGGGACGGCATGCGAGGGTTCAGCTTCGTCCTTTTCATTTCCCTAATCATCTCAACGATCCGGTTGGCGGCACAAACACCTACTCCCAGTAGTACTCCTTCTCTGCCAATCTCTCTACAAGTCGATGCGACCGATGTAGCCAGAAAGCTGTTGCACTCGCATCTCAGCATACCGGTCACACCTGGTCCCCTCACCCTGTATTACCCAAAATGGATTCCAGGCGAGCATGCTCCCACCGGCCCGATCGATAGCGTGGTCGGTATGAAATTCGCCGTAAATGGTCAGCCAGTTCCCTGGAGACGCGATTTGGTCGATCTGTACGCGTTCCATTGTGAGATACCGTCCGGGACATCGCATTTAGAGATCGATCTAGATTTCGCAATGCCGGTCGAACCCGCTGTGTTTTCGACTGAAGCAGCCGCGTCCGCTAGATTGGCAATGATCAACTGGTACGAGTTGCTCCTCTACCCGGCGGGTTTCAATACCGACGATCTTACATTCCAGGCCGAGTTGAGATTGCCGCCACACTGGCGATTTGGCACAGCGCTACCAGTCCTCGAGAACGGTGATCCACTTCGATTCCGTCCAGTGTCACTGACCACGCTGGCAGATTCTCCCTTGGTTGCCGGTCTTTATTACCGGCAAATCCAACTCACCACCGCCGCTCCGACGAACGAAATGGACATTGTAGCGGACAGTCCCGAGGCGTTGGAGTTACCTGGTGAGAAAATTACCCAATACCAACATCTGGTAACGGAGGCCGCCGCTCTTTTTTCCGCTACCCATTACGAACACTATCATTT
>DASUWQ010000545.1:0-16764 GCA_036378375.1 Chthoniobacterales bacterium
AAGGAACGATAAACCCTGCCACACCTAAAGGGAGCCGCGGCCGGACACGTCTTTTTGAACCGATGGGCGATAGACCGCCTCCGAATCTGCAGCGGCACATCTCTAATGCGGCTCCCCTCCGTCGGGGGTGGTGGTCAACGCCGTAGCCGCAACCCGGAGGTTATGCTAGTCCAGCAGCCGCGGGACCGACGGCGCACTTTGATCGCAACGAAAGCCACGCTATTTATGGGATAGGACACTAAGGCTGGCTCTTCTTTCTCGGGGGTCTCTAATTCGGTGCTCGATTGAATTTCATCGCTCAAAAGACTTATCGGAGTCCTGAATAGAAGCGCTCATTCGTCGCTTCATTTGAATCGCAATAACGTTGCGTCTATCTACATCACAACTTGCCCAGCACTCAATACCCTCAACAGAAATCTCGAACCGATCCGGACAGCAATTGGCGCCGATTCATCTTTTTCCGAGTCCTTTTCAATTCGCGGTTTTACTATCCTGTCCTCGCGGTTCTTTTTCTCGACTTAGGCCTGAGCGTTACCCAATACACGATACTCAACCTCGCCTGGGCTCTGGCCATCATTTTCACGGATGTCCCGGCCGGCGCGCTAGCCGACCGCGTTGGACGCAAACCCCTGATCGTCGCCGCGACGCTGTGCATGATAGGAGAAATGCTGTTGCTGCTCCTTGCACCCCAGAACGGCGGCTTAACGCTTTTCCTTTTCTGTTTAGCAAACCGGGTACTGAGCGGGATAGCGGAGGGCTTGGCTAGTGGGGCCGACGAAGCGCTCGTTTTTGATTCATTGGCGGAGCAGAATCGATCCTCTGACTGGCCGCTCGTCTTAGATCAGGTCATGCGCTGGCAAGGCGTAGGCATGGTAATTGCCATGTTGGTTGGAGGCGCGGTTTACGATCCTGTCTTCATGAATCGAATAGTCGGGATCGTTGGATTTAGCGTGAATCAATCCATTACACTGCGATTCCCGATCTGCCTGAATCTGGTCTCTGCGCTCATCGCGTTCTGGGTTGTTCTAGGCTTCCGTGAACCTTTAACCAGGAAAACGCATGTAACCCCCGGAGCAGATGAAAAACCGGAAACGGCGGCGGGCGCCGTAGCTTTAGTTCTATCTGCGGGAAAATGGATTTCGCGTTCGCCAGTAGCTCTGTTTGTGATCCTGGGAGGCTTGGCGCTGGACAACATCGTTAGACTCTTTCTGACCTTATCCAGCGCTTATTTCCGGCTGATCTCCCTGCCCGAGGTAACCTATGGATTCTTTGGCGCGACCATCGGTTTGCTGGCCCTGGTCGTAGCGCCCATCGCTCGCCGAATGGTAAAAACTAATTCTCTGGTCAAGAATTATATGGTGCTGGCCTTAGTGACTATCGGCGCTTTGATAGGCATTGCCTGCCGCTGGCAGTTATGGGGCGTGCTATTTATTCTGCCCGTCAGTGCGGTGATCATAGCCGTCGGATTCATGGCCTCATATTACCTGAATGCCCTCGCTGATTCAGGCCAGCGCGCGACGGTGCTTTCGTTCAAAGGTCTCGCCTTCAATCTCGGGTACGGCTTTAACAGTCTGCTATTCGCTCTTCTCTTGCAGGCGTTTCGCGATGGCACTAACCCAGAGCAGGCCCTCGCCCAGGGGCTCCGCTTTCTACCACCTTGGATGATCCTTACACTGATCGTCCTCGGAATCGCTTTCTGGCGCCGGCAAGCAGTGTTGCGGCAAAAATACTGAAGCGAAAAAAAGAAGTCATTTAAACTAACCGGCGGGCGGGTATGTCAGCTGGTCGCTGTTGGCGACTTCATTTGGGGTGACCGCCCTCGGCTTGTGCGTTATGTTGACGCGCATGGGCAGCCGCGTGGCAACCACGAGAGATCAAAGATCCCTTTCGGCGAGCTTGCGAAACGCATCGGGAACCGAACGAGAGGTTCCCAATGCGACCGATCCGTATCCAACCGCGTCCCATCCGAAGCGATCGCGGATGGTGTCCACAGCGCGATCGGCGGCCCAGCGCGCCATACCTCTCTCGCTGCCGGCCCGGCGCGACTCATCCGCAAACCCAAGTGGAAGCTCGAGCTGCAGCTCCGGGCGCTCCTCAAGATTCGATACAGAGATCGCCAGGAGCGAGATGGTCTTCTCGCACGGATGCTGCGCGAGCACCGTGCGCACCAGTTCCTCGGCAATCTCGGCCAGGATTGCCGTCGTCGAAATCGGCGCGTCGAGGGTTATGGAACGGCTGACGGAGCGCAGGTCGGCGAAGCGAACCCGGACCGTCACCGTTCGGCCGGGTCGAGAACTGGTCCGAAGCCGGCTGCAAATCCTGTCCGCCAGATGGCGCAGCGCCGGTCGGAAAACGCGCTCTTCGGCAGGCTTGCGGCCGAGCGCTGACTGTGCGCTCGCCGACCCGGCCCGCCGATGAGTCCGTATTTCCCGTGGATCACAATTGCGCGCAAGCGCCGCGAGCTTCTCTCCCGCTGCGGGACCAAGCAACTGCGTTAGTGACCACCCCGGTGTTCGCGCCAGTTGTCCAATGGTAAACACACCGATGTCAGCCAGCCGCGCCTTAGTCACCGGGCCCACGCCCCACATCAGCTCGACGGGCAGATCGTGAAGGAAGTCTAGTTCGGTGCCAGGATGAACAACTACCAGGCCGTCGGGCTTGGCCGCTTGCGAGGCGATTTTCGCCAAGTGCTTGGTGCACGCCACGCCAACGGAGATCGGAAGGCCAAGCTCTGCCCGAACACGGCGTCGGATGGCTCCGGCAATTTCGGGCGGGGGACCAAACAGATGGGTGCAGCCCGCAACGTCAGCGAAGGCCTCATCGATGGAAATCCGCTCAACCAGGGGCGTAAAATCATCAAGTATCTTGACGGCGGCATCGCCCAGTCGCTGGTAGTCCTGGAAATGGCCGCCCACAAAAACGAGCTGCGGGCAGAGCTCGCGCGCCTGTCTGCCTGGCATACCTCCGCGGACCCCGTAGGCCTTGGCTTCGTAAGAAGCGGCCAGTACGACTCCGCCACCGACCGCAATAGGCTTGCCGCGCAACGATGGATCGAGCAACTGCTCGACCGAAGCATAGAACGCATCCAGGTCGGCATGAAGGATCGTGGCAGTCGTTTCCAGCTGTTCTTCGTTCACCTAAGAGCAAATATACCCTCGGTGTAACCTGAGCGAGCTCATAAATACCGAGTGTCTTTTCAATGGAAGCTACCCTGACCACATCATTTCGAGACCATCTTCGCCAAGCGAGTGGAAAATCCTTCTGGTATTTTTGTCAGGTTCAGTCGGTTTATTCATTCGAAATCGACAACGTTGTGCTTTAGCCGCGTCTCGAATTTCCTCGTGAAGTAGAAGCTCCTCATTCAAGATAGGCCCGTCGAAATTTGGTCTACCTGGAACAAATCATTTATGGCACGCCCCTTGACAGCATTAGGGAGACTGGCTCGGGTGGCGTTCGTTCTGTTAATCGCGGTCTTGATTGTCTGGGGAGTTCTTTACCTGACGTTCGACCATTTGTTACGCACGGCTCATGACGCCCTTCGGAGCCGCCCGGCTCCGGCATTAGACTATTCCGCGGCGCTCGCACGCTTTGGAAAGATGCAGGAAGAGGATGGGCCGGAGGTTAGCACCGCCTGCCGTTCGATTTTATTGACGCACGGACAAAGTACGGAAAAAGCGGTCGTGCTATTTCATGGTTACACAAATTGTCCTCAACAGTTCCGCGAGCTCGGCCAAATGCTCTACGAGCAGGGATACAACGTTTTGATTCCACGCCTTCCGCGGCATGGTCTGGCGGACCGCAAGGTAGAGAATCTTTCGCCGCTCACCGCAGAGGAACTACGGGAGTGCGCGGACATGAGCGTGGACATAGCCTGCGGCCTAGGCCGAAGGGTTTATGTTGCCGGACTCTCGGCCGGCGGAACGCTATCAGCCTGGATCGCCCAAAACCGAGGTGACGTTACCCGCGTGATGTTGATAGCGCCAGCGCTGGGCTTGACGCGCCACGAAGGCACCCGCTTACAAAAAGGGATAGCACTATTGCTTCTGCTCCTTCCAGATATTCGCCAGGATTGGTATGGCGTTGACCCGAAAGCGCCTGGCTATGCCTATCCGGGCTTTTCGACCCGGGCTCTAGCCCAGATCCTGCGTTTCAGCATGGCCACGTTTGCTGAAGCGTTCGACCATGCACCCCGAGTGCAGGAGATATTGCTGATAACCTCGAAAAGTGATGAGACCGTTAGTGACTTTCTGGCTTGGCGATTGATAGGTCTTTGGCGGTCCAAGGGATTGTTCAAGTTCGCCGCAGTGGACTTTCCGAAATCGATGGAGATCGACCATGACATGATCGATCCCGCCCACAAAAACCAACAAACCGAAATTGTCTATCCCGTCATTGTCAGTATGCTCAGTGCTCCGTAAGGAACGCTGGGCGTTTCGCGCCCACCAATGACTAATAACCGATCACCAATCACTTGTTAGTGCCCGCTAAAAAAAGAGGTGGTTTTGCAGGAAGCAAAACCACCTATAAAGCTATTTTGAGGTTAAATGTTAAATTTAGATTGCGCTAGTCACTCTCCACTTTCCCTTTGTCTATTTTAATTCTGCCGATCGGAGCGCTGGCGTGAGCGCCTCTATTAATCGCTTGGCCAGCGTGCAATCTATATCGTCGTGATCCGGGTTGAACTCGGTGATAAACCAACTCAGCGAACTTGGAACTAGATCGTTTTTTCAGTAAAGTTCACCTCCGGAGTGCGATGAGGCGTTGTAGAATTCTTTCACCGCATCGTAACCCTTAAACAGCGTCCGGGAAATGTTCGGCTTGCCTTGGCCGTAGAAGGATTGATCCAAGGCGCTGGTGACTCCGAACCCGGCTTCATCCCAATAGCCGCCAGCAAAAGCGCCGCCAGTGAAATCGGCACTCGGGCCACCAACCTGGATGTTGTAGAAGTTGGCGCCGGCTTTCCAATATTCATCGGACCAGTCAAAGATGAATCCGCCGACGCAAACTTGGCCATTTTTCCTGGCCAGATTGGCTTTAATTGCCTTCCACTGTTTCTTGAGGAATTCAGCCACAGGTATGGCAGCGTAGTAAGGTTTGCCTGTGCCCATCTCGCTCTCGGGCACATCATCGAGGTTTTGGATGGGCCGTTTGCATTTTGTTCCGTAAGCGCCGGGAGCGGGCCGGGTCGTGTGCGGGGTGCCCCATTCGCCGAAAATCAACGGCTTGGTCACACCGAGTTCTTTCATTAGCTGGGCGTACTGCTCAAAGGCCGAGTTGCCGGATCCGCCAAACTCCGGACCGCGGTAAATGTTGATGCACCACGCGTCGATGTTTTGCAGCCGACCCGATTGCTCCCCAAATTTTATGGGAGGCCAATCTATCTCGTCATTGATCGCAGTCGTGAGAAAGGGTTTCTTTCCCTGCTGGATCCCCGCCGTTTCCGCTGCATCGATCAATGTTCCGAAATTGATCCAGAACTGCCCGTTGTGAGTTACCCCGCCGAAGATCTCGTTGCCAATCATGTAACCGAAAACGGCCGGGTGGTTAACCGTGCTCGCTACGAGGCTCGTATAGTCATTTATGTAGTTGTTGAAATCATCTCCGCCAGCTGCGATCACCTCGCCCTGTGTGTAGGAAAACATGACCACATAGACGGGGTTATTTCCGCCGTTCCAGCAGTAGTCGAGGAAGTCCTTCCAATTCCCGGCGCTGCCGGCTTGGCCAGCGTTAAGCTTAGGGTTTCCAGCATACAATTTGATCACGTTGACGCCCGCCGCCCGGATCTTGTCAATGTCTGGCTTCCAGACATTCGCGTAATAGGGAATGAAATAGTCCCCATAAGGAATATAGCCGGGATATGTGCCAATCGGAACCGGCGAGTAATTCATCCCCTTAATGGCAAAAAGCTTTCCATTGACATACAGTTGGAATCCAGATGCTTTGACGGTGGTAGTGCTTCCTATGGTTTGCGCGGCCGCAGTGATGCCAAGGAAAGTAAGAAAGATTGCGACAGCCGCGCAGCGCGACTTCGTAGCGGCTGTCCCTGCCGTTGGCGTTCCTCGGATTAGACGAGTCATAGGTTTTGAGTTTTGGACGACTAGCTTGTAATAACATTAGAATCTTAAAATTCGTAAGAAGTCGACTGGAAACATCTAACACTACGGCGAATCTGGTTGGATCTTGAAAACTGAGAGAGTTAACGACGCTCTCGGGCGAGTTTCGTAGCGCCCAGTCGCTGACCGGGAGCTCATCCCTACCGTTGCCGAAAGTACTTGGCCGGCGTCTGGCCCAACGCGGCTTTGAATACGGCGATAAACGAGGAGACGTCGGTGTAACCGACGTTTAATGCGACATTGGACACAGCATCGCCTTCGGCCAGCTGCTCCAAAGCGGTTAAGAGGCGGAGCTGCAACCGCCATTGACCAAAGCTCATTCCCGTTTCCCGGCGAAACAACCTGGCAGCGGTGCGCAAGCTGACACCAGCATTTCTCGCCCACGCTTCCAGGGGCGTCGTACTCTGTAAGTCAGCGGCGATAGCCCGCGTAATCCGCTTGAGTCGTTCATCGCGAGGTTCCGGCAAAAACAGTGGCATCACCGTTAATTTGTTTAGTCGATCCAGCAGCACGCGCATCAGCCGTTCTTCGGGGCTTCCGGAAACATAATCGGCGCCGAATCCTGCAGCTGTTTTCAAAAGCTCCTTCATCAATGAGTCGACATTCACGACACAACAGCGCTTCGACAGATTAGCGACCCCCGGTTCAACCCATAAAGCGATCAGACGAAAGCTCTTGCTCGACCTGGTTGTGTGGAGAGTTCCTGGCGCAATCCACACTGCGCGCTGCGGAGGGATCACCCAGAGCCCATCGTCTGTCCTGACGGTGATGACACCTTCACTGGCGCAAAGCAGTTGACCGCGTTTATGCCGATGAGCCGGGATCTCGCCCGCTTTATACCGCTGAGACCGGACAAATGCAGGGCACTGCACGCTGTCCGGATCGCTATGCATTCGCTTGAGCGTGTCCATTTTGCCCTATTTTTTGTCAAAATAGCCCGAGATCTGCCGGGAAATCCAGATAATCTTTAGCGGCTTGAATTACACGGATGAGCAGGAGCTCATCCCTACCGGAAACATGGAGATAAAAAGTTCCTATCCTCGCTCGGAAGAGCGCTCAGCTGGTCTTGTCCGGCCGCATCAACCAGAGAATATGGCCGGCCTCGTTTTGCTCGGCCTCTGTTTTTCGCATCTGCTTAACGACACGATTCAGTCGTTGATTCCCGCCATATACCCAGTGCTTAAAACGACCTTTCGCCTGGACTTCGGTCAGATTGGTTTGATCACGCTCACCTTTCAACTGACCTCTTCTCTTCTGCAGCCGTTGGTAGGCACTTATACCGATCACAAGCCTAAACCATTTTCTCTCGCCATCGGCATGGGGGTAAGCCTCTGCGGCTTGCTTTTATTATCTCGAGCCTGGGATTACGGCGTTGTTCTGCTGGCGGCTGGTCTGGTTGGAGTAGGTTCTTCGATCTTTCATCCTGAAGCTACTCGTCTGGCGCGTTTCAGCTCTGGCGGCCGGCATGGTTTTGCCCAATCGGTCTTTCAACTTGGCGGTTACATGGGCACAGCCATCGGACCGGCTCTGGCTGCACTCATCGTGGTTCCTGCCGGACAACACAGCATCGCCTGGTTTTCAATTGTCGCGTTAGTCGCCATCATCGTGCTGAGCCGGGTTGGGTTCTGGTACAAGAAAGTCAGGACATCTCAGCAAAAAAAATCCGCTCAATCACTAAATCGTCCACCCATCCCGGGTTGGAAAGTGTTCGCCATCATCTCAATTTTGGCCGCTCTGATTTTCTCGAAATACTTTTATCTGGCTAGTATCAGCAGCTATTACACTTTTTATCTGATAGACCGTTTTCATTTATCTATCCAGAACTCGCAGATGTTGCTCTTCCTATTCTTGTTTGCGGTTGCCATTGGGACGATCATCGGCGGACCGATCGGTGATCGCTACGGAAGAAAACTGGTTATTTGGTTCTCGATCCTAGGGGTAACTCCGTTCACAATCCTGCTGCCTTACGCGGACTTGTTCTGGACCTGCGTCTTGTCCGTGATCATCGGACTAATTCTGGCCTCGGCTTTTTCAGCGATTATCGTCTATGGACAGGAGCTAGTGCCTGGCAAGGTAGGAATGATTGGAGGAGTGTTCTACGGACTCGCGTTCGGTATGGGAGGTTTGGGTTCGGCTATCCTGGGAAAACTCGCGGACCTGACCAGTATCGATTTTGTTTATCATGTTTGTTCATTCCTACCTTTAATAGGACTTCTGACGGTGTTCCTACCCAACCTGGACCGCTGGGTAGCGAATAAAGGACAGTGAGATGGGCACGTGAAAAGTGATTGCTGAAAAGTGATTGGTGATTGGTCAGCGCGAGTTTGTAGCGTGTTTTTCGGGTAGCGATGAGCTTCTGCTCATTACCCCTTATCGAGCTTGGCTATAGCTAGTCTCAAGCTTTCCAGCGCCTCGTTTTGATGCACTAGAGTTTCGAACAACCTTCTAACCAGAGTACGGGTATCGTCGTCTTGAACGTGTGGTATGTGCGCTAAGACTTGCACACTTTTGATAATCTCATCCGCATTGGCAATCGATCGAGCGGCCGCTGTTAAGTCCAGATTTTCAGGCATGAGTGGATTCTAGATATTAGCTTCACAAATCGCCGACTGCCAGGGAGGTCGCTAGGATTCATGTTGAAAGGGCCCGGTCGATTCTTTAGATCGTGCGAACGAGAAGCGACCTGAGGCGATAGAGTCCGGCAAAACGAAAATCGTTTTACCGGACTCACTCTTTCCTCAGGAGCTAAACTGGGAAGCTGAGACTGCCAGCGGAGCAGTGACGGCTCCCCTAACTACAATTCGTTCGCCAATCTGGAAATGGTTCTGCAAATCGGCTGAAATTGAGCGCAACATCGATGAATGGTGGGAGGCGCAATGGAGCGCCGCTATTACTGGCATTTCCACGTTTCCGATGATAGCAATTTATTGTGACGGAGCTGATCGTTAATCTAAAGGACCTGCCACCTTCGAGTCCGCAACGACCAGGGGTCGAGCAGCTGGTTGGGGCGTTGCGGGTTTTACCAGATCCGGTAACTGATTGGGCTGCTCCCAATGCTCGCCGCATCATCAAGCGAGCGCTTTTTTTTGGGATGATGGGGCTGCTTGATGTCGGAGTTCTGAGCAGGCTGTTCGCTTTCGTAAAGAATGGTTCGAAGGAGGCTCGGTCGCTATGCCAATCTCGTTAAGCGCGGAAGCGGCCCGGCAATTGGCGGAATATCTGATTCAACAACTCCCGCAGATCCGCGCCCGAGTTCTTCCGGAGATCAGATCGCATATCGACGAGATCCCTAGTGCGCGCTTGCTAAGTGATCAAGCGCTTTTAGATCATTTTCCTCAGCTCTTTTCCGATCTTGCTGAATATCTGTTAAGGGGCGCTGACCCGGAGATGCGAACGGTAATCCTGGATGCCGCCAGGAAACATGGCGAGACCCGGGCCGGGCAAGGTTATCATTTGGCGGAACTGATTCGGGAGATCGGGATCGTACACAGCTCAATCGTTGATCACGGCTTAGAACTGTTTCTCACAGCGCGTCCGGATCTGGCCGACAGCGCGGGAAACTTCTCCAAGATTATCGGTACGTTTTTCGAAGATTCAGTCGTCGGCTCTGTCCAGCGTTATGTCGACAAATTTCAGGACGAGTCCCGCTTGGCTAACGAGAAACTGCGGGCGGCGAATCAACGATTAAGTGAACTTGATGCCTTCAGATTGCAGCTCGTTCGAACCGTCCATCACGAGCTAGGAAACGCTCTCAACGCCTTAATTTTTTCGATCGAATTTGCCACCCAGACCGTGGATACCTCGGCGCAACAAGAAATGCTTGGCACTTGCCGGCGAAGCGTGCGGGAAATGGCTGCCTTAGTAGCACAATTGGACGATTACGCGCTATTGCTTGGGCGCGAAGCTCCGGTTCAGAGCGAAACGATCGATATCGTTCAGTTCGCGAGAGAACTTGAGGTCTCACTTCTGGCAATGATTCGTGATGCCGGCATGTCCCTCGAGATGCAGGTTGATTCTGAACTTAATGTTATCGAAAGCGATCGAACGCGGCTCAAGCAAATCGTTAACAACTTGGTGAGTAACGCAATCAAATACCGCAAACCCGAGCCTAATGAGGGTAGGATTGTAATCCAACTGCGCGCTCTGACAGCGGAATCCTGGGAGCTGAGCGTCGAGGATTTCGGCATTGGGATCCCCGAAGAATATTTGGAATCCATCTTCAACGAATTCCAACGATTCCCACCGTCGGAACAGATCGCCGGAAGAGGTCTCGGACTCACCATTACTAAACACCTAGTCGAGGAGTTGAAAGGAGCTATAGGCGTCACCTCGGAAGTGGGCCGGGGCACGCGATTCGTTGTAACCTTACCAAAAAAGATTGGCGGTTAGATGAATGGGATTCGTAACCCAAATCGAAGCCGGTCGGCAGCAGGCCTGTTTCAAGAGGACCGGTTCCTGGTTGTTGGACATTCGAATTTGAAAGATAAATCGGCGCTCTTTGGTACGACTCTCCCTACTGGTGCAGCGCACGGTCAAGTGTTGCCAGTAACTGGTCCGGCGTGAATGGCTTCTCCAGGTGCATTCGGAAGCCCGCGGCCACCGTATCTGCTTGATTGTAGCGATGCGCGGTCATCGCGATCACCGGAATGGTAAGCCCCAGCGAACGGCTGAGATCCTGAATATCGGTCAACAGTTCAAAGCCGCTGCGGCCGGGCATTTTGAGATCGGACAAGACGACGTCGGGTTGGATTTCACGGACCAGGCGCAACCCCTCAAAAGCATTTTTAGCAGTGAAAATTTGAGCTCCCTGATCCGAAAGAAATCGAGTGATCGATAGACGAATATCCGGATGATCCTCAACAACGACGATCTTGATGTTCACTAGGGATCGCTGTTTGACGGCCATGGTTGTAACTTCGCGCCTCTATCTTATTTCGGTTTGATCGGCACAACTGGACCGTTGCGAGGCCACTTTTGAGACGGCGGAACTACCATTTCTTTAGAGCTGGCCTGATGAGTCGCCAGTGGAACGCGCCGACGGTAGGAAGCCGCCGCGGTACTATGGTTTCCGCTCAACGGTCGGCAGCGGCCGTGGCGCGGCACCGGTATGCCATACCCATTAGCTCACCCGGGAAAGAATCACCCTGGGCAGCCTCGCGATCTGACGAGCATCCCGCCGGTAACTCCGCCGATCGTCTGGATCGTCGCTTCAATCTCGGTCAACGCTTCATTTAAAGTCGGGCTTAGATCGATTAACTGCGGGACAGCTTGCCTTAGGGTCGCCGCCATGGCCATCATCAGATTCTCAGTGGTTCCGTATTCTCCAACGAAAAAAATACGGTGTTTGTCCCATGCCTTTCCTTTGGCTTCCTCACTCATCAACTCACCGAATCGGATCTGAGTGACCTGGCGAATCAGCTCACAGACCAGGTATCCATCTCTGCCATGGTATTGGCGATCCGCCTGTTTCAGTTTCTGAATGCTGTTGATCGTCCAATCCTCATAGTAAAGTTTCGCCGCCGTCAGAACGGCTCTCTCCCCCACTTTGCTTTCAGCCAGCTCTGCGATAACTGTGCCGAGAAGATGATCGTAATAAGTCTCCGCATCAAGAAAACGGCGGCTCAATTTGGATGATCTTTCGTACCGTTTCTTGACCGTTAAGACCTGTATCGCATGAATCATCTCCTCGCGCACCGCGGCTCGGACCCGTCGCCGATAACGGTCAGGGTCGGCTTCCATCAGCTCCCAGTCCGCAATAAGCGGGTAATAGAATGCAACCACGTTCACATGGGCTAGACTTCCGGCATCGTAGCAACAAGCGAAATACGGCGGCTTTCTTTGTCTGCCACGCTTGCGACTTCCCTGAGCCCGAGACACGGAAAATCCGATATTTAGTGCGTGGAAGGACGGTTTCAGGCACTGGAACTCTTCGAGCAAAATATGCGTAGGGGAACAGGACGCCCCCTTCGCTAGACGCGACCCAACGAGCGGATCCCGGGTTTCGTTGCCGGCGCGCTGACCGCCACGACTCTTCTCCAAGCTCAGATCCATCGAAGACCTGCACTTGCCCTCTGTTTGGAGTGCAACCATCGGAGGGAGAGAAGCAGCAATACGTGTGCCAACTAAGCAAGAACCACTTCGAAAATCCTTTAGTCGCCAGGCTGTTTCACGAATGGGAGCTTACACCTGGTGCGATGCCCCGACGCCTTACGTATGCCAATCCCCGAGGATCGTCTCAGGATTCCCCCGAGGGTGATTAACAAATACGCCTTAGGGAACGAGCATGGTGCTGACCGATTTCCTAACTCTCTCCGGTCGTTATGTTTGCGTAAACAAATTATGATGGATACGCAGACGATACTGACGAACGAATCGAGGTCCGATATTGAACTGATGCAAGCGGTTGTCAGACGTGAGTCCGACGCCATTCAAGAAATTTATAAGCGGTACAAATCCTCCCTTTCTACGGTGATCCAGAATGTTTTGCATGACGATGCCGAAACAGACGACACCTTAAACGATGTGTTTCTCCAGCTTTGGGACAACGCAGACCGGTTCGATGCGACGAAAGGTCTCCACGGCTTTCTGGTCACGATGGCTCGTCGCCGCGCTCTGGATCGATTACGCCGGCGGATGGCCTATCGTCGAGCCACGGATCGTTTTGAGGCTGAACTACAAGCCAATTATGCGGATGAACCGAGGATACATCATTTTGAGCCTGCGAATTCCGATCTCGCCGACCTTTTACATAGCGTGATTCACAACCTGCCGGTTCCTCAACAGGAAGTGATTAACCTCACTTTTTTTGAGGGCCTAAGCCAACGCGAAATCGCCGCTCGTAAGTCCATCGCTCTCGGCACGGTTAAGACTCGCCTGCAGCTTGCTCAAAAGAAACTCTTCGATCAATTGGCTCCGGTCCAAGCGATGATCTGATTGAATTGCGGTAGGCCCATTTTGCCAAGAGGCGAGTCGCCTTTTAGCGGCCAAACCGGCGCAGGATTTTCATTGGGATAGGACAGATCCATTGCATACTCCGCTGCAAGTATCAGAAAAGCAGTCTAAGGCGAGCGGCGAAGCTGGAACGATAATCTAACCATTCTTGGTCCTAAACCAAGGTGCTCGACACGTCTCTTATAAAACGATCGAGGAAGTCTGAGGCATCCGCGCAATTTTCTAACTCCCCTCTTTCTTTGCGATAGGTGATGTATTTTCCCATGGCCAATAGAAGCGCATGGGTGTGCACTGCTTGCTGGTCTAGAATCGATACAGGTGTTCCGTTCCAGATCTCAATGGCTTGCTTCAGTTCTTCTCGAAACGCCGATGCTGTGTCTGATTGCTTTTGATCAGATTGGTCTGTCATAATCTCGGTTTATAAATGAGTTTACGGGTCTCTTTCCTTAGGCTCGCCAATTTGAGTTTGGGGGACAAGTCTCGAGCTGCAGGCAATACGTCGCGGTTACGAGGTGTAGCCAGGTCTGCCGCACTGACGGCATCCAAAGCTCACTATTCATCCAGCTTCTCATTCAAGTCCTCTTGGACAAGATCCCTATGCCTTTCAATGCTTTCCTTCTCCTGCTTTAGATCTTTCAGCTGTCCTTGAACTGCACCGGTTTCATGTCCATGAGCAGCCAATTGCTTGAGCTGTTCTTCCTGCTGTCTTATCCGGCTGTTATTTTTCTCTATTTGCTCATTCGACTTCGATAGGTCTTCGCGAGCTTTCGCTTTGTCCATAACGAGAATTCGCAAGTCATGAACGAAACGGCCTGAACACCCCCCCTTCCCCCAACAGGTAACTACAATTTTGTCTTCTACTGAAGAACTTTTTGCCGCCTGGAAACAACCAAAGGCGTTGAATATCGCGAACCCACAAAGAATAGTTAGCTAGCTACCCTATCGCTCTTCTAGCGAGAGAAGCAGGGCAGGAAAGGGAGCTTCCGACTGCCGAACGACAGCTTAGCGAGCGCACCGGAGTCTACAAAATGCTCCCTCTCGGCATTAGAAGAAGACCGGGACGAGACGCAGTCCGTCCGGAGGCCGATGGGTTGAAGCGGCCGGCGGAGAAGCCCTCATCGAGTCGGCAAGAGCCTCAATCCGCCGACCGGTTTCCTGCTCAAGCGGCAGAACGTAAATCAAAAAGCTCGACAGAGAATGCGTCAGAAACGTTGTCTGCAGTTTCGCCAGATACCCACGGTGCGGCCCGGCGCGCGACGGGAAAGTCCAGAATATCCGGTGTACTTATCCCTAACTTGCTAAAAAGTGCTGCCATGGAATGGAGCCGGGACAAGTGCCCGCAACTGGGAGCCGCGCTAGCCTACTATACGATCTTTTCGCTTGCTCCCTTGGTGGTTGTTTTGCTTGGGCTTTTTGGACTCGTTTACCATAATAGCGAGCAGGCCCGTGATAAAATTTTGGAATTATTGCGCTACCTTACCGATCCCAGTGCGCTCAAGGTAATTCAGGACATCGCCAACAACGCCGCCCAACCTAAGGCCAGCGCGCTGGCAACCCTCATTGGAATTTCGATCGCGATATTTGGCGCCAGCGGAATTTTCGGTCAACTGCAGGACGCGCTCAATACCATTTGGAAGGTGAAGGCAAAGCCAAACCAGGGGGCCTGGGGCTTCCTGCGCGCACGGTTTGTTTCATTCGGAATGGTCGGTGGAGTTTGTTTTTTACTTCTCGTGTCTCTAACCGTGCAAGGGTTACTCCACGGGCTCCATGATTATCTGGGAACGATTCTTCCTGGCGGACAGGTTTTAGGTCTGGGGATATTTTATCTGTTCGATCTCGTCATAGTCGCCCTGCTCTTTGCGATGATTTTTCGCTGTTTACCAGACGTCAAGATCGCCTGGCGGGATGTTTGGACGGGCGCCATCCTGACCGCCATCTTCTTTCTGATAGGAAAATTCCTTCTCGGCCTTTATCTGGCTAGCGGAGCGGGTACATCAGCTTACGGTGCGGCCGGGTCACTAGTGACCCTGCTCATCTGGGTTTTTTACTCGGCGCAGATCCTTCTTTTCGGGGCGGAGTTCACCAAGGTCTATGCGAATACGCACGGATCTCGATTGGAACCGAAGGAATACGCGGTGAAACTGGAGAGGCGTGAGATCGAAGTCCCCGCCGAATCGCCGGCTCCAAACGCAAATGGTCATCAGCAACTCCAAACCGCTCCAGCAAAGCCTTTACCCTGAAGACGCGGGCCTGGAAATTTCTCGGCAGATCGCCGAAGTTATTCGCCAAAAGTCCGAGATCTGACTTTCTGGCGCGGGCTCAATTGAATGGGCGCCTTCCGCTCCGTGCCACTATCGTGGCTTCAGCAGTGCGGAGTGGCTTTCCCAGTAGGCCCTTTTGCGGTAGCACGTACGAAATAAAGGAGAGACAAATTTAGTCTGATGAGCCTCGATTCACCTCTCCCTCTGACGATCCTTATTATCCGGCATGCCGAGAAACTGGGTGAAACGTGGCCCGGATCCGGCCTGACCCGGGAGGGCAAAGAGGACGAAAAGTCCCTAGTGCTCCGAGGCTGGGAGCGCGCCGGAGCCTGGGCCGCCCTGTTCGGAACATCACTGGGCGCAGAGAGTTACCCAAAGCCTTCGGCAATCTATGCGGCGAATCCGGAAGCCGCCTTCCTGGATGAAACGAGCCAACGCCCGTTCCAGACCGTGATTCCACTGAGTGAACGCTTGGAGATAACCCCAATTACCAGTTATTCCGTTGGCCAGGAAGTCCAGTTAGTCTCTGAGGTTCTTCATAGTTCGGGCGTAGTGCTCATTTCTTGGGAGCACAAAGCGATCACGGAGAAAATCGTACCGGGGATTGCCGGCGAGCAGAAGATCGAAGATCTCCCTCACCAATGGGACGAAACCCGATACGATGTTGTTCTGCGCTTCGATCGGATATCTCCAGAAGCACCCTGGTCGTTTTATCAACTCTGCCCTTGTCTGATCTCAGGGGATTCCACCGTTTTGCTGAAGTGATGCCAAGTGGCTATTCCGAACGCGGAACCAATCGGCTTTTTCGCTCGTCTATATAAGTAGACGACCTAAGCACATGATCTTACTCATCAGCTCTGCGACGGAGGAGGGAATCAAGAGTGTTCCAGATATAATCAAAGCAGCTGCGATGAGTTCTCTTGGCATTTTCGCGCTCCTGATTATCTGCCTCGGCATACTTGGCTTGGCGTTTTTCAACAAAGCAAACCGGTATATTAAGTTAGGAATATTCTTGCTCTTGTTCGGCGGCGTTGTTGCCTTTGGGTTTTCTATCAATAACGAAACCACTGCCAAGAAGACAACGGTGTCAGGCGAATCTTCGTTGACCGCAGTTTCGGCGGCAAAAAGCGCAACTATTACGTATACGACGACCGTCCCCCAGTGGGAACCAGGCAATTGGATTTCACAACAGGTCACGACTGACAATCGCAATGGTATGCGCGCGGAAGGTCGTACTCCGACAAGCCCTGACGGTAAGTGGTGGGCTTCCGAGAAGACCGCTAAGCTTCAAGTCGGAGCAACTGGAACCAGACAGCGCCTTGTCGGGGCGAGCTTTACCTTTATGTCAGGTGCTGGAGCATTCACAGAAGCGCGCGGTCCGTTTTATAATCAAGATGCTACTACTGTTACTGCCACAGTAAAAGGTTGGTCAAGTCCAG
>DASUWQ010000546.1:0-17968 GCA_036378375.1 Chthoniobacterales bacterium
AAAAAGGTAGCGTGAATCCGGACATCGATCCCTGCGATGCGCGCAATTTTAAACGACCATCTCATAGTTAGTTAGGTTGTAACCTTAACTTCTCCTATAAGTTGCTATAATGCTAATCCGACTCAAGGTCCGCGTCACCCCCAATGCCCGAAAGAATGGGGTCGTCTCGTGGACCGAGGATGAGATCCGGCTGAAAATCAAAGCGCCCGCCGTTGAAGGAAAAGCTAACGTCGCACTTATAGAGTACTTGTCAGAATTAACCGGTCTACCGCGCACAAAGATTCAAATTAGGGCCGGCGAAAAGTCCCGGATAAAGCTGGTGGAGATCGATGGACCGTCGCCGGACGAGGTGCGAGAGCGGATTAGAGGACCTCGCTAGGGACGAGCTCTTGCTTATCCAGGAGCGTCGTGGAAACAATGCGGATGAGTAGGAGCGCATCCCGTTCAGCCCGGCGCTGGAGGGGAGTCGCTTTCGCCGGTGTTAATTTGATCGCATGCCCGTCGGAGCCCAGCGGGTGACCCCGGCCGTGCGTTGTGACAAGCAGGCGGCTCCCACGAACGTCTGCTGACGTTGTTTACAGTGACGGGTTGATTCGATCGAACAAGCACCGCAATCACAATTCACGTCTCCCGGCCGTTTGCGGGAGCCGCCTGCCAATTAGCTACTCGGCAATACAACGGCTATTCGCGCGATCAGCTCAGGTCACGGGCAATGTTCAAAAGCGGCTCCCCTCCAGTACGTATCCGCATTGGATTCCCGCCGGACGAGCGGGAGCCTCGCCCTACCGATTACGCGGCGAGGCCGCCGATTCGCTTTTCACTTTTCACCTATCACGTTACACCTTCTCCGCCCCCTTTGCGTGCAACGCAAAAAATGGTAGCTTCCGTGCTCTTCGAAATGAACTACAAAGAGACTCTCAATCTGCCGAAAACCGATTTTCCGATGAAGGCCAATCTCACTACCCGGGAACCGGAGATTTTGGCGAAATGGGAGTCAAACGGGCTCTATGAGCAGATTCAGGAGCGGACGAAAGACGGTCCCCTGTTTGTCCTGCATGACGGGCCGCCGTTCGCGAATGGCGACGTCCATATGGGGACCGCGCTTAACAAAGTCCTGAAGGATCTGATCGTGAAGAGCCGGGCGATGGCGGGTTATCGGGCGCCTTATGTACCCGGCTGGGATTGCCATGGTCTGCCCATCGAATTTAAGGTGGTAAAAGAATCGCAGGGACTTTCTCCGTTGGAAGTAAGGGAGCGCTCAGAGAAATACGCCCGCAAATATATCGATATCCAACGCCAACAGTTTCGGCGTTTGGGCGTCTTGGGCGATTGGGAGCATCCTTACCTGACACTGGACCCGGCTTATGAAGCCGACATTCTCCGGGTCTTCGCGGCGATCGTCGAGCGCAACTTGGTCTATCAAAGCAAGAAACCGGTGTATTGGAGCACCGGAGCGCAAACGGCGTTAGCTGAAGCCGAGGTAGAATATAAGGAGCGCAGAGATCCGTCGATCTATGTGCAGTTTGCTCTGACCAGTGGCCCTTTCGCCGGAAAAGCTTCCGTTGCGATCTGGACCACCACACCCTGGACGTTGCCAGCTAATGTCGTCGTTGCGGTGCATCCAAACATCACTTACGTCGTCCAGAACTTTCAGCACCCCGAGACTCAGGGGAAGACCACGTTACTGCTGGCCGAGAGCTTGATCGGTGCGTTCTCCGAGAACACCGGATGGAAGCCGGTTGGCGATCCTTTGGCGAAGCTCACCGGCGCACAGTTTGAAGGTTGGAAGTATCACCACCCGTTCTTGGATCGGGAAGGAACGATTCTAACCGCTGAATTCGTGACTTTAGATGCCGGTACCGGTTGTGTTCATGTGGCTCCTGGTCACGGTGAAGACGACTATCAACTCGGAGTGAAGCATCAATTGCCGTTGCTTTCTCCAGTGGACGATCACGGCCGGTATACCGACGAGGTCGGCGTTAAGGAATGGGTCGGCAAATATGTTTTTGATGCAAACGGTGATGTGATTGAGCTGCTCAAGGTTCGAAAGGTTCTTTTGGGCGAGCAACATTACGACCACTCCTATCCACATTGTTGGCGGTCGAAAACGCCGGTTGTATTCCGAGCAGTCGAACAATTCTTTATTCGGGTCGACAGCATCAAGCCGGCGGCACTAGCCGCGATCGATCAGGTGAAATGGCTGCCCGCCTGGGGACGTAACCGGATCTACGCGACCGTAGAATCTCGGCCCGATTGGTGCATCTCCCGACAACGGAGCTGGGGCGTACCCTTACCCGTATTCTATCAAGACGGTAAACCGGTCCTGAATCCTGTCTGGATCCGGCGCTTTGCCGATCTTGTTGCCAAGAAAGGCACTAATACCTGGTACGCCCTTAGTAACGAGGAACTAGCCAAGGAGCTCGATTTACCCGGCGGATTGACGCGACGGAATGACACGCTGGATGTTTGGATCGATTCCGGAACCAGCCACGAAGCGGTGCTTAAGAGCCGGCCTGACCTTCGTTGGCCTGCCGACGTTTATATCGAAGCCACGGACCAGCATCGAGGCTGGTTTCAATCCTCGCTAATGACCAGCGTCGCTCTCTATGGCCAAGCGCCGTATCGAGAGGTGTTAACCCACGCGTTTGTAGTCGACGTGGATAGCCGGCAAAAGTTGTCTAAGTCTCAACAAGGCGGGTACGCAAAGCCGACCGAAGCGGAATATTTCGTCAAGAAATATGGGGCCGATTTAGTGCGTCTGTGGGTCGCCAGCGTCAATTTCGCGGACGAAGTTCCCTTTGGTGAAAAGCTGTTTGATCAACTGACTGATACCTATCGCCGCATCCGTAACACCCTGCGAATTCTGTTAGGAAATCTTCACGACTTTGACCCGAATTCGTCCGAGAAAGTCGAACTAACCATGGTTGATCGCTGGATGGTCAGCCGCCTCGAAGAGTTGGTGAGACTATGTCGCGAAGCTTACGAGCGATACGAATTTCACAAGGTTCACTATTTGGTGAATCAGTTCTGTTCGGTTGAACTCAGCAGCCTTTATATCGATATCACCAAAGACCGCCTGTATTGCGATGCGCCCAATGGAGCGCGCCGCCGAGCTACTCAATCGGTAATCTATCGGGTTTTTGACCGGCTTACCCGGCTGCTGGCGCCGATCCTGGTTTTCACCGCCGATGAGGCATGGGGTTATTTCCGCAAAGAAGACTCAATTCATCTCGAGCAGTTTCCCGAACCGGATTCCAATAAGTTGGACAACGAAGCGGTTCAAGATGTGGAAGCGCTGCTTCGCGCGCGTGACGTAGTATCGCGTGCCTTAGAAACCGCGCGCCAACAGAAACTGATCGGCAACAATTTGGAGGCTAAGGTACAACTTTCGTTGCCGGCGGACGACCGGCTCCATCGTTTGAAGCTGGAGGATATCGAGGAATTTTTGATTCTGAGCCATCTGGGTCTGTCCGTGGGAGAAGGTGAGCCGACGGCCACTGCCGCCAAGACCGAGCGACAACGCTGTGAGCGTTGTTGGCGTCATCGCACGATGGTAGGCGCTATCGCGGAGCATCCAACCCTCTGCGATCGTTGTGCGGAAGTCGTCGATGAAATAACTGTTCGCAAATGAAGTTCCTGCTTCTGGTTACGCTCCCGCTGATTGTGGTCGATCAGCTAACCAAATGGCTAATCCAAACGTATATTCCTTACGGAACTGCAGTCCCGATTATTCCCGGCTTTTTTAACCTGGTTTATGTGAGTAATACCGGAGCCGCGTTCAGTATCTTCCAAGGCAACAACTTCTTCTTCATCGCGTTAGCGGTGGTAGCCCTGGCCGCCGTCCTGTTTTGGCTAATCCGGGATCAATTTAATCCCCATAAAGCGCAGCGGATGAGTGTGATTACAAAAATTGCGTTCAGCCTTTTCGCCGCGGGGATCATTGGGAACCTGTTAGATCGAATTTTGAAAGGGTCAGTCGTCGATTTTCTCGATTTCTATATTCAACGCTACGCCTGGCCTTCTTTTAACGTAGCGGACAGTTGTATCTGCGTGGCTGCAGGCCTCTTGGTTTTGATGTCCTTCCGGCGGCAACATCCGGGATCGGTAACGGGAACGTCGAAATCCACGTAGCGACCTTCGTTCTCGTACGCGTCGTCGAATTAGGCGACGCGGCTGGAGGGGAGCCGCTGGAGTTAATTCGATCGCATGCCCTTCGAAGCCCAGCGTTAGCCCGGCCTTGGGATGTGACAAGCAGGCGGCTCCCGGAAACGTCTGCTGGTGCTGTTTGCAGTCAGGGTTTGATTCGTCCTCCAACCGGCGCGGCAGTCACTATTCACACCCTGGGACGTTAGCGGGAGCCGCCTGCCAATGAGCGACTCGACAATGCAACGCTGGTTTGCGCGATTAGATCAGGTTACGGGTAACGTTTAAAAGCGGCTCCCCTCCAGGGCCGGACCTCGGAACTCGCTCATCCCTACCGATCCAACTTTTCTATCTCCGACGCGGGAATCGATGGTTCTAAGGTCCGCAGGAGCCAGAGCGCTCCGGCTCGATCCTTAATCTCGCCATCCAATTGAGCGGTCTGGACCGCTTCCAAGATCTCACCGAATCGGGGACCAGGTTTGAGGCCGACCGCGATCAAATCACGTCCTGTAACTAACGCAGGCGGAATGATCGGTTCGTTCTCAAACTCTTTCTGCTTATTGACCAGCAGGTCGTAGGTCTGCAAATCTCCATGGCTGCCCAGGCAATCGACCCGGTGCAATTCCAACTCTAAAGGAAAATTCTGGCGCCCCATGAACCGGCGCAGTTTAGCCGGCCGCATATTCGGTGTGTCCTTAAACACCATATGATTGCGGATGGCCTCAACCACCGTGTCGATCTCTTCGTTCGAAAAACGGAACCGTGACAAAATCTCGGTCGCCATATCTGCTCCAACCTGATCGTGACCATTAAATCGAATGCGTTGGTCGACCTCATCGAAACTGTAGGTAACCGGTTTTCCGATGTCGTGAAGGAGAACGGAGAGCGCCAGCAGCGGGGAAACATCGGCCGGCAACAGACTTAACATTAGCCGGGTATGGACATAGACATCGCCTTCCGGATGAAATTGTGGTGGTTGCTCACAACCATGCATCTGGCTGACTTCCGGGAGTATGTTCTTTAAAAGCCCGCTTTGATCGAGCAGATCGAGTCCGCGTACCCGATGAGGATCTCCCATGATCTTCATGAGCTCATCCCGGATCCGTTCGTGGCTTACGGTTCTAATCTGGTGCGCCTTTTCAGTGACTGCTTTCCAGGTGGCGGGTTCAATCTCGAAATCCAGAGCGGCCGCAAATCGGACTGCGCGTAACAGACGAAGATGGTCCTCAGAAAAACGTTCATTGGGATCGCCGATCGCCCGCACGAGCCGATGTTCGAGGTCCGATTTACCGTCGACAAAGTCGACGACTTGATCCGCTACCGGATCATAGAACATGCCGTTAATGGTGAAATCACGGCGTTTAGCGTCTTCTTCCGGGGACGAAAAAGTGACTGAAACCGGGCGCCGGCCATCGAGATAGACACCATCGGATCGGAAGGTCGCCACCTCGAACTCGAATCCTCCCTCCAAAACCCGGACAACCCCGAATTTAGCCCCAACCGCGACGGTGCGGGCGAACAGCTTCTGCACCTCATCCGGCTCCGCATCAGTCGCGATATCGATGTCTTTGGGCTGTTTCCGCAGGAGCGCGTCCCGGACGCAACCGCCGGCGAAATAAGCGATAAAGCCGCTCTCCCGGAGGCGACGTACAAGCTTCGTCGCCACCAGCGAAAGCGAATCAGACAAGAGCATCAAGCAGGGTCCGCAACCGAGTAACACTCGTCAAGCAAGACCATATCCGCTTGGGCGGCTCGCTTGGCGGACGCAACCGGCAGTTGCAGCTCCATATAAGCATGCAACAAAGCTGCTTCCCGTTGATCTTCGTTCAGATGAAACGTTTGGGTCTCCAACACCTTATCCTCCATTCCAATTACTCCGCCAGAGCCCCGCGGTTTCACAAAAAACCCACCGCGAACTCGGCGGTGGGTTAAAAAAAATCGTTAGCTTCGGATTTTCGTTTACCTACCGCCCGGCCATCCAGCCAAGCTGGTGAGCGCGCCTGTTGCCGCAAATCTGGGCAAAGTCGCACCACTGGTTGGCCATATACTTGGTGAGGTTTACGAACATCCCCCGACTAATACGATCCGGAGGCCCTCCTCGCAAACAGAAAATCATGTTACAAAATTGTTACGATTCTGCTCCCTAATTTCATGTTTGTAACATTAATATTGGGATTGCCCTTCGCGGTACTACCCGGTAGCATCGCACGGTTGTTCGAAAGGCGGCCCCATTTTCTCACTGCGAAGTGCTGCGTGAGAAGCATCTTAGCCATGGAAAATTCTTCAACAGCGAGGTTACAACAGAAACCAAAACGGACCACTAGTGTTCGGCTTGAGAACCTAGAACGGCTCGAACGGGTAGTTCGAGAATTCGGATTCAAAGATCGCAGCCACTTTTTCCAGTTGTGTACCGACGCCTTGCTACGAGCCCATTCCGAAAACCAGCAACTCGATTGGCCTCCTCGTTTTGCGACCCGTAAAGAGCGGGAAATAGAACAACCGCGAATGGATCCTCCTTCGCCGGCGATGAAAGAAGTATAACCGTCAGATTCCGAGGCTACAGCGCAAACAGTACCAAGAACGCTCGGTCAGCCATTCGTGGGCGGAGCCGTCAGAAGCACTATTAGAACTAGAATTCCCGGATACGCTAACCTGCTGAGACCGGGGTGAGAGCTGCCCATTTTAGAGGAAACCCTTAAGCGATAATCTCATCTAGCAATTACAATGGTTACGACCCCTAAAACCATGGGTCGCGCCGATTGGCGTCGTACAATCCACTACCAACGCCGTCCCGCATTCAGACCTCGGGCTAGCTGCTTTAGAGATGGCGACTCCAGCTTCTGCGCCAACCGTACCGGTTCAGGCACTGAACCGGCTTTCATCTTTTGCATGACTCGCCCGCCGATCGGTCCCGCAAACTCCCACGGATGAGCAGGCGCTCTCCCTACCGAGTCTTTTCTGTCTAGCGTCTGTACGCGTCCGCAAGCATCACATTCACTCCGCGCCAACCCCAATACACGGCGTGATGTTGGATCAGACCTTGAGCGTTCAATTCCATCGATTCCACGAAATCCATTTGCTCGCCGTCCGGTTTTTGACGGGGATATTCCCAGATCAGCTTCTTTCCGTCCGTGAAATAACCCTTTCGGTAATACTTGCGAATACTGGGTTTGCGCCGGCCGACTTCCCGGAAAAACGGTCGCATCTCCTCATGTCCTCGGCAGATACCACGTTCGGTCCCCATCAAATGGGGAATCAGCGGGGTCTCGATGATCGAGTCTTCAGCGTAAAGAGCCAGCAGCCCCTCCACTCCCTCGTCTAATCTTTCCGGAGGCAGTTCTTCGAGGCGGGCGAGAGCAGCATCCCAATCGTGATAGATCCTCTCGACCTTCTCATTGGTGAGCTCGGGATTAAGCGCGTGGGTGTTCGATCCGTGAGTCATAGATTTCTCCTCAACAACTCAAAGTTCGCTGAGCACAGGCCGGCCGGCCGTGCATCGCAATCCGGACGTTAGGCACTCGCCTCAGTGTGCGCTTCAAAGAATGAGATCAGTTCTTCTTCAGAAATCCTCCCGGCAACCACTCCTTCAATTGTTTCTACGACTTGCGCGTCGGTCGCCATCAACTGATAGCACTGTGCAAGTTCAGGAAGAACTCCCCTATTCCAAACGCGCTCGGCAGGACTCGAACCTGCGACCCAGGGATTAGAAATCCCTTGCTCTATCCAGCTGAGCTACGAGCGCAAATACACCGGATTGAAGGATGGGAAGGTTAACCTAGGATGGCGGAAGGTCAATCGGTGAAGTCGCAGGGTTCGGCATGCTTCTCCCGCTGTTAAAAACCTAAATCACAGGACGGAACATCACCAAGGTCACAAAGACAGAAAATTCTCACGCAAAGCCGCCAAGGCGCAAAGAGAAGACAGAGTTTGAACAAAAGATAACCCGGGCAACAGAGATCTTTGTTTTCTCCGTCAGCTCCCGTTTAACGGTTCTGCGCCTAGTTTTTTAGGACGGAGAAAAACGATCAGAGAGTAGAAAGCGAAATCGTCAGCTCAGTCCTGCCTGTTTGAGTCCACATTTGTCTTAAATCTTTGCGCCTTGGCGTCTTTGCGTGAGATTTGCTCTGTCTTTATGGCCTTTGTGATCTTCCCGAACTGTGAATTTTAGGTTTTAAGAACCGGAATAGTTAGCGTCACGTCACTAAAGCAAAATGCGAACTTTTACCGGTGCCGTTCTGATCGTGATGCTAGTCAGTTTGACGCTAACCGGCTGTGTAGAAAGGCAAGTCGTAGATGTATGCCCGAAAAGCGGCGGCCTCTTGATTGACTCGACCGACGTCCTCTACGTGAAACAGGTGCTGGCAGACACTGCCAAAGCTTACGACCTCGAGTCTCAGAAACTCGTGAGCGCCGATATGATAGGCTCGTACGAGGGCGGCAAGACAGGTACCTTTTCCGCTGGTCTCGTGTTCATTCTGCTTTGGCAGTATACCAATCCCAATCGTTTGGAGCTCGATATCAGTGGGCCCACACCAGTTGGCGCGTCGGCACTCAGTCGACGGATTTTCAGGGAGGTAAAAGCAAAGCTGATTACCCATTTCGGCAGTGATCGCGTCCGCGACCAGAGCAAGGCAGTGCTTAGTCCGATATAAAGGCGCCGCTAGGTAGCTAGCCCGGCCACAACCCAGAGTCTCCCCATTACGGAAGGATCACAAAGGCCTCCAAGACAGATTTTTTTACAGAAGGAAACGAAGGTAACGAAGGATAGAATCTGAATTTTAGTCCAACGAGTCGGATCCAGATGCGTTCAATCAACAAATGCGTCAGCGCGGACAAAAGAAGGAAACCTGCAAAGGCCGGACTCTAAGGTTCACGGAAAACCGCGTGGAAAGTATGCATAAGTCCGATCACGTTAGTAAAAGTGTCGTTTACAGCGGCCACTCGAACGATCTGCGTCCGAGTAACCAGTATCTCACTAGTTTATCTCTCCCCGCGGATGACTATTGTTTGCTCATCGGCGAAGTCCCGGCCGGCGCTATCGTCCCGTTTCACAGCCATGCCGATCGCGAAACCTTCTATGTCCTTTCAGGAGAAATGAACTTCTACGACGGAACGTCATGGCAAGTATTGAAGCGAGGCGAATTCGTTGACGTGCTTGGTAATACCCGACACGCCTGGCGCAACGCATCTGAATCCGGCGCTTCTCTCCTTATCGCAACCACCGTAAGAATGGGCGTGTTCCTCCAAAAGGCATCGTCCGCGGCCAACACCACGGCGGCGGGTACGGAGAAGGACCAATTCTTCAAATTGGTTCAGGAGTACGGTTATTGGTTGGGTAGTCCCGAGGACAATGCAGCTATCGGACTGGCGACTAATTGGAAGGGGGTTGGCTAGACAAGAAAAGAAGAGGGCAAGAACTAGGGTCAACTTTTAGTAAACAACATTTTGTCTAAGCGTTACGCTCGTTCGAATATAAGCAACATAAACAAAGCGGTCATTGCTCATCGGTTCCTCCCTTCTGTCTTAGCTATTCCGCGATTCGCAGTGCAGCTTCAGCTTCTGTAACGCCACCCCCCAGTTGTAGTTGCAGAAAGCGAAGTACTCGTTGTCTTCATCCCAGCCCGTGTGACGGAAGTTGAGGACGCTCGTTCCATCCTGTTCAGAGATTTCGAAAATGACGTGGGTGCCGGTCCAAGCGGAGGCAGGGCTGCTTTTAGCATGAGTGCTGATGCATTCCCACTCTACGTGTCGATCCCGAGTGTTTATCAGCACCTTCATTTTCAGGACGCCGTGGCCCGGCCCGGGACGGAATTCCAGCACCGTGCCCGCTTCTGACCTGACCGTGTCCGGTTTGTCCCACCAACTACCGATCCCCGTCTCTGTGCTGATTGCGTGATACAGATCCGTGGCTGGCACGCGTATCGACACCTGATGTCGTATCGATCCCATATGGTTACTCAGAGGTGGCCGACGCTCTACCTTGGCCCGGCGAGGCCAATCAAATGACCTTCTGGATCCGTGAAGTGGCCGACAACGAGATCTGCCCCCGGGTTTCTTTCGGGGCCCATTCGGCGCGTCCCGCCAAGGCTCTCGGCTTTATGGAGTGCTGCCTCGACGTCGGGAACGCCGACGTAAAAGATCACGTAACCGTCGCGATCGCCGCCTCCGCCCACCCCACCCGGGATACCCGTCCCATCGCTCGTGGTGTATCGGTTGATGAACCCGTAATTCCCCGGCTGCGAGATCGCTTCCGCGACCGGGGCACTCGTGTCGAATTCCCATCCGAACAGGTTGCCATAGTAACTCCGAAGCTTCTTGGCATCCTTCCCGATGATCTCAAAGTGTACAACTGGCTGCCCCATAATGACTATCTCCTCTATTGACTCGATTTGTTGCTCGTTTGACTTCAATAGATACAACGAACGACCGGAGGCCATTAGGACAGCTGCCTCGCGATTCTAATTACTTTCTTTATCCAACGCTGCCTCACGGTGCTGTCGGAATAGCGATTAACTGAATTCTGCCCGACCGGTCGGCCTCGTCCCGCGGCCGCGGGAAGACAGCGCTAAACGAGTCAATCACCGGACGAGCGGGAGCTCGTCCCTACCGGGCCTTGAGT
This sequence comes from Chthoniobacterales bacterium, assembly GCA_036378375.1. GTDB lineage: Bacteria > Verrucomicrobiota > Verrucomicrobiia > Chthoniobacterales > JAFAMB01 > JAFAVN01. Next base: position 10,763 of record DASUWQ010000546.1, read on the forward strand.
TTTTCCACGCCTGCCCCACATTACGCCTTCCAGGAGGAAATAGGGTACTCACAAGACGTAACGTACGAAGGGGGAAACAAATCATGACGAAAACAGTGAAGCTTTTTATTCCAGGGCCGGTCGAAGTGTCGCCGAAGACATTTGCGGCGATGACGACACCTATGATCGGGCATCGCAGCGGCGATTTTAAGAATCTCTACCGCGAGATTCATCCGCGCCTGCAGTCGCTCTTCCAGACTAACAAGCAGGTTTACCTCTCGACCTCTTCCGCCTGGGGCATCATGGAAGGAGCGGTCCGCAACCTGGTCAATAAAGGGGTGCTAAACTGTATGTGCGGCGCCTTCTCCGATAAATGGTACGACGTCAGCAAGCGTTGCGGAAAAGAAGCGGCTGCTTTGCAGGTTGAATGGGGACAACCCATAGATCCCGCCGCGGTGGATCAGGCTCTAGCCACGGGCAAATTCGATGCCTTGACCTTGATTCATAATGAGACCTCGACCGGATTAATGAATCCGTTGGCTGAGATCAGCGCGGTGCTGAAGAAATATCCGGATGTGATGTTCATCGTGGACACGGTTTCGTCGTTTTCCGGGTTGCCCATCCCGACGGATGAGCTTGGGATCGATATGATGGTCACCGGCAGCCAAAAAGCGTTGGCCTTACCGCCCGGGTTCTCGCTATTTGCTTGCTCGGATAAAGCCATGGAACGAGCGACCCAGGTCTCGGGCCGCGGATACTATTTCGATCTTTTGGAGTTCAAAAAGAACGGGGAAGAATTCATGACCCCGAGCACCCCGAGTATCGCTCATATTTTTGGGCTGCGTTCCAAGCTGGAAGATATTTTCGATGAAGGTCTGGAGAATCGCTACCGGCGCCATCGCGAGACGAATGCCATCGTGCATGAATGGGTGAAAGAGAACGGTTTTGAGTTCTTCGCCAAGGACGGTTTTCGGTCCGTGACCCTCACCTGCATACGGAACAATCGAGAGATCGATGTTCCCCAGTTTACCAAAAAATTGAGGGATGAATTCGGTTTCCAGATCGACGGCGGCTACGGGAAGATCAAAGGCAAAAGTTTCCGGGTTTCGAATATGGGAGATGAGACGATCGAGACGGTTAAGACGCTGTTAGAAGCTATGAGCCGCTGTTTGCCGTAGGGCTCCGTTAATCGTCCTCCTACTCGTCGTCCTCGTCCTCGAGAGTTTGTCCGCGGGCTGGGCCACCGTTAACCGGCTCCGACTTCGCCAGTTGATCACCAGCCAGTTAGATGCATCGGGACAGGCTACGTCGGACAAGTCGGCGCGTTTTTCGGCCTAACCAGATCCGGTCGCAGGTTCCATCCGAACGACTCCGCAGGCGTCTTAGGGTTGTTCGGGAGCCTCGCCCTACCAAAAAAGCCGAGGCGATGCCCACCTTTTACCAGGTCAATGACGCCACACGCGGTTGACACGCCTTTCGAGGACGAGGACGACGACGAGTGGGAGAACGATTCGGCACGCTAGCGTTGACACCGAAAGCGCACATTATTTAGACTTCGCCGCGATGAAACTTCGTGTGGCCTTCTGTGCTTTTACGATTCTTCTGGCGCCTGCGGTCCTTGCGAAGACTAAGTTCATGGTTGAGGACCCGAATAACGTGGTCGTAGGACGTTATGGGATTACCTCGTCGCAGGCGTCAGCAGCTGCAGAGATTGCCGAGACTTTTCTCACCTCTGGTAAATTGGAAGTAGTACAAAAAGCCTATGTGATCCGCTATATCGGGGTAGATGCTGGTCCGCTAACCGCGGAGCAAGCCTCCAAAGAACCAGCTTCTATCGCGAAGGCCGCCCGACGGTTAGGCCACTACGGGGTCGAGTATGACGGGAACCAGCCCACCCGGGTCATTGCCATCTATGACGCAATCCGGCATCGGGTGATCCATAGCCGGCTCTACACGGTAACCGCGGTACCAGCCCGTTACGATTACATGCGCATGGACGACGAGCTGGTCATGTATGTCGGTTCTTTTGGGAGCGAAGGAAAAGACTCGCTTCGGAAGTGAGTTTTCATGGATATAGGCACCGCTCCTTGGTGCCGGCGGCTGTCGGCCTCGTCCCGCAGCCGCGCATGCGCGTCAACCTAAGAGGCCGGAAGGCTGGAGCCAGCCAGATACGGGCATCCCGATGGCCATTAAAGGACAACGGACGGAGGGGCGTTGCATTCCGGGCTAGAGCTCGCACGGGCGTCGACGCCGACGAATCTTTTTAGGTATAGCGCTCGGATAGACGCGACGCCCCGGGACGGGACGGATGTTTAGCACGTTGGGATCTAAGGGCCCGTAGAACCTGCCACACCTAAAGGGAGCCGCAGCCGGACACCTCTTTTCAACCTAGAGGCGATAGACCGGCTCCGAATCTGCAGGCGGCACCTCTCTAATGCGGCTCCCCTCCGCCGGGGTGGTGGTCCACGCTGTAGCCGCAACCCGGTTATGCTAGTCCGGCCGCGGCCGCGGGAAGGCAACGCTCCATGGCCTGGGCTTGCCGAACGGCCTCATCGGCCGATGGTAAGCTTCTGTGTTTCCCGGTCCTCGAAATGAAACCGAGGAGCATTGGCTCCTGAAGCGGCTGGCTCTTGGTTGGGCTTATGAGCAGGGCTTTAACTGTATTTCGTTCGAGGTTCGAGCGCCGCGGTCTCCCTATCGGGTAGACGTGGCTGGCTATCGGCCGGCCAAAGATCAGGAGTCTCCTATTGTCGCTCTCTTTGAATGCAAACAGAACCGCCCGGATCTGAATCGGGATTCGGCCCAGACCGTCGCGGTCGAGACTGAACTTCGGGGACTCCAGGAGCGCCGGCAACACTTGGAACGTTTGCTAGCGGTTCATTTTCCGAATGCCCGGACGTCGAGCTCGCTTTTCCCGGAGTGGGACCCGTTCGATCCGGAAACATTACCGCACGCCGGTTATCGCCGGGTTATCCGCAGAATCATGGCGTTGCAGCGGAAACTCGAAGGTAACACGAAGTTCGAGAGGGTAACCCGGTACCGGTTGGCTAACCTCCATTTTTTAGTCGCTCCGGCCGGATTAGTGCGATCTGAAAGAGTGCCTCCGGGGTGGGGTTTGTTGGAGGCGATCGAGAATGAGCGGCTAGAGCTCCGGATCCAGCCACGGTTTTACGCGACCGCGAACGGGTTAGATTGGTTGGAACGGATTTGTAGAAATAGCACGATTCGGTGGTTGAAGACGGTGGGAGCCGTCGCAGTTGCGCGAAATGAAACGGCAACAACAGAGGTTGTCTTTGCAGGGAGCGAGAAGGGAAATGTGACCAAGGTGAAAGCTTAGCCGCAGTTCAACACCTGCGGCTATTCCTTTTATTTTGCGATCCTCGCGTTCTTTCGCGGCTATCCCTGTCTTTATCGTATCTTAGCGCCTTTGGGCTGAAGCCCTGGGGTGTTCTCTTCTGCCCCTTCGGGGCAAGGGCGCCGACCGGTCTCCCCACCTCTCGCCATTAGCATCGCACTTCCCTCGCGGCTCTTAGATTCTAGCTCCTCGCTCCTTCAGATGAGCAGGAGCTGTTCCCTACCGCTAATCCGTCACAGCACCCAGCGAGGCTGGCTTCACTTGGTCAGCGTATTTTGCTAGAACTCCTCGCGGATAGCGGGGTTTCGGTGGTTTCCAGGATTTTAATCGCTGTTGCAGCTCGGCTTTGGAGATCTTCAGATCGATCGTTCGTTTTTCGGCATCGATCGCGATCGGGTCGCCATTTTTCACTACAGCGAGCGGTCCGCCCACGAATGCTTCCGGAGTCACGTGACCGATGACGAAGCCGTGGCTGCCACCTGAGAACCGGCCATCGGTGATTAAGGCGACCTCCTTACCTAACCCTTTCCCCATGATCGCCGAGGTCGGTGAAAGCATCTCCCGCATACCTGGGCCACCCTTAGGCCCTTCATATCGGATCACGATGACATCTCCTTTCTTGACTTTGTCATCCAGGATGGCGCGTAAGGCTTTTTCCTCCGATTCAAATACTCGGGCTACGCCGGAGAACTTTAGGCCTTCTTTCCCCGAAATTTTGGCCACTGCTCCTTCCGGCGCCAGGTTCCCATAAAGGACCACCAGATGGCTCTCAGCTTTGATGGGGTTCTTCAGCGGGCGAACAATCTCCTGGCCTTTCGGATACGGCTTAACACCAGCCAGATTCTGTTTCAAAGTTTTGCCGCTGACGGTCAGACAATCGCCGTGCAAAAGGCCTTCCTGCAGCAGGATCTTCATCAAGGGTATGATGCCGCCGATCTGCACCAGTTCCCACACGGAGTAACGGCCGCTGGGTTTAAGATCAGCCAGCACTGGGACCCGTTTCCCGATCCGAGTCCAATCATCCAGCTTAAGCCGGATATCGGCAGCGTGAGCGATCGCTAACAGGTGTAAGACCGCGTTAGTCGAGCCTCCTAACGCGATGGCCACGGTCATGGCGTTCTCAAATGATTCTTTGGAAAGGATATCGGAGGGACGGATTCCCTTTTTTATCAGGTTGAGGACAGCAGCCCCTGCTGCCCGGCAGTCAGCTAGTTTTTCCTCGGAAATCGCAGCCTGAGCCGAGCTATTGGGCAGACTCATTCCGAGAGCTTCGATCGCTGAAGCCATGGTGTTCGCCGTATACATACCACCGCACGATCCAGGTCCAGGGATCGCACACGATTCAACCGCCTCCAGTTCTTTATCCGAAATCTTGCCACTGGAATGAGCTCCGACCGCTTCGAAAATGGAAACGATATCCAGGTTACGGCCATTCAAACAACCAGGTAAAATCGTGCCGCCATAAACGAAAACCGACGGGCGGTTGAGCCGAGCCAATGCCATAAGACAGCCGGGCATGTTCTTGTCGCAGCCGCCCACGGCTACCACCCCGTCAAAGCCTTCGGCTGCGCTCACCGCTTCGATCGAGTCCGCGATGATCTCGCGTGAAACCATAGAATACTTCATCCCTTCGGTTCCCATAGAGATTCCATCCGAAACGGTGATGGTATTGAAAGTAATCGATTTGCCGCCGGCGCCGTCAACACCTTGCACGACTTCGCGAGCAAGCTTGTCGATATGAACGTTGCACGGCGTGACTTCGGACCAGGTAGAAGCCACTCCGATGATTGGTTTCTTAAAGTCCTCCTTTTTGAACCCTACGGCGTATAACATCCCTCGGCTGAACGCGCGCTCAGGCCCATCAACAACCGGCGCCGAAAATTCACGGGGATCATGACCATTTTTCTTCATGTGCAAGTCATTCTCTAAGGTCCGAACCGGAAAACGGAAAGGGATTTTTTAAGGAGCTAGAATCTAGGAGCTAGGAGGGGTTTTGGCGGCTGCCAGCGCTTTGGGATATGGGATCACGATGGGTGTTAGCAACGAATGGGACCGATAGCCCATACGACTTATGGGTCCTATCGGGGCGTTTCACGGAACGCCGGCATGGGGCCGCTGTCTCTACTAGCTCCTAGATTCTAGCTCCTGCCCCTTACGCCCTCACTGAATTCGCCCACAGCATCAGCCGCTCGATCAGGCTCAACGAATCAGCCCGGCGGGTTTCCTCAACGTGAAACACCAATTTCCCTTTTCCCCGAATCACGAAGATCTTGCTCAGTAGCGGAGGCGGTAGTTCACCCAGCCTTTGCAACAGTTCAATGGGAAGCTGGTCCCGCACGCTAGGCGACGATCCTGCTATTACAAAATGACTATCAAACTCCGGAAGCCCGGTGTCGATTACCTTGGCATGCATCCATTCGGCAAACCACTCCGGCTCGGATTTACCGATAAAGGTACCGGCGAGAAACCGTGGTGGTTCGCCCGAATGCCGCTCCTTGGTTGTGATGAAGCACCAACTATCAATTGCAGGCTCGTCGGGCACAGATAATTCGATGTAAGGTCGCGGACCACGTCCGTTCCATTCGGCTAACCAAGCTCTACCTGCCTTATTCCCGGTTAACCGATACCAAAGCCCTTCGTTATCTTCTTCCAGGCTCCATCGCCGTCTTTTGGCCTCGGATCTCACATGACGTAACGGCGATAGACCAAGAAACCAGACCCAGAGAAGGAGTCCGGCCAAAGCAACCACGGCTAAAGAAATAACAACTTGGGTCACTGTTCGGTAAGTGAAGTCAGGCCGTTACCCTTCAGCAATCAAAGCTTTGCAACATTTCGGTCACACTAGCCTGCAATGCTTTCCCAGGCGCCCGCCTTGGAAAGCATTGCAGGCTATGGGCAGCCAGGGGATCCGGCGTTCGCCGGATCCCCTGGCTGCTGGGCTGAAGAGAGGCTTCCATAGGGAGCTTAAGTATTTCCCAAACGCAGTAGAATAGCCCGGCGTAGACGGGCTATTCTGCTGCCATAGCGAGCATTTCGCACAAATCCCTCGACCGGTATTGTGGCTCTAGCGTGAAGTTAGTAGTAAAACCGATGCTAGAACCCACGCCGGATTTGTGCGAAATGCTCGCTAGTGGGAACCGAACTAGACCTGGAGAGTATTGTTTCTGAGTTGTACTCGCCGCTCTACCGGTTTGCCTTTTCCTTGAGCCGGAACGAAACCCAGGCGGCTGACCTCACTCAAGAAACGTTTTTAATATTAGCCAAACAACAAGCCCAGGTCCGAGATATCACCAAGATAAAGTCCTGGTTGTTTACGACGCTGCGCCGGGAATTTTTGCGGGGTTTACGTTCGCAATCGACTCATCCGGAGGTCGAGCTAAAACCTGAACATCAAGACGAATTGGTTGCCGATTCCGGGGTACTGAAGGCGTCTGACGCCGCCACGGTTATGGAGGCGTTAGCTGGGGTTGATGAGAGTTATCGAATGGTTCTGGAATTATTTTACCTGGCAGATCTCTCATATAAAGAGATAGCCGCTACCTTGGATATACCCATCGGGACGGTGATGTCCCGGCTGTCCCGAGGTAAGGAACAACTGAGAACCCTGTTAGCCAAAACCGATTCACCAAACAAAATCATTCCTCGCCCCAACTGAAGAACCTGCCTTGTAAGACATGAATTCGGACGCCGCCAAAGAAATTTTATCAGCATACCGGTCCCGCGACCGGGATGGGGCGGATCCGATTTTTCACGAAGCGCTTAACCAGATGGAGAGCGATAGCGAGCTCAGGAAGTGGTTCGAGGAGCAACAAGACCTGGACCAGGCGATCCGGGAGAAGTTGGCCAGTATCGAACCTCCGGCTGATCTCCAA
>DASUWQ010000547.1:0-8508 GCA_036378375.1 Chthoniobacterales bacterium
GCTGCATTGCCTCAGTGGCCGATGATGTTTCGAATAGTGTTCCATACGGAGGTAATCCATACTCATTAATACGGCCCGACCAGGCGGAATCTTTCCATAGAAGATCTCTGCGGGATACATGGCCGGTAGTTCATTTTTCCATCGCCAGATCGCAATGATTTTTTGGCCCCAGCCCTTTTCTTCCGGTTGCCGATCAGGCAAATCGACCACCTCCCATAGGTTCGGCATACCCACTCCGGCGTCGGAGAAAATGCCGCATATACCGACCTGTAAGATGTAGGTCCTGGCCTGTTTCAAGGTATGGACGGCAGCGACCTTGCGTTTCATTGGGTGGATCATAGAATAACGATTGCGGACGAGATTGATAGGGTCGACGTTTCTTATTGGTCGAAAAGGACGTGTACAGCTACGTTCACGCCCAAGGGTAGTGTTAGAGTCGAATCCCCCGTGGAAAGGATGACACGCATGAAAGCGACACTAAAGACGGAATATCGCAAGGGCGATAAGGTGTGGATTAAGGGTGGCGCTCATCTGTACAGGGTTCTCATCCATGCCTTCGCAGGCGAGGCCGAAGCGAGCGAGTTCAAAGGTCCTGAGCTGCTTAGGCGGTTGCAGGCAACGAAGCAGCTCCTAATTCTTCATGCAGTATCGTATCCGGGCGTCATCACTGGAAAACACACCATGTCAGGCGGAAACAAGAATGGAAAAACTTTGCCTGATTTCACAGCCTACTGGACAGAGATGGCGATGGAAAAGAGCAACCAGAAATTCATCACGACTGCGGAATGGCTCGAAGCGAGGGAGTGAACCGGAAAGTTCAACCTGGCGATTTTGACGTATGCTAATCCAGGGCTAAAGCCCAAAGGTGCTAAGATAAGATAAGATAAAGACAGGGATAGCCGCGAAAAGGCACAAAAAGCACAAAAAAGGGAAAACGGAGACCAGATTAATTCACAGCAAGGCCCCAAAGGCCTCAGAGACAGAGCACCCAAATCGTAGTCCTATGCGCTTGCGCCCTTTGTGATCTTCAGTCGATTGGTTTCGTAATTTTTTGCGCATTTTGTGCCTTTTCGCGGCTATTCTGGCTTATCTTCGCGCCTAAGCGGCTAAAGCCATGGGTTAGCATCTGTGGCCGTCGCAGCGGGTAAGGGTGTCTCCGAATTCTTTCTTCTTTGCGTTCTTTGTACTCTTTCTTGACTGACATAGGCCCTAGCCTGCGGGACGACGTTTGTTGCGGCCATTTCTACTGTTCTCCGCGTACTACCCTTCCGAGCACGAGGACGAGCACGATTAATATGCCTAGTGCAGAATCGCGCTTATCTCGCCGGCTAACTCGGGGTCATTGCCCGAGGGAAAAACAGGTAGAACAAAACTCCGATCAATATCAGGTAAAGCAATAAGACTACTGTCCAGGCCATATTATGCCGAATAACTGCGCCTTCATTGCGAACAAACCGGCTCGTTGATACGCCGACACTAGCAGTTTGCGGCGCTACCGGTTTGCCAACTTCAGCCCCAACCGAGTTCAAGGTTGGCAATAGCAGCGCGGGGAAACCTAACAATTTGCCAACCGCGGCTTGGAATGCGCCAAACATCGCATTGGTCGACGTGTTGCTGCCGGAGAGAGCAACGCCAATCCAACCTAGAATCGGAGCGACCACAATAAACCAAGCGCCGAGTTTGGAGAAACCGAACGCAAGCGAGCCGGCCATACCCGAAAAATTGAATACGAACGCGAGGCCAAAAATAAAGACTCCAACCAGGCATGCACCCCACATCTGATGCCATGTCTTCTTAAGGACTTCCGCGAACTGAGCTCCGTTTAGTCTAAGAAGCAAAGCGATCACGATCCAAGAGGCCATGATTGCGGTTCCACCAGAAAACGGTCCCCAAGCGAAGGCAGCCGAGACTGTCTTTCCTTCAGCAATCGAAGAGGCAGCCTCAACCGAAAGTTTAAAGGGCACATATTTAGGCAGAAGCGACCACGGTCCGGTCCAGAGAACCACGATGACCAGCAGGACAAAGAACGGCAGCCAAGCCAGGAAAACGTCCCTTTGGGGCAAACGTTCTCTTGAGCCGGCGAACCGAGTTTGATCGGCCTCTGAGACAGCGACACCGCCGTAACTGAGCACGTTTTTTGGCCGCCAAAACTTGAGCAAGATCAGGAGCGCAGCAAAACAGACAACCGATCCGGATACATCCGGCAGGTATGGTCCCAGGTAAACCGCGACTGGGTACTGACCGGCGATGTAGCCAAGAGAACCGACAATGGCCAGCGGCCAGCCTTCTCGAAATCCTCTTTTTCCGCTAACGAGGTAGATTAAGACCCACGGCGGAAGCAGCGCGAGTAGGGCAACGATATGGCCGACTGAACCGGACAACTGCATGAGGGGCAGTCCGGTTACCGCGGCTAAAGCAATAATGGGAGCGCCAAGTGCTCCGTAAGAAACCGGAGCGTTGTTGGCGATAGCAGCGACTCGAATTGCATCGAGATCCGGGATACCGAGAGAGATCAAGATCGGGGCAACGAATGCCCACGGGTAGCCGAAGCCGACTAAACCTTCTAGTAATGCTCCGAATGCCCAAGCAAACAGCATCGTTTGAACGCGAACGTCTGCGGTTCCTTGAGCAACTAGCCAGCGCCGAAATTTTTCGAACACGCCGGTCACAACTAACGTGTTGAACAAGATAACCCCCCAGACGGTGATCCAGTCGACGGCCCAGATACCGGTAGCGGAGCCGTACAGATAAGCTCGGACACCATCGCCGAACGGCATTTGCCAGACCCAAACCGCAAGTAGAAATGTAATGGCAGAGCCGATTAAAGTGGAAAGCCAAGCGGAAACGCGAAAGACAGCCAGCAGCACGAGAAGCGCAACTACCGGCATAAGCGCGACCAACCAGGTCAACGCCAGATTACCAGCAGGATTGAGGACTTGATGGAACATTCAAGATCTCCTGTGAGGAACAGAACCCAGCTGTTCGCTCGGTCTCGAGCCACTTCCGACAGTATTAAATCTTTTTATTTAGGCAATAAAAACACTCAATTTTTAGGCAATTCAAACAGGGCATTGCGATTCAGCTTGCCCAAAGCACCCGGGCTGTTTGGCAGTGACTACAGAGCGAGGGCGAGCTCAACGAGCCGCTGTTTTCGAAAGGTCCATTCCGGACGGCTGGACTTCGGGCTTGAGACGAAAAGCCAAGGATTTTAGGCCGGAATTGACAACGTTGTCAATTGGGCGTAAAGGCGCAGGTATGTGTTCCCCTCCTTGTTCTTCGTCACCGCTATTTCAGAACGAGACGACCCCGAAATTCCGTGGTTTTCAATGGTGTCGGTTGATACTCATTGGTTTAGTGTTCACCTTCAGCCAAGGTCGGGTGTCAGTGGTCGCGGCCGAGAATGCACCGTCTTCTAACACTAGGGCCGAGCTGGTGCTTTTTGATTTTGGCGATGCCAACGACAAACAAGTTCGCGACGCCACCATTGCGAGATTCAATAAGCGCTACCCAAACGTTAAAGTGACGGATCAATTCACTCCGATCACGTCATGGGCGGATTACATCGATAAGCTTGTAACCCAAGTCGCTTCGGGAAAGGCGCCTGACCTGATTCACATCGCAACCGAGGGTGCGCAATTATCGATTAGAAAGCATCTGGTCATTCCACTTGATGCGTTCACGGGAGGGAGCAATGGGACTATTCTCAGCGAAATCGATCCGGTCCTACTGAAGAGTTTTACCATGGACGACAAGCTCTACCTAATCCCTGAAGCTTGGAATAACATGATGATTTACTACAATACCAAGGTGTTCAAAGACGCCGGTATCAGTCCACCAGCAGAGGATTGGACCTGGGATGACTTTCTCACGCTGGCTAAGCGTCTGACTTCCGGGGAAGGACCAGACAAGCGATATGGATTTGGCATTCCCTATTTCAATTTCGGTCTAACACCCTTCTGGTACTCGAACGGTACATCGGCTTTAAAGAATGAACTAAAAGAATCGAATCTCACTGACCCTAAATTCTTGCAAGCGGTGAAGTTTATTCACGGACTCGTCTACGAAAGCAAGGTTTCACCGGATCCCGCCAACACGGACCCGAATGCCGTGTTCCAATTGTTTGCCACCGGCAAAATCGCGATGACCGGCGGCGGTCATTGGCCGATGCAATTCTTTAAGGCGAATGGATTTAACGACTACGATGTCGTGCCGTGGCCCAAGAAGGCGGAGCAAAAAACGGACTTTGGGGCGGCTGGTTGGGGAATTTCATCGAAGACCAAGCAAACAGAGTTGGCTTGGGAACTAGTCAAAGAATTGGTGAGTGAAGAGAGCGAACGGCAGGCGGCCGGTTTGGGCGTCGCAATCCCCGCTAGAAGAAGCGTAGCCGAATCGCCCGAATTTCTTGCCCACCCGGAACACGCAGCTCTTTTCTACAAGAGCTTAGCGCACGCGGCGCCGGTTCAAGCTCCCGCTAACTATGCGGAGGTAGAACGGATTTTGATGCGTCACCTCGGACAGGTGATGGCAAATGAAGTCACACCTGAGGACGGCTTGAAAGCCGCTGACCAAGAGCTAACCGAAGCCATGAAGCAACAAGAAGCCGAAGGCCAGTGAGAAAGGCAGTCTCAGAAAAGCTTGCCGGCTATTTCTTTGTCGGACCGAGCCTTGTTGGCTATCTCGCATTTGTTCTGGGACCTTTAATCGCCGCCATCGGGCTTAGTTTCACCCACTATGATGTGCTCAGTCCACCGCGCCTGAATGGGTTTGGCAATTATGCGAGATTGATTGCCGATCCCAGGCTGGCCACCGTGTACCGGAACACCGCGTTCTTCGCTCTCGCTTCAGTAAGTATCACTGTCTCACTCGGCGTCCTTTTAGCGGTGGCGGTAAACCAGCGATTGCCCGGGCCCCTCAAGTACGCGCTCCGCACTGCGTATTTTTTCCCGGTGTTGGTCGGCATGATCTACGCCGCCATGGTCTGGAAGTTTCTCTTTAACCGAGATCTGGGGGTAGTGAACTACTATTTACATTTCTTCCACGTGCGGCCGATCGCCTGGCTAACGAGCAGCAGCTGGGCGCTCTGGTCAGTGATTCTCGTTTACGTGTGGAAGAATGTTGGCTTTACCATGTTGACGACGCTGGCGGGATTACAAAACATTTCTAGGGAGATCTACGAGGCAGCGAGAATAGATGGCGCCATGCCGGTCACGGCATTCTTTCGAATTACGATTCCGCTCCTAACGCCGGTGCTCCTATTCAACGTCACGATCACCAGCATCAATACGCTGCAAGAATTTGACTCCATGGTAGCGCTAACCAACGGGGGACCCGGCGATGCCAGCCGGAGCGTTGTCATGTACCTCTATGACAAGGCGTTTCGCTCTTTCGACATGGGTTACGCCTCGGCGATCGCCGTGACGTTGTTTGGGTTCATCGGACTGCTCACTCTGCTGCAATTGTGGGGTAGCCGTAGCTGGGTGCATTATGGCTAACCAGCTTGCTGAAACTGCTGTCGAACCTAGACCCGAAACGGGAAAGCCCATTTCCGGGGCGAAGCTTTCGGGTATCATCGAAACCGTCATCGTTGTGGCGGGTAGTGTCCCGATGGTGGCTCCCTTCCTCTGGATGTTTACGACTTCGCTGACATCCGGAGCTCGAGCTTTTGATCTCCCACCAAACTGGTTCCCGAAAGATTGGCACTTTCAAAACTTCCTCACGTTATTTCAGTCGAATGTGCCCTTTGCTACTTTTCTTTGGAACAGTTTCGAAGTCGCTGGGACGGTGACGCTCGCGCAATTACTGACCTGCTCGATGGCAGGATATGCCTTTGCTCATGTTCGCTTTCGAGGTCGCAACGGATTATTCGCGCTTCTCCTGACCTCGCTGATGATGCCGATGCAGGTGACGATTGTGCCGTTGTTTCTGATGATGTCGTCTCTCGGCCTCGTCGACACGCACTGGGCGATCATCTTACCTCTTGCCACGAATGCCTTCGGTATCTTCATGATGCGTCAATTTTTTCTCACGGTTCCACGCGAGTTAGTTGAAGCGGCACGAATCGACGGAGCAACCCAATTTGCTATATTCTGGCGCATTGCACTTCCCTTGGCGAAGCCCGCTTTAGCTTCTCTCGGAATCATCACGTTCGTTAATACGTGGAATAGCTACTTTCTGCCGCTGGTTTTTCTAAACAGCTGGGAAAAAATGACTTTGCCTTTGGGAATGTTTGCTCTCAGTAACGTTTATGGTAGCGGCAACGTCTCGGTCATCATGGCGGCCGTGGTTTTGGCCATATGCCCGCTTCTCATTCTATTCCTGGTAGCGCAGCGCTACATCATTTCGGGGATGGTAGGCAGTGCCATCAAGGGCTGAATCAGGATCTGTAATCTCATATGATTAACCAACAACTAAGTGGTTTCTTGCAAGACATCGGAAGGTTAAGATCCGCCCGGACCGGGCGGGCATCGAGCTGGGACCAAAGCGGCAAAAATCAGGACTATTGGATGATTCCGCCCGGGGAAGAAGTAATACTGGCCGAGTTGATTGGTCCGGGGTGTATTACCCACCTCTGGATGACCCAATTTTGCCGGCGTCTGATTGGCCCGGGCCTGATTGATCCGCAACTCGGCAGTTATGTTGCCCCGGTATTTGAAATTCACAACGCACTGGGTGTCAACTGGGAGGAACCGGATCCGTTTTACTATCGCAAGGTGATTTTTAAGATTTTTTGGGACGAGCAAGATCATCCAAGCGTTGTGGTGCCCTTGGGCGATTTTTTTTGCATTGGGCATTCCATTCCAGGTAATTTTTCGTCACTCCCGATCACGGTGTCCAGTAAGCCAGAGGAGCGTCATCGATTTGGTGGTAGCGCGGCACTCAACTGTTATTTTCCAATGCCGTTCCAGACCAAGGCCAAAATCGTTATCGAAAATCAGAATGATATTCCCTACGGCCAATATTTTTACGTCGATTACGAACTGTATCCTCAGCCAATCGCCAAGCCCGTCGTGTATTTCCATGCACACTGGCGCCGCGAGAATCCCTGTACCGGTTGGGCTCCGGAACTGCAGGTCAATAGCCCTGAGACTAACATCGCGCACCTTGATGGTGCCGGTAACTATGTCGTACTGGAGACATTAGGGGCAGGGCATTATGTCGGCTGTAATCTGTCGGTGAAGCACTTTCAGGGAAGCTGGTGGGGTGAAGGCGATGAGATGATCTTTATCGACGACGATGAGTGGCCGCCCAGCCTCCATGGCACCGGCTCGGAGGATTACTTCAATCACGCCTGGGGGATGCAGGATAATGCCTTTCTCATGAATGGTTCGGCACTGCACGAGAGCGTTATACCGGGTTACCAGGTGAGCTATCGCTTTCACCTGGTGGACCCGATCCATTTTTCCGAGCGGATTAGGGTGACGTTCGAACACGGTCATGCGAACCATTTGGCAGATGACTGGAGTTCGACGGCGTACTGGTACCAAACCCTCCCATCACCCGTAAAAACGATCGTGCCTGCAGTCGATCGGCTGCCCATCGCGCCTCCAAAAGCCGGTGCGCGGGAGTCTCGAGCTCCGGCTGCTCTGTCCGATGACCAACGCCGAGCACTGGAGGCGGCTCAAGAGCGATTCTGCAAATATCAATCGGAACGAGAAGAGCATATCCGGCAAAAGATCGAGCGGACTCGCGAGTACTCCCGGCGGAATATCGAGCAGGCGTTAGTTCTGCGGCGGCGTTACGACATTAGCCAGGTTGGACGATGAAGGAACCCTTTGCTAGGGATCCCGTCGCAAAGAGTGCGGCGGAACTCAGCGCGCTGCGCTCGGCTCTAGCGAACGATCCTCATCGACCGCTGTATCATTTCGTCGCTCCGGCCAATTGGATGAATGATCCCAATGGCTGTTTCTTCTGGAAAGGCAAATATCACTTGTTTTACCAGTATAATCCCCAGGGTGCGTTCTGGGGCAGTATCCATTGGGGACACGCCGTTAGCTCAGATCTGGTACATTGGCAAGATTGCCCGGTTGCGCTCACGCCTTCGAGAGACGGCCCCGATAAAGAGGGATGCTGGTCGGGCTGTGTGGTTAACAATAACGGCACTCCCACGGCTTTCTATACAGGCATCGACCCGCAAACCGTGTGCGTGGCAACAAGCACCGACGATCTCATCAACTGGCAACAGCTGGAAACTCCGGTTATCGACAGGCCCCCGTCCAGCTTGGAGCTGACCGGCTTCCCCTCCATTACCGGGCATCCATCGGCTGATTTCCGCGACCCCTTTGTATGGCGGGAATCCGGGCGCTGGTACTTGGTGATCGGTACCGGATTGCGAGAAAAAGGGGGAGCCGTCTTACTTTACGACTCCGAGGATTTACTGCGGTGGCAATATCTCGGACCCGTTTTGAGCGGGGTGATTGGCTCGAATTGCAACATGTGGGAATGCCCAGTCCTGCTTCGCTTTGGTAACCGCTGCATCTTGTTCGTCTGTCCACACCCTGAAGCGAAATA
>DASUWQ010000548.1:0-5462 GCA_036378375.1 Chthoniobacterales bacterium
CTTCGGCCGGCCAAGTCTCGGCGTCTCGTTGACGGTTCGTTCCCATTCCGATCAAGATCCGCCGTAAGCGCTCCAACACAATCTCATCGATCTCGCCACCGCCATTGTAGCGATCGTCAATGATGAGGCCTTCCTTCCGGATCTGTGGATAAAACTGCTGGATAAACTGCTCCATACCCATCCCCTCCATATCCGACATATAGATGTAACCGATCTTACCACCGGAAGCTTTGTCGATCACACTCCGGTTATGATCGATCCAGGCTTTCAAACGCACCTTCAATTCATTTGCGATCGGCTTGACTACCACATCGCGGGTTTGCTCTTCCGGCGAATCTGCAATGGTTAACCGTACGGTACCGGTCGCTTTATCGAGAAATAATGTGTAGGGATCGGTGGGGGCTTTGAGCTCATGACCGTCGACCGCTACCAAGTAACTTCCTTCGCGGACATCGATCCCGGGTTCAGTTAATGGCGATCGATAATCGTCGCGGGTATTGTCGCCCGGATAAATTTTGGCAAGTCGATACAGACCGCTGGCTTGATCCAACGCAAAATCGACACCCAGCAGACCGACTTTCGCTTTTGCGCTGCCGTTCTCTTGCCCCCTGTCGCCGCCGCCAACGTAAGTGTGGGAGTTACAGAGCTCGCCTATGATTTCTCCGATCAGGTAGTTGAGATCTTCGCGGCAGGCACACAGAGGCAGCAATTTTCGGTAAGAAACAGCGATGGCGTCCCAGTCCACCCCGTTCATCTCCGGGCTATAAAAGAAGTCGCGTTCCAACCGCCAGGATTGCTCGAACATTTCTGCCCATTCCTGGCGCGGATCGATTTGAACGCGCATTTCTTTCAGATTGAGCTGATTCGGGCCACCTTCACCGCTAGGGGCGGCTTTGCCGCCATCGAGCTTCGAATCCGCAATGAAATAACCTTCGGCCTTATGATACATGACTTTTGATCCATCCTCCGAAAGCGCAAACGCACCGCTGGCCAGCGAGAGATCCGTGGCCACGGTTCTTTCTTTTCGCGGCTTCAAATCATACGCGTGGAGAGTTGCCTTCCTGGCTTCCTGATCTTCGCCAACCGGTGCTCCCGGCCCATCTGCCGTGATGTAGAAAAGCGAATCGCGTGATGCAGCTAACGCACCGTAGTCCGCAGCCGGCACCGGCACAGGTACCGCTCGCTCCATTAATCCGTCGAGATCAATCTTGATTTCCCCGATCGCACCCGTGCTAGTGCTAGGCGTCGGGGTTGCCGTAAGCGATGGGCGACTCGCCTCGGTCTCATTGGCCCCTTCATCGGACCGAGGCGCGAACAAGGAAGGTTCCTGTTTGGCCAGAGTGGCGACGTAGATCCCCCGCATCTTTAACGTGGCGATATTAAATTCGGTTTGGGAAAAGATCGGGTTAGCGTGCCGCTTCGATACAAAGAACAGATATTTGCCGTTTCCATCGAAGATCGGTTGGCGATCATCGTCGTTACCTGAGCTTACTAAAGTCGCCTTCGCGTCTTTGAGCTGATAAAGCCAGATTTGATGCAAGCCGTTGGTGGCAGTCAGACTGTAAGCCAGCCAATTCCCATCGGGAGACCAGGAATAATCTTTGATCTCGTCCCGCTGATCGTGCGCCACTTTTACCGGGGCGCCACCAGACACACTGACATACCAGAGTTGGTGGTCACTATCAGAGAAAGCAAGCTTATCCGAACCCGGCGACCAGACTGGAGAATACAAATAGCCTTTATCGAATTTAGTCAGCAACGTCTCCTTGCCGCCCTCGGCCGGTCGAATCGCGATCTGCGCTTCATGTTCCCGGTCGGTGGTATAAGCGATCAATTTCCCATTGGGCGACCAATTCGGATACCGTTCGTTCGCGTTGCTGGTCTCCGTAATATCACGCGTCGCCCCATCTTTTTCGGGTACGGTGAAGATATCCCCGCGGGCTTCGAACACCGCTCGTTTCCCATTGGGTGCGATATCGTAGGCACGAATCTGTTTGGAAGCATCCACAAAGCGCGGAGCTGACCGGGTCCCGTCGTCGGGCACAATTACGTCGAGCTTGTGCAGCTGTTCGCTGGGTAGATCGAGCACATACAAACTGCCGCCCTGTTGAAAAACGATCCCGGTATCGCCAATGCTCGGCCAATCCACATCGTAATCGGTGAATTTGGTGATTTGGCGAAGAGCTTTGGTATTCAGATCATAGGCCCAGAGGTTGGCGCGGCGATTTGCGTCTCGGTCCGAGAGAAAATAGATGGTGTTCCCGTACCACATCGGGTTGGTACTATTGCCTTTGAAGGGAGCGATCTCGGAGAGCTGTTTGCTGGCGAAGTCGTAGAGATAAAGCTGCTGCGCTAATCCGCCGTCATAACGTTTCCAGGTCCGGAAGTTTGCAAAGATACGGTTGTAAACAATCTTCTGGCCGTCCGGGCTGTAGCTGAGCATTCCGCCGCGATCCAGAGGCAGTTGGGTGGGTAAACCACCGGAGATGGGGACGACAAAATATCGTCCAAACCAACTGTTGAAGGTGTCCCGGCGAGATAAGAATACGATGTTCTTCGAATCCGGGGTCCAAGTAACCACCATGTTATCCGGTCCCCATCGGAGCGGCGCTTCATCGACAACATCGGAGTGAAAAGTCAGCCGTTTGGCGGCGCCGCCGGTTGCTGGAATCAAGTAGACATCGCTATTCTGTTGGTACTGCCCAGTGAAAGCGATGTATTTACCGTCCGGCGAAAATCGCGGCATGATATCGAACCCCGGATCGGTCGTGAGGCGCTGAGCCGTCCCCCCTTTCCGATCGGCTCGCCAAAGATTGCCACAGGCTTCAAACACCACGGATTCACCATGGATCGTGGGATACCGCATAAAGACCTGGCCCGGGGTCTGGGCCAGAACCGACGCCGCGGGCAATCCGCTCATCACTGCGCTCAGCCAAAGGCGGCATATTCTCCTTCGCAAACCAAACTTGTCCTCGAACATCACCGGAATAGGACACAAACGGTCGGAAAAGAAAAGGCGGTGACCCGATTTTGTCTGGAAGGACGGCGCGGCTCCGTAGAAGCCACATCTCTATAGCATTCGCGGTTAAGAATCGCGTCAGCTCCGTAGGAGCGAAACATGGCAGCCACACGATCATAGCCCGGATATGCCGCTCCTACGGAGCTTGCGATGATTTTGGTGCCGGCTAGCTATAAAGATGTCGCACCTACGGAGCTGGGACATGCTTCCGTCGCGGCCCTAACGCTGGACGAGCAGGAGCTCGTCCCTACCGGGATTACGATCGAGGTTCGTGCAATACGGCCCGAATGTCGGATACCATCTTCGGAACCTCGCCAAGCTTCTCATTGCCGTATAGGAGCTCTAACTTGCCGGAAGGATTCACCAGGTACGTGTAGGCCGAGTGATTGACGGAATAGTCATTCGGTTGGTTCGTCGGGCCGGCGACCATCTCGTAACTTCCACCGTACGCGAGCACGGTTTGGTCGATCGCCGGCTTAGAGCCGGTCAGACCAACAAACGATGGATCGAACGAAGTAACGTATTGTTCGAGGGTCTGCGGCGTATCCCGATTAGGATCAACACTGATAAAAACAACCTGAACCTGTTTCCGTTCTTCCGGTGTTAGCGCCTGGTAAACCGCCGTCAGGTTGGTCAAAGAGGTTGGACAAATGTTTGCGCAGTGGGTGAAGCCAAAGAGAAAGAGCACCGCTTTACCCTGAAACTGATCCAACCGCACGTCGGCGCCATTGGGACCATGGAGCTTAAAATCGTAAGCGGTTTTCAACGGGAACAATCGCATCCCATAAAAACCTTGTTGGGCATTCTGTTTGACGCCAAAAAGAACCGCTAAGCCCACGGCGACCAGGAGCACGATGGCGACGGTCCATACTCGCCAATCAAAGAAAGGCCGTTTCGCGGGCGGATTCGGAACAGATGTCGTTTTCGGTGATACCACACTCATTGTACGGGCTTCTTTTGAACCGGAATCTTTAAATGTATCTCATGATCGCCCGGTTCCAATTTGATTGTGAAATCGACCTGGGCGCCTTCCTTGAGATGTTCTTTGAGGCCCATCACCATCAGATGATTTCCGTTCGGCTCCAAAACTAATCTCCCGTGGGCCGGGATCTCAAGGGCATCGACGCCCTTCATTCCCACGACCTGCTTCAACCCTTCACCCTCCTTCGTGGTGATCATTGGGGCAACAGAATCCGCGATAACCGTGCTACCGCCGACCAATTGCGCCGGGGCGGAGCCGCTGTTCACCAACACCATATAGACTGCCGTCGTATCCATAACATTCGGCACCGCGCGCATCCACGGGCGCTGCACCGTGACTGCCACCTGGTCGTCTGCAAAAAGAAGAGGTGCGCTCGGAAGAAGAAACCCAAGCGTGAATAGCCAATAGCCGATAACCGATACCCGAGCAAATTTCACCACAAAGACACAAAGAGCACGAAGTTCGGACTCGAAAAGTAGAATATGTTTCTATCGCCGGGCCGCGGCTAGTCGACATCCCAAATGAAAACTTTGCGCCGAACCTTCGTGTCCTTTGCGTCTTTGTGGCGAAATTGCCTTCTCATTTCGCGGCCAGGCTTCGCACAAACGCGACCAAGCCCTGGATCTGTTCCTGGGTAAGATCGGGGTTCGGCGGCATGGCGCCGGTTTTACCGATGGCCGCACCTCCGCCCTGAATGACGGACCGAATCCGGTCATCGGTGGTGCTTCGTTGCCAGTTGGCGTCCGTCAGGTCCTGAGGTTTCTCAGCTAGCCCCGCAGCAGAAGGACCGTCCCCTTTTCCGCCCCGCCCATGGCAAACGAAACATCGGGTCTGAAAAACTTTTTGGCCATCGGCCTGACCAGCCTGATCAAACAACCGGAAGCCCGACGGTTTCCGGCTACCGGACTGAACTAGCCGGTCTGCGCTTGCGAATCCTGATCCCAAGGCAAGAAAGCCCAGGAACACAAAAGTTGTACGAAGCAGAGTAGGCATAGGAAAGAAAAGCCAGTAACCGCTAGCCGATCTTCAGAACTGGAACAGAAGTGAACCAAGAATTTTTACCGGAGCGAGCGAAGCCGAATCGAAATTTATTCACAGCAAGGCCGCAAAGGCCACCAAGGGTTTATTGTTGGACAACGCAGCCAGACTAGGGTCGAGATTCTCTCTTTGCGGCCTTCCTGTGAACTTAAAAGCGGGGGACACCCCTTCGTTTCCTTAGTTAGCTTCTGTACAGAATCCGTTTCCGTGGGACCATTCGTCGTTGATCTTTCGGTAGAATCGGTACATTCGAAAGGCCCAAGCAAAATGAGCACGATCTCGGATTTCATTTCTCATCACTATCGTCATTTCAATGCGGCGATGCTCAAGGACGCCGCGCAAGGATATAAAGCCCATCTGGAAAAGGGCGGAAAGATGTTGGTGACTTTAGCGGGCGCAATGAGCACGGCTGAGCTCGGGCTG
>DASUWQ010000549.1:0-4051 GCA_036378375.1 Chthoniobacterales bacterium
GGATAAAGCGCTCGAAGTTGTGAAGGCTAAGGAAGGGGTGAAAGTCGTGCTCAAACCGAGCGGGGCGGATTAAGAATAGCCGCGCAAAGGCGCAAAAAACGCAAAAGGACCGCAGATGGAATTGCCTCCGCCAAGACCCAGCACGAACAAACTGGCAACCGCAGATGGACGCAGACTTACGCAGATAAGCGATTAGTAAGCACTCTTCGGACCCGGCGTTGCGCGACGCTTGAACTCAGCCCCTCCTGACTCCTGGATTCTAGCTCGTGACTCCTTCTATTTAGTCGCCACTCGGGCGGCAGCACCTAGCATCGCCACCCCGCTGACCCTGCTCACGATTCGCGTCGCACGTGGGCTAGTTAACAACGGCCGAGCGCGTGCGGCCAGCATCGACAACAGCAAATAGATGACCGTGTCGGACAACATGAAAATTGGTCCCAAAACAGCGAGCTGCAGCGCAATCGGACGGGAGGGGTCCAGAAACTGGGGCAGCAATGCTGCCAGAAACAACAAGAGTTTTGGGTTTGCTAGTTGAACGGTTAACGCCGTTACAAATGAAGATCTGCCCGAGACTGATGGTCCGTCCGCAGAGATCAAGCTATTGCTAGGAAAAAACAGCGACCGCGCCCCGAGGTAAACCAGGTAAATGATCCCGAGCCATTTAATGATCGTAAAGGTCCAGAACGATGTCGCCAGCAGTGAACCCAGCCCAACCGCGGTCAGAAAGAAATAAACGGCGTCACCGATTACAATCCCGGCCGTAGCATACGCCCCGGGCTTAAACCCGCGGCGTAAGGCTGTGGTAAGTACCACGATGAAAGCAGGACCGGGCACTAAGGTGACGACCAGCGCGACTAAGGCGAAGTTTAACCAAGTGTTCATCGGTGAGTGAGAAGTGATTGGTGGCAGATTGTCCTATAGGGCTGCGGATGACATCGGTCAATTATGCCTCAGTTTGCTCGGTTCTACTGAAAAGAGCCGCTGCTTTAGCCGGGAGCTACAGAGAGAGGTGGACGGGCGGAATAACCTGGGAGAAATCGACTGTTATTCGGAACGTGTCACCGGCTCGACCGGATCGAGTAATGACGCTTTGGTCCTTATTGACGAATTTTGAAAGAGCCAAGACTAACCTTTCGATGGCGTGGCGATCAAAGACAAAGCCTTGCATGCGGACCGTAGACTCTCCGTCCTTAATCATATGATCGATCACTGCATCGATATCGCCGCGGTGCACATCGATAGGTCCGATTGGTTTGAAGCCGGCATCGAGCAGTGCGTGGAGTGGAGCGCCGTTGCCGTCTATTACATGAGCGAGATATTCTTCGTCCGGCGCATCTCGACCACTTTCCTTGATGGCATAAACCATCATAATTTTCACTAAGAGCGCCGCGAGCCCGAAGCCGCGTGCGCCTGGGTGGAACAGCAGGCCGCCCACCTCCGCTTCCTGCGACGATCCCGAGGCCGTTTGAATGACGCCAGTGCCAATAATGTTGTCGGTTGTCCGGTTGAGGACATGAAACAATCGGCGCTCCCGAGCAGCATCGAGGAAAGCATGCGCTGGACGATCAGCGAGTGTCCCTTCATTCAGCGCCTCGATGAAAGTGAAGGGGATTCGGTATTCGGCCTCCTCTGTCAGCCTGAAATCAATCTTGTCCTGATCTCTAATGACGGGCGGTCTATTCACCGGCATGTCGCCGATTTTTACCGATTCTAAGCTAGCATGCGAGCAAAAGACGCTGAAACATTAAGAACATCGGTTCGGATCGTACCGTTTTGCTTAGCGATCTCCAATAACGACCGCGAAGCGGTCCAACAGTGGCAGTTCCGCCGGCAACATCTTCCGCCGCGCGGTGGAGAGCTCAAAGAACTCAGCGCGGTCAATTTCCGGGAATTCCTGTTTGCGACCTGACTTTGGCGGCCATTCGAGCTCGAAAATATTACTACGGATTTGGGTAGGATCGCAATCTCCCTGAAAAGCCCAAGCGTGAACGGTTTTGCCGGACTTATGTTTGACTTGCCCCAAACCAAGGAACGGTTCGATCGGGATCAGCCCGGTCTCTTCGGTGAACTCACGGATAGCGGCCGCTAACAACTCTTCGCCCTCTTCCACTTCGCCTTTGGGGATCATCCACGCTCCGTCATCTTTGTTTTTCCAAAATGGACCCCCAGGGTGCGTCAGCAAGACTTCTAGGGAAGCTCGTTGCGCGGTTCGACCACGATACATCAGCAAGCCGGCGCTAATCTTTGGCATAAGGGGGGAAGCGAAATGTAGCAGAATTGGGTGGCGGAAAAGGATCCCCTCGAAACTTTACAAGCCCAGATGGAAAGCAGAGAATAACCATATCAGGTCGGGACGGTGACGATGCCAAGCCCTACCAGGAAAAAGAGCTACGAAGAAAGTTGTCGGAATGAGAGAAGGAGACAGATACGAGCACTTGGTATATTGGTCCGACGAAGACCAGTGTTACATCGGCCAGTGCCCGGAACTCATGGGTGGAGGAGTTCATGGCGATGATCCTGAGGAAGTCTTTCGGCATCTACGGCAGGTGGTTGATGAGTGGGTCAGGGTGTGCAAGCAGGATGGAGTCCCGTTGCCCGAGGCGAAACATGCACTGGCGTGACGTTTGGTCCTCCAACAGCATTTACCTTACTGCCGGCCGGTATAAACGTTGTTGTCTCGGTCTGAGCCATGAACGAAGAGAAGAATTATTCGTGTTCATTCGTGTCCATTCGCGGTCGTTTCGTAGCGAACCCGAACCTCAATGGAAGAACGACGGATACTACCGCGATGAGAATGATTGTTGTGTACGAGATAAACGCGAACGAACGGGCCGTTATTAGAATGATCGCTGCGCATTTGAGAGCGATCGTCAGTGTGACCGCATAGATCCAGACGGAAACGCGGCTGGGAGTGACCACGCTGCAATACACTGCGAATCCGATTGCCGGGATCGTTAAATAGCTTCCGAACAGGCCGAACGTGGCAGCAAGGCGAAATTCCTCCGGCACGATAACCATTCCCCACGCCGCTGCGATAAAGCCTTCGATTAAGACATTAAAAATTGCGGCGGCCACGAAGCCCCAGAATTTTCGATCTCGCGGTATCTTCAATAAGCCAAGGCCAACGATGATGGCCAAGGCAAGTTGCACCAAGCTTT
The DNA here is from genome assembly GCA_036378375.1 of Chthoniobacterales bacterium. GTDB lineage: Bacteria > Verrucomicrobiota > Verrucomicrobiia > Chthoniobacterales > JAFAMB01 > JAFAVN01. Next base: position 3,159 of record DASUWQ010000549.1, read on the forward strand.
CTAGAAAGAACAATCCAGGCCAAAACTTTTCCTCTACAAAGGTGGTATAGTTGAACCGGTCGACAACCCAAAACCGGAAAGCGAGGGCAGCCAAGGCATTGAGCCAGATCCAAAATTGGCAGACCCCGGCGAAAAACCACGCCTCTTTCGTCCGCTGATGCTCTCGTGCAAAATGGGCGACTAACGGGTCCCCTGACATGGTGACCTGAGGTATAACCGAATCTTAACGTGAACGAAGCCCGAAATCTCTGAACGGCCCCAAAATGGTCTAGGTTACCACCAATCGTGCTCGTGCTCGGGCTCGTCCTCGCGCTCGAAAAGCCGCTTTCTTCCCATGGTTATCGAAACTCCCCACCGTAACTTTTACCGCTAGCTGGAGCCGTCGTAACGCACAGCACAGAGTCGAGCCCGAGCACGAGGACGAGCCCGAGCACGATTTTCAAACCAGTGCGTCGAAAAGGATCTCAGCGGGGTGCAAGGCAACGCGGCCGGTGGCGTCTTTGATCTGGTGGCGGCAACTCGTGCCCGGTGCGGCCAGGATGGTATCGCTCGGCGCCGAACGCACGGCTGGGAACAGAACTAGCTCGCCGATCTGTTGGGAGACTGTCCAATGTTCTTTCTCGTACCCGAAAGAGCCGGCCATACCACAACATCCGGACGGAATCACTTCTATCTGGAAATTCGCCGGTAGTTTCAAAGATTTGACGGTGGCAGCGACGGAGCTCAACGCTTTCTGATGGCAATGGCCATGGAGCTTGATCCGGCGTGACTCCTGAGTAAACGCGTCGCTTCGAATTTTTGCGCGATCGGCTTCGCGCGCGATGAATTCATCAATTAAGAGTGCGTTCTTTCCCAGATCTTCAGCGGACCGAATCAAGTGATCGGGAACCAGG
>DASUWQ010000550.1:0-25395 GCA_036378375.1 Chthoniobacterales bacterium
ACATTGGCGTTCAAGCGCTGGCAGGTGGTGATCTTTATTAGTGGAGCGTATTGAGGCATCACGACGGTGACCGGGATACGCAGCTGTCGCCCGTGATAGGCTAACCCAAGCGCGTGATTTCCCGCTGATGCCGCCACCACCCCCAACGCGCGGCGCTCATCATCCAAAAGCAATAGCGCGTTCCGGGCGCCACGTTCCTTGAAACTTCCAGTCCTCTGCAAATGATCCAGTTTACAAAAAATATCTGCCCCGACAGCCTCAGACAACGGTTCAGAATGCGGACACGGAGAGTAATAAATCCCTCCCTTGATACGCCGTTTGGCCGCTTGAATGTCAGCGAGGGAAAGCATGTTCTTGGGATTGTAGGATACAGGAATCAGGAAGCAGAATCTAGAGAGGGGCGCCGTCAGTGAACGGTGAGAAGTGAGAAGTGAGAAGTGAAAGCGCGGGGCGCAACGTTGACAGGACCAGCGCTTGAAGGGGAGCCGCTTTGGCGCGTGCCCGGCCACCTTCCAAGTTTCGCCCCAATACTGCCGTCCGGCCAAAGCACGTAGAAAGCAGGCGGTTCCCCTCCAGGCCTTCGGCCTCGCCCTACCACCTGGGTCCTTTCACCTTTCACTTGTCACCATTCACTGCCGGCGCCTCCCTCTAGATTCTGGTTCCTGATTCCTGTATCCTACAGTCCCAGAGCATGGTTTCCCTCGCTGACATTCAAGCGGCCAAACGGCGTATCAAGGGAGGGATATATTACTCGCCGTGTCCGCATTCTGAACCGTTGTCTGAGGCTGTCGGGGCAGATATTTTCTGTAAATTGGATCATTTGCAGAGGACTGGAAGTTTCAAGGAACGTGGCGCGCGGAATGCGCTTTTGCTTTTGGATAATGAGCGTCGCGCGTTTGGGGTGGTGGCGGCATCAGCGGGAAATCACGCGCTTGGGTTGGCCTACCACGGGCAACTGCTGGGCATCCCGGTCACCGTCGTGATGCCTCAATACGCTCCACTAATAAAGATCACCACCTGCCAGCGCTTGAACGCCAATGTCGTGGTGGCTGGGAACAGCTTTGCCGAAGCACGCGAAAAAGCCGATCAATTGGCCAGAGAAAAGAAACTCACCTACATCCATGGCTACGACGATTGGAATATTATCGCCGGGCAAGGGACGATGGCATTGGAGATCCTCGATCAAGCGCCTGAATTGGATGCGGTGGTTGTACCTATTGGCGGAGGAGGGTTGATCGCGGGCGTCGGACTAGCCATAAAGGCACTGAAACCCTCAGTGAAGGTGATCGGTGTTGCTGCGGAGACCACTCCGAGTTTCGCGGCCGCTCTCGCCGCGGGTAAACCGGTCGATGTGCAGAATGGAGCGACGCTGGCCGATGGCTTAGCGGTACCGGCGATTGGCGCAAATGCTTTCGAAATCGCTCGAGCAGTGGTCGATCAGTTTGTGGTGGTTTCCGAGAATGAGATCGCTCTGGCCATCCTGCGCATTTTGGAACTAGAGAAAAGTGTGGTTGAAGGCGCCGCCGCCTCAACCTTAGCTGCCTTGCTTAGTAGGAAGTTACCGGAGCTGGTAGGAAAACGAGTCGTATTGCCTTTCTGCGGAGGTAATATCGATCCGGGCGTGCTGAATCGCGTGATTGAACGCGGTCTGGTAGCGGATGGCCGTCTATTCCGGTTCATCGCGACGATCAGCGATCGGCCCGGCGCTTTAGCAGCACTCACAAAGGTGATTGCGTCCGTAGGCGCTAGCGTTAAGGAGATCACTCATGATCGCACCTTCTGCGCGGCCGACGTTTCCGCGGTGCAAGTGAGTTGTGTGGTCGAGACACGAGATCAGGCGCATATAGAGGAACTGCGGAAGGCGTTGGATGTGGCAGGGGTAAGGTGCCTTTGAGAGGAGCTAGGAGGGGTGGGTTGCTCGAACGCGCAACTGGAGGGGAGCCGCTTTAGATTGTACCCAAAGAGCCCCACGACTTTTGTCCCGGCGCGTGCCTGACCACAAACCTCTTTAAACGGGCGGCTCCCGGGAACGCCTCAACGGGTGTTAGGTCTGTCGGCCGGTCAAGCGAATGAATAATCCCCCTGCGGAACGATGGGCGGAACGTCTCATGCGGTAATTCGCGGGAGCCGCCTGTTTAACACCCCATTTGGCCTTCCACGTTCCGGAAAGAATATCGCGGGATTTCTAGGCGCGGTCCAAAGCGGCTCCCCTCCAGACGCGCCACCTGACGTACCTACCCCCGGACTCCTTCTCCATTGACCCCTCTTCGGCCCTTTCTATATTTTAACAAATATGGCACTCCCAGTCGGTTCCAAAGCCCCGGATTTCGAGCTCAGCACTAAGAATGCTGAGGGCATTAAGCTGGTTAAACTCAGCGACAATTTTGGTAAGAACAATACGTTACTGCTCTTTTTCCCAATGGCTTTTACCAGCGTCTGTACGACGGAGATGTGCAGTGTCTCCGGCGGGTTCGCGACGTACGAAGGCCTAAACACGGTTGTCTACGGTATCAGCGGCGATAGCCCCTTTTCTCTAGAGACTTGGGCTAAAGAAGCAAAAATTACGGTTCCTTTGCTCAGCGACTACGAGCACTCGATAGCGAAAGCTTACGATGTCGCGTACTCGACCTTTCTGCCGAGCGCGAACCTCCCGTTTGGGGGAGTAGCCAAACGTTCCGCGTTTGTAATCGACCGGAACGGTCTAATCCAATACTCCGAGAGCTCAGATAACCCCAAGGTCCTTCCTGACTTTGATGCGATCGGGCTGAAATTGAAGGAGTTAGCGTAGAGATGTTATCGTCGCAGACAGTCCGCTCATTTCGATACCATCAAGGAAAGACGGCGAAATTTTACTCGTTGCCGGCGCTGGAAGAGGCCGGTGTGGCGCAGGTCTCTCGTCTGCCAGTCAGCATCCGGATTGTTTTGGAATCCGTGCTTCGGAATTGTGACGGTAAAAAGATCGCTGAAAAGGATGTCCTTAATTTGGCCCGCTGGAATGCAAAAAAACCGGCGGATGAAGAGATCCCGTTCATTGTAGCGCGAATCGTGCTCCAAGATTTTACCGGCGTGCCCTTGCTGGTAGATCTGGCCGCGATGCGGGATGCAGTGGCCGCGCTGGGCAAAGATCCTAAGCTGATCGAACCGCTCGTGCCGGTGGACCTGGTCGTCGATCACTCAGTCCAGGTCGATTTTGCCGGATCAGTTGAGGCGTTAAGCTTAAACCTGGATTACGAATTCAAACGTAATCGGGAGCGTTATGAATTTCTAAAGTGGGGCCAACAAGCCTTTGAGACCTTTAAGGTCGTGCCGCCAGGTATCGGCATTGTCCATCAGGTAAATCTGGAATATCTGGCCAAAGGAGTGATTAGCGCGGGTTCGGCCGGAGAAGAGGTCTGCTATCCAGATACCTTGGTTGGAACGGATTCTCATACCACGATGATCAACGGTCTTGGAATCGTGGGTTGGGGAGTGGGTGGGATCGAAGCGGAAGCCGGTATGCTCGGACAACCGGTCTATTTCCTGACGCCCGAAGTCGTCGGTGTCCATCTGTTCGGAAGATTGAAAGAAGGGGTCACCGCGACCGACCTGGCTTTGCGAGTCACACAGATGTTGCGGGCCGCTAAGGTAGTCGGGAAGTTTGTTGAATTTTATGGCGAAGGCGCTGCCTCGTTGCCGCTCCCGGACCGGGCAACCATCGCAAACATGGCGCCGGAGTATGGCGCTACCATGGGCTTTTTCCCAGCCGACCAGGAATCCATCAATTATCTCAGGCAGACCGGGCGTCCAGAGGAATTGGTTGACCGCTTCGAACAATATTTTCGAGCGCAACAGTTGTTCGGGATGCCGCAAAAAGGGCAGATCGACTACAGCGTCGACCTGGAGTTAGACTTGGGTTCAGTGCAGCCGAGCGTCGCTGGTCCGAAACGGCCGCAGGATCGAATCGATTTGGACCATCTCGGCTCCAGTTTCCATGAGTTGTTCAGTAAGCCCGCTAAAGAGGGCGGTTACGGCAAGAACGCAGATGCGTTTGACGAAAAGGTGACCGTCTCGGTGAACGGCGAGCAACCCGCGGGCGCTGCCGATAAAACGGGGGCGGTTGGACACGGGAGTGTGCTGATTGCGGCGATTACCAGTTGTACGAACACGAGTAACCCGAGCGTGATGTTGGCGGCGGGCTTGCTCGCCAAAAAAGCGGTTGAACGCGGGCTAACGGTTAATCCGACCGTAAAAACTTCGTTAGCGCCGGGTTCGCGAGTTGTAACCGATTATCTAGCTAAGACGGGATTACAACCGTTCCTCGATCGTCTCGGTTTCAATATCGTTGGCTACGGTTGCACCACTTGTATCGGCAATTCCGGACCATTACATCCGAACATCGAACAGGCGATCACGGAAAAGGATTTAGTGGCGGCTTCGGTTCTTTCCGGGAATAGGAACTTTGAAGCTCGGGTGCATCAGAGCATCAAAGCGAATTTTCTGATGTCACCGCCGTTGGTGGTGGCTTTCGCTTTGGCCGGACGGGTCGATATCGATCTGACTCATGAACCTCTAGGGAAAGACGGCGGTGGCAAAGAGGTCTATCTGCGTGAGATCTGGCCTAGTCTTAGCGAGGTTCGAGATGCGATGGCATCTGCTCTATCCCCGGAGGTCTTCGGGCAACTCTACAGCGACTTTGCTGGTCAGAACCCGAAATGGAATGAAATTCCGGCTACGACCGGCGTCGTCTATGAATGGGACGAAAAAAGCGACTACATCCACAATCCGCCCTATTTCGCCGATTTCTCTCTCGAGGTTGGCGATATCAGCGATATCATTGGCGCCAGGCCACTTGGCATCTTTGGCGATTCGGTAACCACCGATCACATTTCGCCGGCCGGAGCCATTAAACAGACGTCGCCCGCCGGACAATACCTGGTCGGCAGGGGAGTCAAGCCGGTTGATTTCAATAGTTATGGCAGCCGCCGAGGGAATGATTTGGTGATGACCCGCGGCACTTTTGCCAATGTGCGGATCAAGAACTTGATGGTGCCCGGCGTGGAAGGCGGCGTCACGATCTATTACCCAGAAAAAGAACAGCTGCCGATTTACGATGCGGCGGTTCGATACCGGGAAGCCGGCGTACCGCTTATTATAGTCGCAGGTCATGAATATGGGACCGGCTCTAGTCGAGACTGGGCGGCGAAAGGTACCTTGTTACTCGGAGTAAAAGCGGTGATCGCGCAAAGCTTCGAACGGATTCATCGCTCAAACCTGGTGGGCATGGGTGTTTTGCCTCTACAGTTTCAGGATGGAACCAGTGCTCAGTCGCTGGGGCTGGATGGATCCGAAGTGTTCCATATCAAAGGATTGAGCAACGAGATAAAACCGAGGCAGACGCTTCCCTTAACCTTTGAACGCCAAAACGGGCAATCGGAAACTTTAGAAGTGGTGCTACGGATCGATACTCCGATCGAAGTCGACTACTATCGCCGCGGCGGAATATTGCCGTATGTCCTTCGAGATCTGGTAGCCGCACCGTAAGGTTCACTGAGTGGTTTGGTGAAAAAGTTTCTTCAGTTTCTCTGTTACGTACCGGTAATTTTAGTAGGCCTGCTGGGGGCGTACCTTGTGTTTCACATGTGGCAACTGAGCGAAGTAGGAAGAGGTGGGCATCGCGATATCGCGAAGGCTCCTTCGACCGAGTTAGCTAGCCAGCAACAATTGTCGCCTGCGGGTGCAGACCCACATCCTTCCACTACGGCGAAAGACCATTAAGGCGGCCTCACCATTTCCGGATCATTTTTTCGATAGATTTGCTCTCCGAGTTCCAACGCTTCTCACCTAGGGAATACCCAAGCCAGCTGGTTTCGAGGGCTGTGGCGATTTCTCTCGGCCAGCTAAATCTTGCGCTCCGATCAGTACCTGGACTTGCAATCCACCGCAATCTCGGCAGCTTACGCCGGGTTTGGGTCAGAAAGGTCTGACTCGTTTACATGAAATCCTACTCAATTGCCATGGTCGCGGCATGCCCGTTTCCGGTGAATTATGGGTCGCCGGCCGCCATCCGAGAATTATCAGAAATCTTGTCTGAAATCGGACACGAAATCCACGTAGTGACTTACCCGGACGGGGAGAATTTGTCAGTGGGGAGCGCTCAACTGCACCGAGTAAGCCGTCTGGGCAAGTCGAACGGCACCCAGGTCGGGCCGTCAAAGCAGAAGTTCGTGCTGGATTTCCTTTTGCTAATCAAGCTATGCCAAGTCGTCTGGAGGCAGAAGATCGACATCATTCATGCCCACAACTACGAAGGAGGCTTGGCGGGGGTTTTGGCTAAACTCGTCACACGCAAGCCGCTGATCTATAACTCGGTAAACTTAATGTCGGAAGAATTGGCCAGCTACGCATTCTTTAAGCCCGCATTTATAGGGAGATGGGTGGCTGCAATCCTTGACTGGTTCATGCCGATTTTCCCGGATCATATTATCACGGTCACATCCGACCTTTATGACTGGTACATAAAGCATGGTATTTCCCCCAAGCGGCTGACGATGGTTCCTTGCGGCGTTAGGCCGGCAATGTTCGATCGCGCTGACCCCAGTAAGTTTCTGGCGAAATACTCAGTTGGTTCGCGTCCGGTTGTCATGTATACGGGGATCCATAACGCTTTCCAACGAGTCGATTATCTACTGCGTGCCTTTTCGGTAGTCTTGAAGGAGGAACCGTCAGCTCTGTTGATGGTGGTAAGCCCGATCACTAACGAGCCAAATTTCCCTGTGAACATGGAACTGGCGAAGTCATTGGGCATTTCGGACAACGTGATATTTATCGGCCCGCACGAACTAGAGGAGCTTCCGGATTACCTTGCAATGGCCACTGTGACGGTAGTTCCACGCCCGGAATGCAACGGCCATCCAATCAAGCTCTTGAACTATATGATGGCTGGAAAACCGATCGTCTGTTTCGCGGCAGCAGCGAAGGGCGTACAACATCTGCACGACGCGCTTATCGTTCCTAATCACGATTCGCAGAAAATGGGTGAAGCCATCCTGACCTTGTTGCGTGATCCGGCCTTAGCGAAGCGTCTCGGCGCGAACGCCAGAGAGACGGTCCTGAACAACTTCGATTGGCAGATTCTGGCCAAGAAGATTGAAGCGATTTATGACGGGCTCCTTTTGGAACGTTAAAGCCTTGGGAACGGCTCGTGGCAGAAGATGTCTGATTGGAGGGCTAGGCTTGGCAATGGCCTTTATTTTAAGAACAGGCATCGCTCAAGCAGCCAGCGATGTGCCTCGGGGCGTATTCTCCCTCGGCAGGTCCGATCAACCCGCGGACCCGCGCGTACTCGCCGATTCGGCGGTAGACGGAATCAGTGTCCGCGCCAGATGGCGGGATGTGGAACCGTCCAGAGGGGTATATAACTGGGATTTTCTAGATAGCGAGATAGCCAGGGCAGGGCGGGCCGGCAAAAAGGTTTTAGTGCGCATCCTTTCGGAAGGGCCATCAACTCCGCGGTGGGTGCTGGGTGGCGGCGTTCAGATGTTCCAGTATGGGAGCCAGCCCTTTAATCCGCGAGGCGGCGGGTCTTTCGCCATCCCTTGGGACCAGAAGTATCTGGCGGAAAAGAAGGCAATGATTGAGGCAGCCGGCGCACATTTAGCGGGTCAGCAGGCGGTTCAAATCGTGGCTGCTATTTGCGCCAGCGGGCGCAGTGGGGACTGGTCGTTGCCACACACTTCGGTTGATATCGAGCATTGGCGCACCTTGGGATACACCTCCGAAAAACTAATTGGTGGGTGCGAGCAAATTATCGACGTTACCATGCGTAGTTTTCCGAGGCAGTTCGTGACGCTGGCGGTCGGACGAAATGGGCAACTTGATCCTGACCCGGATTATGTGGCTCGCGCGGCCATCGAATACGCCCATGGTCATTACCCGGGGCGGTTGTTCGTACAAAAGAATTCTCTTTCAGCGGTCTCTCCGTTGCCGGGGCAGGGCGATTTTTTGCAGATTCTCTCGGACAATCGGCCAAATATCGCTGGGCAAATGCTTTGGTTTACTTATGGCGACCGGACTTGCCGAAACAACGGAGGGCAGGCACCCTGTGATCCGGAAGCGACCCTGCGAAGGGCCATCGATATCGGGCTACGCTACGGTATGAAGTATATTGAGATTTACCAGCGCGACGTAATTAACCTGCCCGAGGTTATACGCTATGCGCATAATTCGATGACGAAATAGGTTTGTTGAGGCGCTGAGAGGCGGCTGTTGGTGTTGAGTTCTACCGTACGAAAAATGCGCTCGAGATTTCATGATTGATGCTGAGGAAGTCAAGAAAGTCATAGTAAAACGGCGGCTCGATATCATTATTGGGTTGATTCTTGCGTTTATCACATTGGCGGCGGTCGTAGTGATGCTAAAATACTTCGTCCAGACGGATGGCACGAAATCCCGACCTGTGGGTTTGCCGATACCGGTGCAAACTCAGGCGGCCGAGGTGGTAAAGCTTCATGAAGTGATTGGAGCGAGTGGAGCTACCGCTGAGAGCACGGATGCGTTTTTGACCAATCGGGTGATCGCCAAAGTGCTCGATGTCCCTGTGGACGTTGGTAAGGTGGTGAGGAAAGGGGATTTGCTAGCCGCTTTCGACGATAGTTTGTTCCGAGCAGCTGTAGAGCACGCCCGAGCCAACCTCGATCACACCGATAAACAGCTTGAACGTATGTTGACGATGCAGAAAAAAGGCTTTGCCTCTGCTATCGAGGTCGAGAACGCTCGTACGGCTGATGCAGCAGCTAAAGAGGCGTTAGTGGAAGCCGAATTCAATCTCACCAACACACGTATTAACAGCCCCGCTTCGGCCATCGTGCTGCAACGAAATGTTAATCCCGGCGAAATTACCACGGTCGGAACCCCAGCGTTCAAGCTCGGAATCATTGAGCCGGTTTATATGGTAGCGCAGGTCTCTCAGGAAAAGATCGGCGCTGTTCACATCGGAATGCAAGCCGACGTCAGCACGGACGGATTTCCGGGCGTGATTTTCACGGGCCACGTCGTCAAGATCGACGGAAACGTCAACGATGTAACGCGGACGTTTGGGGTTTACATTAGCATCGCCAATTCCGACCTGCGGCTCATCCCCGGCATCACCGGTTACGCGCGTTTGAAAAGCGAGCAAATGGCGCTGGCAGTGCCGAGCACGGCCGTGCTCAATCCGGTTGGTGACCGGGCGATCGTGTTCGTGGTCGATAAGGATAACCGGGCGCACATTCGAGAGGTGCGGCGAGGCCTGATGGCCAGCGGCATGACCGAGTTGTTCGACGGAGTGCAGGAGGGCGAACAAGTTGTTACCGTTGGCCAACAAGAACTGCGCGATAACGATCGGGTATTAGCGAATCGATCAGCTCCTTGGAACAAATGAAAGGGTGGCCTTGGATAATATTCCTTATTTTCGTGTCCGCTAGTGTGCTGCACGGAGAAGGCGAGAAGCAGTTAACTCTACACGAGTGCATCAACGAAGCTCTCGGCCGCAGTCCCCGCTTGGAGTCTGAGCGATACAACCTTGAAGCCGACAAGGAAGCAATTAAGCGAGCACAGGCCGGTCTTTTACCAAGTGTCAGTATTAGTGGAGATTTGCAGAATCTGACAGGCAGTCCCATAGGGCCTTTTGCGATCCTGAATGTTAATAATGTTGATGAAACCGGTGTCGTTAGTTCGAACCGATCAAGCCGTTTTGCTCAGCAGCACGTCAATCTGGCAACAGTAGGAACCGGAAGCGTATCGCTGAACTACCCGTTGTATGAGCACGGCAGTATCCTCGGTCTGAACAACGCGCCGGCTGTTGCATCCGCAAAAAGTGTTTTTCAACGGCAACAATGGACAATCCGGTTGTCGGAGCAAACCGTGATCGAAACGCTCGCCAGCGTTTATTACAACGCGACTGCTTACGAGCAGAAGATGGGACTGGACCAGCGAAAAGTCGAATTATCCAAGAAGCGGCTGGTGATCATGCAACAAGAGCTGGCGCTTGACCTGACGCTGGCTCAAAACGTTGAGCTGGCCAAATCGCAGCTGGTGGCGGATCAGCAATTGTTACAGACCAGCCAGCAACGTACCACTGACAGCAAAATGCAGCTGGCCCAGCTGATTGGGCGGCCGCTTCACCAAAAGCTGAAACTGGATCTTTCGGAACCACGTATCCCGGCTGTGCCTCCTCTGCAGAATTTTCTAAACCAGGTAGCATTACACCACCCGGCGATCAAAGCGCAGGAGGCCAATATCGACGTGGCGCAGCAGAACCTGCGTATTGCCGAAAGCGCGCTCTGGCCTACGGTAGGTCTTTCAGGCAGTTATACCGCCGGGACCGCTTTCACTACGGAGAATCCGACGCTCTTCACATTTGGGCTCCATGCGAGCGTTCCGATCTTTGACTGGGGGCACAACCTGGATGCAGAGCGAGAAGAACGCAATCGCGTAAAAGCAGCACAAGCGGAATTGGGCCAGGTTGATTTGGAGTTACGCGAATCGCTTCTGACGCAGTTGAGCGACATTCATACTACCGAGAGCGCAATCGCCGCACTTGAGCGTGACTATGTGGCAGCGAAGAACAACTATACTCTGACCAACGAGCAGCACGAGCAAGGGACGGCGACAGAACTCGCATTGCTGGATGCGGAAGCAACCGTAGTCAAGGTGCAGGACGATTTGGTTCTGGCTAAGCTGGTGCAACGATTACAATACGTTCAGCTGCAGAAAATAGCCGGCGGGATCTGGGCGTGGAATCGATGAGACCATCGCAGGCAAAATCTCAAGGACGATCGGCGCAGCGAGAAGCGGTACGCGTGCAATGAAGCCTTTTTCCTGGCTGATCAACTTAGCGGTCTGGTTCGCGGCAATCGGGGAGCGAATTTTGATGTGGTGCCTGCGTCGTTGGGCCTGTTTACTGGCGCTGCCTTGCATGGGTCTGGTTCTATTAACCAAGTGGGTAGCGTTCACTCTCAGCAAGCGGATCCAGGGTATGCATCTGCCGCTGCTGAGCGACCCGTCGCACGCTTCGGGGCACGTCTTACTTTCTTATGGACTGGTGGCCGCCGGGCTGTTTGCCTTAGCAGGTTTGGCTTGTACGCTGAGGTTGTGGCGCGTTCTTGCCGTCAGTGGCGCCGCCATGCTGCTACTAGCGGTGACGGCGGTCCTCCAAGCGGCTTTTGTCCATTGCTCACTACTCAATGATCTGCTCGATGAGGAGACTCAGGCAAAGGCCGCCTATCAATTCAATCAATATTATCTGCCAACCAATAGCGGCACCGAGGCCAGCGACGCGATAGGAATCGCTGGACTGCCTACAGAAACTGTCTGGTATCGTTTACTGTCGACTTGGTACTTCATGGGTTTCGGATGGTATGTCGCGGTGGTGGGTGGCCTTGGCGCGTTTAGCTATGGCGTCTGCCGGCTGAATTCTGGCCGGGAGCGGCTGCTAATTACCGGAGCGACAGTTGGGGTCATGGCGGCCTTGATAGCGGTGTGCTCCGCGCGACCGCTGCTTGCCCATGTCACCGTGGTCAAAGCTGAGCGGGCGGAGTCGCAAGGAAATCTTAGCCGTGCGATCCGGATGTACCGTAAAGCCATTCGGCTGGATAATTGGTACGCGATCCGGCCCGATCTTTATTGGCGAATTGGCGCGATCCAGTTTGGGCTTGGTCAGACCAGCAAGGTAGAATATGGGATGTATCACGCCGAGTTGCTGTTAGCAGAAAAAAATTACCCTGCCGCGGTGGCTGAGTATCAAAGGGTGGCGCTTATAGCCGATGTGCCGAAAGAGCTGTTGACCCTGCGCATGGATCAGATCTGGATCTACTATGGCATGCAGTTGTACGCCAGCGGTGCGCTAGGGGATGCCGTCAACGCTTGGGAGCACGTTCTGGTACCAAATCCAACCCAGTGGTTAGCGGGTTACTGTCTTGCCACGGCTTACTTCAGTACCGGGCGGTACGAAGAATCTGTCGACTTGATTCTTGGCCTGCTAAAGGGATTGGCTGACCCGCAGTTGAAAGCGAACCTGCATACTAGTTTGGGAGACGCCTATACACGCCTTGGAGACTATCAAAAGGCAAAGCTGGCGTACCGTGTTTCGTATTCAATCGACAATGTATTGAACTGGCGCGCATTAATGTCGCTGGTTGGTTCTTGAATCGATGCCCAATCGCCCCAGATTTCTCAGCTACTTAGGCACTCGAGAAGGGAAAATCTCGCTTTCACTGGTCATTGTTTGCGGACTGGTGATGGTGTTCTTTATCGGGCGCACCTACCTTGAACCTGCGCGCAGGATTTACGCGCTGGATTTTGGCCAGGCACAATGGATCGAAGCAGCCAAGCCTTCGCCTTGTAACTACTTCCGTAAGGATATTTACCTGCCAAGCGCGGTCGATCGGGCTTGGATCCAGATCGCGTCGACGGACAACTACACCTTGTACGTTAACGGCGAGCGCGTGGATGAGCAAAACTTTTACGGCATCACGATTGCCGGGCTGTACGATCTGAAGTCGCTGCTGCGGCCGGGTAAGAATGCGATCGCGATCTCAGTGATTCGGGTTTCGTTGCCGGGCTCAGCCCAACTGCGGGTCCGCGGCTTTTATTCGCCGGAGGGCGGTTCTCCACTACAGGAGTTCGATTCCGACTCGACTTGGAGGGCCTCTAACACGCCGGACGGCGTCGTCGGCGGTTACGCATGGCACACCCGGGAGCTGGATGATACTTTTTGGTCATTCGCGAAAGCAGCATCCGCGGAAGGCCGTTTTCCCGTGACTGAATGGGTTAATTTTGATCCACGGCTGCTGGAAACGAAACCGTCGGCTAAGTGGATCGGACCTGCCGAGGGCAGTTCCTATCAGGCGTCCTTCAGTGCCGATGTAAATGTTCCATCGAAACGGCGGGAGACCTGGTTACAAATTGCAGCCACCGGGGATTACGATCTGATTATTAACGGCCGCCTGATCGTCACCCAGCCATTTACGACTCAGGTTACGCGGCCTCCAACCGCGACTCAGTCGTATGCGTCTCAGCTCAGCATCAATACAATCGTGACGCAGCCGTTCGCCAAACAACTCAAAAATCGCCCAGTCTCGCCTCAGGTATTTTCGACAAAACCCGTATTGCTGGCCTACGAAATATCGCGATGGTTGCGCAGCGGTAACAACTCGATCGTGATCCGGGTCCGCTCGCAAACACAGCCGGCCATGCTACTGGCCGAAGGGTATACCGTGACCGGAAAGGGAGACCTGCAGCGGTTCGGAACAGACGACTCTTGGAACGCCTTTCTGTATGCTGATAAAAAGGAACGTGCGGTGATATGTTCGGAGTATGGGCAATCGCCGTGGGGCAATTTAGAGCAGAAGCTTGCGAGCCCGGAGGTGACACCAATCTACGACGTTCAGACGGTTCTCAGTTGGGGTGGACTCGCTGTCGTCGTTGTGGTCTCGCTGTTGCTCGCCTGGTTGGTGTTTGGGAGCTTTTCCAGTGCCCTCATAAGACACCCCGCAGAGAGGCTCTGGACTTTTGATGCGATTTTCCATCTCGGTGTCCTGGCGGTGATGTTTGCCTGCTGGCTCCTTACGTTTGATGTCCGTTTTCCTAACAATTGGTGTTTTCAACCAAGGTTTATCCTCGGATGCGTTTTGCTTCTGCTGGTTGGAAAATTGCTGTTGTTTTTCCCTCGTGGAAAACTGCCGTCCACTTCCGAACCGACAAAAGAAGCAGAGGGTGAAAAGGGCCAATGGTTTGGGGGACTCTGGTGGCTCCGCCGATACGGGAAAGTAGTTGCTCTCGGGAGCGTCGTTTTATTGGGGTTGGGTTTGCGTCTCCATGACCTAACCAAAATGTCGCTCGACGTTGATGAGACGGGCGTCATTCAGTTTTCTCATGGGGTCCAGAAGAGAGGCTATCCGTTTATTCAGGTCGGTCCTTATGAACGAGAAGTCACGACCTACGAATTGGTCTCCTACTCGATCGCGGCCGCTCGTCAGTTTCTTGGCGAGAGCGAAGGCGCCTACAGAACGCCATCCGTCATATTCGGCACATTGACGGTTTTGCTGATCGGAGTGGCTGGCTGGCGGATGATGGGTTGGGGGGTCGGCTTGGTGTCGGCGTTGATTTACGCGACATTTCCCGCGGGGCTCTTTTGGGGTCGAAACGCCTTTTGGCCTTCGCAAGAGCAATTCTTCGCTTTGTTATCGATTTGGTGTTTTTATGAGGCGGTCCGGACAAACCCGCTTCGGCGCGGCTTTCTAACCGCCTCGTCGATTGCCTTTACGCTAGCCTACCTGACCTGGGAGGGAGCGGGGTTTCTGCTTCCGGTATTGTTTCTTTGTATATTCGTCCTGAAATGGGGCGAGTACGAATGGATGAAGGACTGGCACTTGTGGCGGTGCTGCTTCTACATGAGCTTCGTCGTACTGATACAGTTAACCCACCGGCAGGTTGCCTCTTTGCCAAGCTACCTGCAGACCGGCAACAACCTATCTGAAGTCACCAGCCCGGAGCTAGTTCCTCTCGACCTAACAAAATTCAATCCGTTCTACTACATCTATTGGTTACTTTTTGCCGAGAATTACTGCGTGATGTCGCTGGTTGGTTTGCTGGGAATTGTGTTTTGCTGGCGCTCCCGGCCCATTCGTTATCTTTTTGTTCTTACTGCAGGGTTGATGATCTGTTATACAGAGTTCTTGCCAGCCTATGCTGTTCGTTATTGCTACGGCTACCAAGCAATGCTGATACTCGTTTCGGTCGGAATCCTATTTAAGCTCTTAGAGATGGTCTGCAGCTTAAGACATTACAAATTGAGATGGTGCGTTGCGGCGGCGCTGCTTGCCCTCTTCATACTCAGCGCGAACAGTTTTGTCCTAAAAACTTACCGGCTTTCGACCAATCCCACGGAACCGTTCTATGGCGAACGCCTCGGGTTGTATCGCGCGGATTCGCGCAGTCCCGCCAAATTTATCGCCGAAAATGTTCGGCCCGGTGATTGTGTAATTATTTCGGTGCCACACATGTTCGAGTTTTACTCGCACATGAAGGCAAACTATTCCATAAACACGATGCTGGATAACAAGATAACATACGACGCCACGCAACCTGTCCCGCATTTTATCGATAAATTCAGAGGTTATCCATGTATCCGGGGCATCGAGGAGTTGGAGGATCTCCGGGCACGCTACAAAAGGATCTGGGTTGAGCGCCTGGGCGGGAATCATACTAATCCGGCGGTAGAAGATTATTTCTTGAAGAACTCTCGGATTGCTTTCCAGAGCTACCGCTCACAGGTAAATTTATTGGACGGCGCCCGGGACCTTACCGAGCAGGCTGTGGTCCACTAAAGCGTGGGAAGGCGGCAGCATATGGAAGTTCCTGGTGTCACCACCAACAATATTTCGCCGGGCGCGGCAATACTGTTCTTGCACATTCACAAGACGGCCGGCACGACTTTGCACCGGATCATCGAACGGGAATATAATCCATTCCGGATCTACACAATCTTCGGAGGAGCCATCGAATGGTCAATCAATCACTTCAAACAGCTCCCTGAGCGGCGGCTGGCTGCATTGCAGGTCGTCAAAGGGCATATGAGCTTCGGCCTCCATGAATTCCTGCCTCAGCCCTCGACTTACATCACCTTTTTGCGGGACCCGGTTGAACGATGCATCTCCGCCTACTATTACTCCAAGGCCAACCCCGCTAATCCTTTCTACCGTAGGATCAATCGAGAACGGTTGGATCTGTTAGCTTTCTTGGATCTTGCGCGCTGGAACCAGAATCTCCAATGCAAGACGGTCGCGGGGATCGATCGTGCTGAATTTCGACCGGTTAAACTTTTACGGCGCTCGCTCCGGGCCGGAGCGCCGCCGTCTGAGCAGGAGCTGGATCGCTGGAGCAATGCTAGCGTTCTTGAGAAAGCAAAAGAAAACCTGGTGCGGCATTTCAGTTTCGTTGGTGTGAGTGACCGCTTTCCGGAGGGCCTAGTTCTGCTTAAGCATCTGTTCGGTTGGAGGTTCTCTTCTTATTCGAGCTACCGTAAATCACGGGGTCGCCCGAAAACCGAATCTTTGGATCCCGGGATTCTCGCAGCCGTAGAAAAGCGAAATGAATTCGATCGGGCCCTGTACGATTTTGGCAAGAGCATGTTTGCCGATGCCATTAAGCGTCAAGATATTGACGTGGAACGAGAAGTGGCGACCATTCGAGAGAACGCAATACGTAAGCAAAAGTCGATTTTCGATTTTGGTGGCATTGCCGCTCGAGCAGCGGCAAGCCACTTAGCGTCTCTTTTATAGATTAGTAATGAAATCAAGAAGGTGTAGCGGTGCAACGCCTGGCTTTTGGTTATTTGCGAACGCGCATGCGATTTCTACCGCCTGGCGGTTTACGCGAGTATGAAAGCCTCACAACGAATCGTAAAGAATGCGGCTTGGGGATTTCTAGCCGGAGTCGTTGGTGGCGGCTTGCAGTTCCTCTCCGTGATTGTTGTAGCCCGGACGCTGCCGGTAAGCTCCTTTGGCACTTACAACTATCTTTTGGCCTTTGCCATCCTATTTCAATTCCTGGCGGATTTTGGTTTGGTTAACATACTGGTCCGGGAAATGGCTCGCCGACCGGGAGAATTGGACCGTCTGCTCGGAAGCGCCAAGGGTTTGATGTGGGTGCTTTTTTTCCTGTTCCTGATTCTCCTTTCGGTCGCCGCTCTGGTGCAGAACGTTCCAGGACAGGTTAAGGCACTCTCTTTTGTGATGGGTGTGGCCAGTCTGACTTTGCTACAAGGGGTGAGCTATGCCGCGGTGCTGCGGGCGCATGAGGACATGGAATTCAATTCGATTGGATTCACCCTACATAAGGCCGCGCTCCTGGGTTTCATCATCCTCACACTGAAACTCGGTCTCGGCTTGTGGGGGCTCGTCTTTGCCCATTTAGCCGCAAACCTCTTGTTGTGGTTTTATTACGCTCAGGTGGTGGGCCGGCGTTTTGGCCTCTGGGTTTCGCTTCAAAGGGACGTTCAACTCTGGAAGACGTTAATTGGTGAGGCAGTCCCGCTGGGCAGCGGCCTATTATTGCGGCAGATTGGTTGGCAGCTCGACTCTTTGCTGCTGTATTGGTTGGCTGATGCTTATTCGGCCGGCCTATTTGGCGGCCCATATCGAATCCTTCTGGCTGTCAGACTAATGTCCATGATCCTCGTACTGCCGCTGTACCCTGGATTGGTGCGACTCGCCAAGGACTCTCTTCCCCAATTCTGGGTTGCCTACGACCGGGCGCTGAAATGGTTGGTCTGTCTAAGCCTGCCTGGTTCGATCGTTTTCCTATTCACACCTGAAGCGGTGGTGCGGACCATTCTTGGCGCGAAGTTCATTGCCTCGACCGGCGCCTTACAATGGTTTGGCTTAGCCTTCGTGCCGCTGTTTGTGTCAGCGCTGTTTCCCTACGTTTTCACGGCGTTGGGTCGTCAACGGTTTTTCTTTCTGATTATCAGTATTGCGCTCATCGTGCGCATCGCATTGGAAGCTTGGCTTATACCAAAGTACGGTTACATGAGCGCGTGTGTGATTGCATCCTGGTGTGAGATCCTACCATTTGCTGCCTTTGTTGTGGTTCTCAGCGGGCGCCGTCTCCTTTCAAGCTTGCCGGATACTTTCATCAGGCCGATATGCGCCGGGCTTGCGATGGGTGGACTGTTGATCGCTTGCCGCAATATAGTTTATAGCCAACAACAATTGGTCCTTAAGATATTGGTCTACTCGGCGGCGGTTGGCGTCTATGTCAGCATCCTTCTTCTGATTAAGACGTTCTCGAAGACTGAGTTAGGGTTAGCTAAAGAAGCGCTGAGTTTTGTTGGACCTTATTTACGAAGTTTCCGTCAGAAACCGGAGACGCCGTCGGGAAGCTAGCTCTTGCCGGGAATGTGGTCTCGGGCGGATGCCAATGGCCAAAGATGTAGCTGAGAAACCTCTGCAGTGACAGGCTGCGAGCGCCCTTCCAAACACTGGCCTTACTCGATGTAGCCAAGCGCCTTGAGGCGTTCCTCCACCGCTGCTGCTTCTTCGGCCGAATAGGCGCCTCCTTGGCCTCCGCGCTGGTTTTCTCCCGAGACTTCCTCGTACTGAACTGGGTTTGCCTGGACAAAAGCCGGCTCAAAAAGATCGAGCAAAACCTTGCCATCCATATCCGACGGGATTTTTTGCCCCGCTAGATAAAGCAAGGTTGGAGCCATGTCCATCAAGCGGGCACCAACTATCTCTGCCCCTTTTTTTACCGGCCCACCTCTCGCGACCAAGACACCTTGCAGCCGATGAGTGCCTGCCCATTCCGACTCTTTCATCGGCTGCCGCTCTCGTACGACTAGAGGCGGCTTATCACTGTCTTCGGGAAAGCTCGGGCTGCTAGAGAACGCATTCTGGCTCCACCAATCCAGAATCAAATCCGCCGCTTCGCCCGCGTATGGTCCCTGAAAAACTTCATCTCGTCTATAGATATGGGGAATGACCGGCTCGCCGGTTCTAGGATCTTTGAGCTCTCGGAGCTTGCCCGTGATAAAAGTGACGAGTTCCTCATATTCGGAGTCATCGACGATGCCGTGCGGTTTGGACCCTTTACTGTTAATCCAAATACTCGGAGGCGAAGCGAGCACCTCGCTGCAATAAGCTTTGGTGGCCGACCAATCGATGTTCGCATAAGAGGTGTAAGCGCCCTCAAATTTCTCGCGAAGCTTAGGAAAGAGATTTGCCAAGGCCTTCTTCTGACTAGAGCTGAGCGAGCCGCGGATGAGGCGATAAACTCCTCGTACGATCTTTTGGCGAGTGCTTTGCAGCCCGGACTTTGAGTCTGCGCGGTATTTCAATAAGCCAAGTTGCGCGAGATAGCGATTCAAATAAACCACCCGGTCGGAGACTGGCCCGCCACCATGGTCGGAAACCACAAAGACAACGGTTTCCTCCGGCAAACGACTGGTGAATTCACCAACTGCCCGATCAAGCCGCTGGTAGACCCCGCGTATGGCGTCGCGAAATTTCTCGGCTCCAGCAGGATCGTGAAGAAAGTGCTGCGGATCCATGTAGTGCCAGAAATGATGCTGAACGGTGTCGATCGACATGTAAGTCAACATCATGACGTCGGCGGTATGATGCTCTAAAACGTAAAGTCCTAGTTTGGTCCATTGGTTATCCAGCCCCTCCATTTCATCGAGCGCTTTCTGATGTTTCTCATCGGAAGTCATCGCCCCGAGAAAGCGCAGCTCGAGCGAAAGCGGTCCAATGGTGCGCTCCAGCTCTTCTCTCAAAGACTGCGGGAAAATGAACGCGCTTTTTTCTGAAGGCGTGTCCATCCCGGAGATTTGAAAACCGTTGACCTCTTCGGGTGGATAAGTGAACGGAACGTTGATGGATCCGATGCTGCACCCGCCTTTCGAGAGCAGCTGCCAGATCGTTTGAGATCGCCGCGATCCAGCATTGGCGTAGCGCATTGCATAACTGCCCGGCTGAGGTTCAAGGAAATGAAAGATACCGTGCTTTCCCGGGTTCTTGCCGGTCATAAAGGAAGTCCATGCCGGAGGTGTCAGTGGAGGTATGGCGGAGTCAAGCTTACCGGAAACTCCTTGAGCAACCAGTTTTGCTAGGTTCGGCAAGTGACCTTCGTCGATCCAGGGTCGCATTAAGTCCCAGGTGGCCGAATCCAAACCCAGTACAAATATCTTCGGTTTCTGCATATCAATGATGTGGTTGACCTTTTCTTAGCGCTCGTTCGTGCCGCCAACGGTCTGCCATCCGCTTGACACGCTCGTACTAAGAACCATAAGCCTAAAATAGCAACAAGAATGCATCGGGGTCTTTGCAGTTGATTAAGCTACTCGGAACTTGTAGAACTGCCATATATACCATTCGGAGGGAATGATGATCAGCAGCGTAACCAGAGTTGGCTTTTGCACCGAGGACTCCCTTTCACAATTGTAATACTCCAGCAAGCCTGGCGTCACTTCATGCTGCTCCCTTCCAGGCGTGATTCTTTGGTTAGTAACATGCCCCTATTTCTAAACGTCGTCTTAAGCCCCAAGAGCGGGCGGGCGTTCTTAGAGTCTTGCGAAAAACCAAAGATACTGCTTTAAGGGAGAGCGAAAAAGCGGAAGCAAAAGTATTGTGAAGTTACTACTCAGCGCGATTGGAGAAGACAGTGCCTCTTAGTTGGCTAAAGCGATCCAAGCCGAAAGTAATGGTCATCGGATTGGATTGTGCAGAACCGAGTTTAATTTTTGACCGTTGGCTTGACCGCCTGCCGAATATCCGAGCACTCATCGAGCGAGGTGTACACGGCCCTCTTCGATCCTGTGATCCACCAATTACAGTCCCCGCGTGGTCAGTGATGATGTCGTCGAAAAAGCCGGGTACGCTTGGAATCTACGGATTTCGCAACCGGGCTGACTATTCATATGAAAACCATGTGATCGCGAATTCAACCGCGGTCAAAGAGGATCGAGTCTGGGACATTCTTTCTCGACATAACAAGCGGGTTATGCTCATCGGCATTCCGCAGACATTTCCGCCCAAGCCGGTTAATGGGATTCTGGTGGGCGATTTTCTCACTCCGGATATCAAAGCCGAATACACCTATCCGCCGGAATTTAAAAACGAGATCGCCGAGGTAGTGGGTGAATACATCCTTGATGTGCGAGAGTTCAGGTCCGACAAAAAAGATCTTATTCTAAAAGAGATCTTCGAAATGACGCGAAAGCGGTTCCAGTTGGCGCGGTATCTTTTGGCGGAGAAGGAATGGGATTATTTCATGATGGTTGAGATTGGTGTAGACAGAATCCAGCACGCATTCTGGGCGTGCATGGACAAAACTCACCGCAACTATCGGGCCGGTAACTCTTACGAAAACGTCATTCTCGATTACTATCAACTGGTCGACGCTGAGATCGGAGAACTGTTAAAACTTGCTGATAAGAATACTGCCGTCTTTGTGGTTTCAGACCATGGGGCGCAGAAGATGGAGGGTTCAATCTGCATTAACGAATGGCTGATCAAGGAAGGTTATTTGGCTCTAATGGAGATGCCAACAACGCCAACTCCGTTCGCTAAGCTGAAAGTGGACTGGTCTAAGACAACAGCATGGGGAGATGGCGGCTATTACTCCAGAATTTTCCTCAATTTAAAGGGTCGTGAACCGCAGGGAACAGTTGACGCTAGTCAATACGATCGGATTCGATCCGAGCTCATCGAGAAGATTGAGGCAATTCCGGATGAAAAAGGTCGTCCCATCAGCACCAAGGTTTTTCGACCGGAAGAACTTTATCAAACCAGGAACGGTGTGGCGCCAGATCTGATGGTTTATTTTGGTAACCTCGCTTGGCGTTCTGCCGGTACGGTGGGCCGAAATTCAATTTATACGTTTGAGAATGACACTGGTCCGGATGATGCGAACCACGGACAGTATGGTGTCTTTATCGCTAAACCAACCGGCGATAAACCGGGTGCGGGACGTTTGGAAGGGCTGCAGATTCAGGATATCGCTCCAACGATTCTTCGGCTTTTTGACTTGCCGATTCCCGCCAGCATGGAAGGCAAAGCAATCGAGGGCGTTTTTTAGGGAAAATCGGATAGTAATCGCTCGTTGACCTCGGAGATCACCGACTGCTCATTCGGATCATTACAGTCGCGGTCGTACACTTCGATGAAGTGCGCTTTGCTCGAAACGCCAAAGTCCAGTGCATCTTTTAGAGTGCCTCCGTCGACTGTTCCGCCGGCAAACTCTTTAAGCATTTGATAGCCGACTGTGGTCGATGAAGACAAAACCGGGATTTTTGTATTAGGCCAAAACGACCGAGACATGTTCGGGTGCAACGCGTCCGATTTGATTCCGTATCTGCCAGAGTAGGTCTTAGTGGCATAACTCGTAATGTCACTGAAGGGTATACTCGACTTAGGCTGGGAAGCCGGACTGCCGTAGGCATAAAGGAACGGGGTGCTCGGGAAAGCTGCCGCATACAGGTCAAGAATGGTTTCGGCGGCGGTCGTCCAAGAGGAAACTCCGCCCTCTGCATTGAAGCTATGTACGCTCGCTAGTGTGCTGCAGAGATAATCTTCTTCGAGGCGTCCAGGACCACCCATTGTGATGTAGGCGACCACGGATACGCCATTGTATCGGGCCCCTAATGCTTGCACGAAATGTGTCCAGTACTGCTTAAAGACCGGATCCCAAGGTAGCGGCATAGTCCCATACCCGGGGACCTCAAACGGCTTAGCACCCAGCCCATAGATCCACGTGGGAGAACCGACCCCGGCATGAACCGAAATAGAAATCTTTTTGTTGTGTGCTTGTGCTAAGCTCACCCCGGTATCAAGATAGCTCCAGTCGTACTGGTTCGCCGCTGGCTCAAATTTTCCCCAGGTGCCTCGTAGCACAACTCCGGCGATGTTCGGATTCGACCAGCAAGGCTTACCCTGCAAATTCTCGACCGGCTTCTGAACAGTGTCGCCCGGCAGGAGGTCGAATATACCTGAACCTGAGCGTTTACCGGAGTTGGAACCGGCAATCAAGTCGAGGCTTGGGAAGAGGAGGAACAAAGCACATATTCTCAGAATCATAGTAATTGCGAGGTGTATCGATACGCGATATCCCGTCTGAGATCAATCACCTATGCTCTTGGATGCGTTTTTCCTATGTCCTGATGATCCTGGCCTCGCTGCCATTTCTTTTCTTCCTCGCCCTCAAATTGTTTAGGCATTTCGTCCTTGGTTTAGCGCTCACTCAAGGATGGACCAGCCTGATCCTTTGCGTCCTTGTTGTGTGGACTGGCCACTCGCCGTTGACGGCGTTCCCCTTCGCTGCAAGAATGTGGGCGGTCGCTTTGTGAAGTAGAGAAGAATGCGATTCGAAAGAGACTCCGTTTTAGCGTTTTTTTCGTTGGGCTTCGCGGCGTTGGTGGCGGCGAGTCATGCCAATGCAGCCCTGCTCTTCCAGGATCGCCATGCCGGGGTCAATGGCGAAGAGACAACCTATCGGTTTGAGGCCGAAGCTGCCTCCACAGCTTCGCCGATTGAGCAATCAAAGGTCGTCAAAGTAGCGACAGTCTGGGCAGCTCAGTATTACGGCATCGGCAATCTGACAGTCACCAACACGCAAGAACGGTCGATGCCGATCCATTATTGGTTGATCGCATTCACCGCGCCGGGCCGATCAAAAGTGGGAACCTACTATTCGATCGTATTGCCGGACGGCGTCGTAGTTGAGCCAAAGGTTTCTCGCCAGAGCCTGACCGCAAGTGCCAATCCGATCGATGTTACCAAAGACACCGAACTGACCGCACCGGTTAAAGGGCTGGAAATTCACGGCGAGGTTATTTTCGAATATGGGTGGGGGAAGGGGCTGGGATGGTACGGTCCGTATGCTCCAAGCCCTTTACGGGATGTTGCACCACCGATTGCTCGTCCAGCGCCGTAAGCCAGGAGATTTCACCACAGAGACACAGAGGGCACAGAGAAAACCGTATATCAAACAGGAAGGCACTGCTCTTTACAAATCGCTAATCATCGCGCCTCACACGAATCAGGTCCCCCCTTTGTGGCCTTTGTGACCTTCCTGTTAATTTTCCGTTTCTCTGTGTCTCTGTGGTGAAATTTATTCTGCATTCTCTCTGCTGAGTCCCGCGTGGTATTTGTACATTGAGAAAATAAACCCACGCCCGCACTTGAGGGTTCAAGAGCAAAACTTGAGTCCGGACAAACGATGATGCTCGGAGGTTGGTGGAGTCGAATCCTTCATAGCGATCCAGGTCTCCCAAAACATTCGGATCGACCATCCGGAAAAGCTCGACCTGCGCGATTCCCCGATCTTCAATCAATGCCGGGTACGTGCGCTGCCAAAAGACCTGACCCCGGATCAACCCGTAGCTAATAAATTGGAGCCGGGAGGCAGCCACAGGCAGCTTATGGAAGACAGAGCGTCGCCGGAGTGTTCCGTAGACGGCCAGCACTTCGCAATGAGCGCCGTCGCTAGTCATAGTAGTGTGCGTGGCGCAGAAATTGAAGCTCTGTGCAATTCTTAACCATGAAATAGTCTGACAGAACAGCCCACGGCTTCAGCGCTGGGTTACGCGTATCACAAGATGCGGCCCGAAAGTAGCGACCGAGACGCGCTTCGCGGTAATTGGCGACTGGTGCACCGCGTGACTGATTACTGACTCACTGATTACTTAAAAGAGTGGCGCAGAAGCAAGCGCTGGCCGTCCTGGCCGGTTGTTGTTATTGAGCGTGTTCTGCTGTCCGGCGTTCTGCTGCTGTCCTGCATTCTGCTGTCCCGTGTTCTGTGGTCCCGTGTTCTGCTGTTGGGGAGCGCCATTCGGTTGTTGATTCGTTTGTTGATCGACTGGAGGAGCTACCGGGGAGGGAGAGTCGTTCGGTGCATCCTTCGGCGCGTCTTTGGCTTCTTTCGGGTGCGGCCGGTGATGAGTTACATGGGCTTGCGGTTGTGGCCGTACAAAGAAATTCTTAAGTGTCTCAAATGGACCTGCACTCGCCGGTTGCGCCAGCATACCTGCGGCAAGTAGCATCATGGCAACCGTGAATGGACGCGAATGAACACGAATAGATCGCGCTCTGACATGTGTTAATAGCTGTCCAGTTAGACTTGGATTCTGTGGCAGCAATCCTGACCTGCGTTCTTCTCTGCTCGAAGGCCTTTTATTCGCGTTCATTCGTGTCTATTCGCGGTTAATCTTTGTGTTCTCTGTGTCTTTGTGGTGAAATTCTTTCCCCTAAGCGGAGGGCACGACCACGACCTCACCCGCCTCATTAGCCTCTAAAGCAACTTCGCGAGCTCCCTGGTCTTTGGCCTGTAACAATTGGTTAGCCAGCATCTCATCGAGGATTCGTTCCAGCTCACGAATGCCGAAACGGCTTACCTTCTCGTTTGCGGCCAGCGCTTTCAGCAACAGCTCGGGCGCAACAAAATGCACTTTTAGCCGGTATTGTTCGGCTAACTTCGAGATCTTGAGGAGAGCGACCTCCGCGATGACCATACCGCTCAAAGGTTGGAAGACGTAGACCCGGTCGATCCGTCCCACAATTTCCGGGCGGAAGACTTTTGATTCAGCCAGATAGGTCTTAATCGAGTTTACCATGTCATGGTAATCCGTGACGTCTCGCTGGATCTGCCCAATCTGCTCTGCGTGAGCGTTACTTGTTAGAACAATGATGGTTTGCGAGTAATCAACGGCTTTGCCGCTCCCTTGTTCGGTGAGACGTGCCTCGCCCATGAGCTGAAGAAATAGATCGAAGACCGGCGGATAAGCTTTTTCGATTTCGTCGAAAAGGATCAATCGCCTTGGGCTTGCCATGACCGGACGAGTAAGCTGCCCGCCTTGTTCCGAAGAGATGTAACCCGCGGGTA
>DASUWQ010000551.1:0-6452 GCA_036378375.1 Chthoniobacterales bacterium
ATCGATTGGCGCGATCTCGGCAGTGGTCTCGCCGAAGGTGATCCTCGCACATATCCTTTCCAACCTGCTTTACATCCTGGAACACGAAGAACACCAGGAATATCGCGGGATGGTGTCGAATTGGCTGTCGCTGGTTAAAGACTCATGACATCGTCCATTGGGTCCGAAGACAACGCTGCTCCACATGGGAAAGCAGTCGAACTGATCAACACCGGTACCGAGCTACTTTTCGGTTCGGTCCTGAATACGCACCTGGCATTTCTTGGTCAACAATTGTTCTCGCTAGGGTTACGGATCACGCGCCAGACAACGGTTCCCGATGGCTATGCTATCCGCGATGCGATTCTTGATGCAGCACAACGGTGCCGATTGATACTGATCACCGGAGGTCTCGGACCCACCACCGACGACGTTACCCGAGAAATTGTCGCTGAGCTAACCGGACGTTCTCTCGAGTACGATGAAACCATCTTCGCTAAAATTCGAGAACGATTCGAAAAACGAGGATTACGGCTGACCGATCCGATCTCGCGGCAAGCTTACGTCCCGAAAGGCGCCCAGGTTTTGCCAAATGACTACGGTACAGCGCCGGGTCTTTACGTTCCGGCCACCGACAGACTGCCACACTTGATCCTTTTGCCCGGTCCACCTCGGGAGTTGCGCCCGATGTTTGAGCGATATGTGACTCCTATCGTTCGGACGTTAGCTGGAACCATCGATCTGACGGCAGCGGTATTTCGGACGGTCGGTCTAGGTGAATCTTACGCCCAAGAGTTGATCGGCGCAGACCTTGCCGCCATCGAAGATTTGGAGCTGGGTTACTGCGCCCGGGTGGGCGAATTGGATCTGCGGTTGGTCGGATCTTTGCGAAGTGTGCTTCGGGGGACCGAGATCGTTCGTGCACGTCTTTCTGACCACATCGTGAGTGAAGACGGAACCGAGCTTGAATCGGTGGTCGTGCGGCTACTCACACAACGAGGAGCAACCGTCGCTGTGGCCGAATCATGTACGGGCGGCTTGCTGGCGAATCGGTTCACGAATGTCCCAGGGTCGTCAGCGGTTTTTCTGGAGGGAAATGTAACCTACGCAAACGCAGCGAAGACCCGCACGTTGGGCGTCCCAACGGAGCTTCTAGACCGGGTCGGCGCGGTGAGCACAGAGGTGGCGCGAGCGATGGCTGAGGGAGCTCGGCAACGGGCCGGCGCGACCTACGCGCTGTCAACGACGGGCATTGCCGGACCCGACGGAGGGACCCCGGAAAAACCGGTCGGCACGGTATTCGTGGGACTCGCATCGGCAGATGCACCGTCCCAGGTGGAACGCCTGTTCTTTCCGACGGATCGTTTAACGTTTAAGCAGATGGTTACTCAGTCGGCGCTGGATTTGTTGAGGAAACATTTGGTGGGGCGAGGCTCCCGAATGGCCTAACTGCCGCTCCTGAGAACTGCGGTTAGATCGGTCCCAGTGTGTATTGAAGCCATGGAGATTGCTAAGCCGTCCCTTCGCATGTTAGCAACTTCAGCGCGGGCGGAGGAGCCAAACGCTAGAACCAACGGCTCGGCACCGGTTCGGAATAGTCACGCCAGCGGTCCGATAAAGATCGCAGCGCTGTTAGTGATATTAGGCGGTTCGGGAGCCTCGCCCTACCAAGGCAGAGGCCCAGGCTACGCCATCAAATTCAGCACGCTTTCTTGCGAAAACTGTTCATACGGCAGCTCGCCGGTTACGAACCCTTCGCGCATCGCGATGATCCTCCCGCTGAGACTGAGCAGTTCGGGCAACTCTGAGGAAATCATAAGGATGGCTACCCCCTGGCAGGCAACTTCATCCAGAAGCTGATAGATCTCCGCCTTCGCCCCCACATCAACCCCGCGGGTTGGTTCATCAACAATCAGCAGATCGCAGCTACGTGCCAGCCATTTGGCTATGGCTACTTTTTGTTGATTACCGCCACTTAGTCCGGCGGTCACCGAATCAAGGGAGGGCGCTTTCACTCGTAGTCGCTTGGTTAGCTTTTCTACTTCGGCAATTTCGCGCCGTTCATCCACGAATCCGAACCGACTAAACGTGTGGAGGTGCGGTAACGAAACGTTGTCCGAGATATTCATCATCAGTACCAAGCCCTCTTTCTTTCGGTCCTCAGGCAGGTACCCGATTCGCTCTCTCATTGAGCGATTCACATTACCTAGGATCAGGCGTTTTCCTTTGATATAAACATTCCCCGTCGTCCGTTTATCTAAACCAAAAATAGCTTTTGCTACCGCCGTTCGACCTGCGCCCACCAAGCCCGCCATGCCAACAATCTCATTGCGGCGAACTGAAAATGACACATTCTCGAATTGGCCCATGGATGAGAGGTTCTCTACGCGTAATACTTCTTCACCGGGCTTTAGATCGAGATGGTTTGGCCGCTGTATTAACACATCTCGACCCACCATTTGCCGGATCAATCGCTCCCGGTTCGTTTCGGCGATCGCTTCGGTCGCCACATGCCGTCCATCTCGAAGCACCGTAACCGTGTCGGCGATCTGAAAGATCTCTTCCATACGATGGGAAACATAAATCATAGTGGTGCCCCGAGCCTTTAGCCGACCGATAAGATCGAACAAATGCTTGGTTTCATTGACCGAAAGCGAACTCGTCGGCTCGTCAAAAATGATGATATTCGCGTTAATCCCCACTGCTGCCGCGATCTGCACCATCTGTTCCTGGCCCGTGGTTAACTGGGCTATCAGGGTATTCACATCAATGTCTACCCCGATCTCGCTCATGAGGGATTGAGCGCGTTCGCACAGCTTACCGCGTTCGACGAAACCGCGATTCGCCGGCATAGTCCCAAGTTGAAGATTCTCCGCAATACTCAGGTTTGGACAGAATACTAATTCTTGATGGACGATGGCGACACCAAGCTTTTGCGCGGTTAGCGGATCGGTCGGTCGAACTTCGTGGCCATCGATGGTAATCATCCCCTGATCCGGAGTGTAGATTCCGCCAATAATCTTTCCCAGTGTGCTCTTGCCAGCGCCGTTTTCACCCATTAAGGCATGAACCGATCCTTTTTCGAATTGGACCGAAACGTCGTCCAGAGCCCGCACGCCGGGGAAGAACTTGGTAATGTGTTCGACGGTTAGGAATGGCATGGAGTGAGAGGTTATTGGTGACTAGTGATAGGTGATCTGTGGAAGAGTCAGCGTAGCTGACTGAGGGCCTGTGTTCTTAAGCGGTCTGCCGACGATCAGCGCCATTTCTTCCATCAATCACCTGTCACCAATCACTAATAACCTTTCCGGAAGCGCCCCCGGAGCCGAACGACTCCGGGAGCACCAAATTGGCTTAGGCCCTACTTCTTAGGCAGCCACTTATCCCAATTTTTGGCGTACTCGTCGACGTTCTCTTTGGTGACTGGGATCAATTCACCTTTAACGAAGCTAGCTGGCGGATTCTTGTTCTCAGCAGCCTTGGCGTAGAGCAGGTCAACCGAAGTGGTGCCCCACTCGTAAACCTGTTGGGCCAACAAAACTTGAACGTGACCGTCGCGCAGATAACCCAGCTCAGCCGGCAGCGCGTCGACCGCAACGACCTTTACTGTACCTGGCGCAAACTTGAGCGCATTGTCGGTGAACAGCGGCCAGCCGCCAACCATCGCCCATCCGGTGATTTCCGGATGTGCCTGCTGTACAGTCTCTACTTCGGCAGCGGCGTCCTGCGGGGTTTCCTTATGATAGAAGGTATCAAGGATTTTGATGTCAGGATAATCCTTCTTTGCTTCTTCTTTGACGCCTTGGACTCGCTTCTGGAGATTCGGCGCATTCTGGTTGCCGGCCAGGATGGCTACGACACCTTTACCGCCCATCTCTTTCCCCAGCTGCTCCATTACTTTGTGACCGCAGTCGATATCGTCGGTTCCGAAGTCCGCTAAACGTTTGCTCTTGGGAGCATCGGAGTCAAAGCAGACCACCGGAACGCCTTTCTTGACCGCGCTATTAATCGCGTCAGTCAATTTGTTTGCATCGGAGCAGCTGACCGCAATACCAGAAGCGCCTTCGTTAACTAACTGTTCGATAGCTTGTACCTGCTTCTGAGGATCTTCCTCATTCGGTGTCCGCCAATCGATCTTAACGTTAACGCCGTGTTCCTGGCTTATTTTCTTGGCTTCGTCCTCAGCCCCAGTCTTCGCGGCTTGGAAGACCGGGTTATTATTCGACTTGGCGACAATGCCGAAGACGTATGTTTTCTCGGCAGCAAAGCTAGTTGCTGCCAACAAGCCGAGAAGGCTTGTAACCGTTAGTGTTACTTTTTTTATCATGTTTTTGGGGGTTGGAGAACCTTTGGCAAACCTAAAATTATTTAACCGGAACGGCCGGAGTAGTCGTCTCGACGGCTTCTTTCTTGGCATGGGCCGTTTGAGCGAGCAGACGCCGGTTGCTGATCCAGCGATTGAATTGGTCAAGCAGTACCGCGGTAATAACAACGACACCAGTTACAATCTGACTATAGCTTTGCGGGATACCGATAATAACAATACCCGTGGCGATCATCTGCAGAATAACCGCTCCTAACACGGCGCCGAGCGCACTACCTTTACCTCCGAATAGTGAAGCGCCGCCGACGACTGCCCCCGCGATCACCGTCAACTCATAGCCTTGTCCATCGCCAGATGACGCTGCTCCGTAATATCCCAGCGCTAGCACCGCCGCGATACCGGCAGTAGCTCCCCCGATGATGTAGACAAGCAGCTTCACGCGAGCGACTCGGATCCCGCTATATCGACTGGCTACCTCGTTTCCTCCGATGGCATAAACTTGCCGGCCGACAACCATCTTGGACAGGAAAATTCCGCCCACGATACAAACCAAAATCATTACTATCAGGGGCACCAGGCTGAGATCGCCAATGACTCCCTGCCGTACAAAGTCGCGAAAACCTTCGGGAAACCCACCGATAGATTGTCCGTTGGTCAGAACAAACGCGATACCCCGATAGATCGCCATGGTACCCAGGGTGATGATGAACGGGTGAAGATTGAACGCGACGATCATAACACCATTCAGCGCCCCGCAAATAAGGGACACTGCGATGGTAACCAATACGCCACCGACGGCTGCCCAAGGACCGGCATCGGCGAACTGATTCATGAACATCGCCCCACAAACCGCCGCTAACGCATAGACCGATCCGATGGAGAGGTCGATTCCGGCCGTAATAATCACTGCGGTTACACCGACAGCCATTATGGCAAAGAAGCTGGTGTCCTTGGCGATTTGCGTGAGTGTCTCTGCATTAAAAAAATTGTTTACCTTAACGAATGCCGGCACTTCCTGCCCCGACGCGTCTTTCTCCATGGCGCGGGTCATTTGACCGTCGGGTCCCTGGATCATCTTCGGGCGTTGAACCTCGCCGCCAAAAACCGAGAGCAGAATTCCTAAGACAACAATAACAATCAGCAAACCGCCTTCCGGGAACTTAGAGAAGTTAAGCCTGAGGGGAGATGACATTAATGCAATCCTATCAGTTGGGGCAACAAATCTGTCAAGAGCCTGCACCTCCGGCAAATGCATCAGTCATTTGCCGGAGGTACAGGCTATGGCTGGAGAATACTCCGGCTACGCCGGATCGCTCTCCAGCTCTTGGTCTACTTGCAGAACTGCAAAAATGATCTCGCGACAGCGAGGTCGTTTTGCTATAGCCAGCGCCGCCGGTAAATGCCTGATGCATTTACCGGCGGCGCGGGCTTAGTCCACTACCTTTACGGGAGTGCCAACCTTAACTTTGGTGTATAACGCTTGTGCGACTTCGGCTGGTAGCCGGATACAACCGTGCGAAGCGGGATAACCTGGTAGTATTCCTACATGCATCCCAACACCTTCCCAGGTTAACCGCATAAACCATTTCATTGGCGCACCTTCAAAGTGGCTGCCGCTGGGCGCCGCATCGATCAGTGCGCTAACCCCACCGCGCACAATCCGCCCGCTCGAATCAATAAAGTTGCCGTACACGCTCGAGCGATGGTCGGGATCCTTTTGGAGGACAGTAAAATTGCCGCTCGGGGTCCGGCGGGCAGCTTTGCCGGAAGAGATCGGGCTATCAATAGCGACATCATTCCCGACGGTCGCGTACAACCGCTGGCGCGAAAGGGACACGAGAACGTTGATATTCTCGGGGTTCATCCGGTCATATACTTCGCGATTGAAGACGGCGGGCTGTTGCTTATTCAGCAACTGGCTGGGAGCGGTAACCTGAGCCTTCTGTTGCTGCTTAAACCAAAGAAAATCCGCGTGCGCTGGCACCCAACCAAGTACTAGAAGGGCTGAACAAAGACAAAAACGGCAAGTGCTCCGGCCGCGAAATATGTTTTTCATCTGGTGGTACTGGCTATCGATAAAGGATTTGCCCCTCCTTACGCAAGCCTGCATCGCTCGCAAATGCTTACGCCTTTGCGAGCGATGCAGGCT
>DASUWQ010000552.1:0-6719 GCA_036378375.1 Chthoniobacterales bacterium
TTTATTGTCCGACGTATTCCGGATCGAGGCCGCTGACCTTGGCGATACTGCCGACCTGTAACGGGTTGTTAAACTCGTACGCGTAGTCGTCGATCAGCGACTCGCCCTCTAGGGAGAAGCGCATCCTGACTTCTTTTGCGGTTGGTGAGGTCTCCTTGCTACGGACGGTCGGGATCAAGACCGTTTTGACTTTCTTTCTCTTCAGTTCCGCCTTTTTTTCCGGTGTCAGTTGTTTGAAGAAAGCCTTAGCGTTCTGCTCTGCGACCCGGCGTTGGTACTCTGTCGCCGTGTGCCGAATGAACATCGTTTGGGTCTGAATGATTCGCAGGGTTGCATTCTCGCCAAACGCAAAAATCTCAGAAATCCCGAAGGCGATGCACAATACCACTGCCGCCACTCTGATAATATGATTTCTCACGGCTAGTATCTTTGTAGAAGAGGCAGCCGTTCAAGGCAAGCCTGGGGAATGAGCCTAACGGCGTGTCGGCGCATGGGCGTTTGAGCTCTGGATCACCGTGCAAAAGGGAGAAGGTGGTTCGTAGGAGAAAAATCTTTATAGCTCGTGCCCGATGAAAGCTTGCGAAAGCTCCTTAGGAGCGGCATCTACAGAGCGAGCCGCAAGGGGATATTAGCCGTGTTGACATCGCCGAGAGGTCCGGAATGGCGTTGTTCATCGACGAGGCCTCGCACCTTAGGCAGCCAACCAGGCGGAAACGATTCTGTGGCAACGCATTTTCCACTGCTATGCCGCTCCTACGGAGCTTGCTCGAATTTGATTGTCGATAGCTATAAAGATTTTCCTCCTACGGAGGATGATTCTGCGCGGGCGAAACGTCGAAACTTCAAGGAGCTAGCGCCTGCCCTAGTTCTTACCGTTTCGATCTTGTTAGCGGTCGTGTGGTCGCCTTTTCTGTCCGCAGGCGACACGATCCAAGCCGCCGAAAAAAAAATTCGCTCCCCAAACCAGCATCTTGATATCCGAGTCCAAGCTAACGCTTTCGGAGGCGCAAGCCCGGCCGACATTGAGGCCGTACTGGATTCTGCCGCTTCAGAACTCCTGCGCTACTGTCCGCACACTCAACTTGCCGGAATCGACGTTTATTATCGACCTGATCATCCTGAAATTAACTCCAAGCGAACGCCAGGCGGCCGCATCGCCATGGTGTTGTCGGCCCGCGACACCCATTGGGCACAGTACAGTTTTCAGTTTGCACACGAGTTCAGCCACGCACTTGCCAATTACGCCAGTAGCTCGCAACAAACGATACCGGACAGATCTAACGCCAACCTGTGGTTCGAGGAAAGCCTGTGTGAAACGGCATCTCTTTTCTGTCTTCGGGCGATGAGCCGCACGTGGCAGGTTAGCCCTCCCTACCCCGCTTTCCGAGCTTATGCTCCCTGGCTTGCCGATTACGCACAGCAACGCCTCGTGTTGCCGGAACATCGTTTGCCAGGGAGAACATCGTTCGCCGACTGGTTTCGCCAGCACGAACCTGCTTTGCGAAAAGACGCCGGGCACCGTGATTGGAATGCCATTATCGCCGCGCAGCTTCTCCCCATCTTCGAGGCGGATCCGGCCGGATGGGAAGCGGTGACATTCCTAAACCACGGTTCGTCTAACGGGCAGGAATCATTATCCGAACATTTTACCCAATGGCGCGCCAATTGTCCGAATCGGCTTCGTCCGTTTGTTAGTAAGCTGGCTGCCGTTTTCGGGGTGAGGCTCTAGTGCAGGTCTGTTTGATATCCCTTCGGGATATGTCCGAACAATCCCTCCGGTACCCTCGCCACTTCGCCGTTTCGCGTCGTCGCCCATTCGCCCATTCGCCGTTTCGCCTAATCGCCCAATCGCCTCTACGCTCCCACTTCGAACCTCAACAGCTCCGCAACGTGCAGCGGCCTTCGCCCTGTATTCTGCTCGACTTGTTCGCGACAACTGAACCCATCCGTGACCACCAGGGTGTCCGGATCGGCGTCGCGCACGGCTGGCAATAGAACGCGTTCACCGAGCGCTTGGGAAACCTTGAATTTGCTTTTCTCAAACCCGAACGGGCCGGCCATCCCGCAACATCCGCTATCCAGCAATTTCAGCTCGACTCCCATTCGTTTAATTAAAGTTTCTTCGTGAGTGAACGGAAGAACGGCACGGTGATGGCAATGCCCGTGTAACAGGACTTTCTTCCCGGGCAACTTTGGCGGTTCAAAACCCGGCACTTGAGTCTGTAAAAAACTGCTCAAGGTAAAGGTCTGTTGTCTCAAACGGTAGGCGACACCGTGGTGCGGAAAGAGGCTACTTAATTCATCGCGAAATACGCTGGCACAACTCGGTTCCAGCATGATAACCGGGAGACCAGCATTCACAGCTGGTTCGAGTGCCTTAAGGACCCGTTGCAAATAGCTTTTTGCTGACTTGAGCAATCCGAAATCGTAAAGCGGGCGCCCACAGCAAAGATGTTGCCGCGTCTGAGGCACCTCGACAGCGAACCCAGCATCACTCAACACCTCCCAAGCCGCGCGAGCGATGTCCGCGCGAAAATAGTTATTAAAAGTGTCCGCGAATAAAATCACGCTACCCCGAGCCCTTTTTCCGTTTGCGCTTCGCGGTTCCGACCGATCGGCCTCGCGCGTGTCCATCATAGTTCGGCTCAGCCGGACGGCGGAGGAAGCCAGACCGCGCTCCACGGAGTTCTTTCGCACCCAAGTAACAAATGTTTCCTCGGCAAATTTCGGGATATGGCGTTCTTCGGCCAGATGAAGGACAGTCTTGGCCATACGATTCAGAGCCGCTGACGTGTTGAGATGGTTCACCAGCTTGGGTGCTCGAGAGGCCAGACGCGCCCAACGATCGATGAATCCAAACACATAATGATTCAGGGGACGCGGTCTGCCTTCGTAATAGTGAGATAGAAATTCAGACTTATAGGTAGCAATGTCGACGTTCGTGGGGCACTCGCTCTTGCAACCTTTGCAGGCAAGACAAAGATCCATCGATTCTTTGACGCGTTCGTCATGCCAGCCGCCTTGCAACAGCTCGCCTTGAAGCATCTCAAAAAGCAGATGAGCGCGTCCACGCGTGCTATGGATCTCTTCCCGAGTCACTTGGTAACTTGGGCACATAGTTCCGGCATCCGTCTTGCGGCAGGCGCCGACTCCGACACAACGTTGGGTCGCTTTTTCAAATGAGCCTTGGTCTTCAGGAAAACGGAAATGGGTCTCTACCTGTGCCGGATTATAATCGGCTCCGAGTTTCAAAAACGCTTCCGGCGGATATGGATCGATGACTTTACCCGGATTCAGTTTATTATCCGGATCCCAAAGCAGTTTGAAGCTGCGAAACCCTTCCACTAGCTCCGGACCGAACATCTTTTCGTACAAAAATGCGCGCGCATGTCCGTCACCGTGTTCACCGGAAATTGTGCCGCCATAGCCTCCAACTAAATCGGCAGCTTCCTCCAAAAACTTCCGAAAACGGTGGATCCCCTGATTGGTTTCCAAATCGAAGGTCACCCGTTGATGGACACAGCCCTCGCCGAAATGCCCGTAATACCAGCCTTTGTAGCCGAATTTAGCGAGAAGCGCTTTGTAATCGCGAAGGTAGGAACCTAGCACTCGAGGATGCACCGCCGCATCTTCCCAACCTTCGTGGGTGATAGAATGCTGTCCCGGAATAATCGTGGTGCCACCGTTGCTAGCTTCTCGCACCTTCCAGATGCGTTTAACCTCTCCTGGATCTCGGACCACTTTAATGACCGGCGGATCTTCTCGCTGCCGAATCCAGTCCACTAGCTTATCTGCCGCCGCATCCGCATCCGCCGGTGTATCGCCGCCGAACTCCGCTAACAAGTAACCGTTCCCTGGCGGCAGCAACGCAATGTTCTCCGGTTGCAAGTTCTTCTGGCGCATCACGACCAGGACATCGCCTTCAAAGCCTTCCAGTGCGATCGGCTTGAAAGGAAGAATGTCGGGCACTAGATCCGCCGCGATGAAGATGTCTTTGAAACCGAGGCAGACTAACGATTTGTAACGAGGGCTATGCACCAGCCTTACCTTCGCTTCGAGCACAATGACGCAGGTCCCTTCACTGCCTACCAAGGCTCGAGCAACATTAAACGGCCTGCCCGCCAGCAACTCATCGAAATTGTAACCGGAGACCCTGCGCGGAATCTTGGCAAACCGTTCCCTAACTAAGTCCCCATAACGGTCTCGCAGGTTTACCAAACCCGAATAGATCCGTCCGCGACGGTTATCCTCGTGAATGATCTGATCCAACTCAGCAGCCGAAGTCGGGCCCACGGTCAGAATGGTGCCGTCATAAAGCAAGACCCGCATTTGCTCTACGTTCTCCTGCACTTTGCCACCCATCAGAGAATGAGTTCCTGAAGAGTTGTTTCCGATCATCCCGCCGAGCGTACAGCGATTGTGCGTGGATGGATCGGGAGCGAACGTGAGCCCATGCTCTTCGGCAGCGTCGCGTAACGTGTCCAAGACGAGACCGGGTTGAACGCGAGCAAATCGTTGTTCCGGATTAAGCTCGAGGATCCGGTTCAGATATTTTGAAAAATCGAAAACGACGGCGGCATTACAGCCTTGTCCCGCCAGGCTGGTGCCGCCCCCGCGTGACAGTATCGGCGCTCCAAATTTCCGGCAAACACCGACCGCGGCGATAACGTCCGCTTCATCGACAGGAATGACGAGGCCGATAGGAACCTGTCGATAATTAGAAGCGTCCATCGAATAAGCACCACGGGATCCCGGGTCGAATCTGACCTCTCCTTTAACGTTAGCCCGCAACTCGTGCTCGAGCTCGGCCGCCTGAGAAAAGCTATCGATCTTTACCCCATGCGAGCTTGCAGGCAATTCACCATCCTTGTGATCCGAGAGAGCGCCAGTATCCATTTGAATGATTGTGGGAACGCAGGTTTAGGTTTCCCGCAATGCCAATGCCAGTCAAATCAGGAGGCGTGAAGGGCTTCACCGGGCTTCATCCAGAACGCAACAATCGATCCAACTGCAAACAGTCCCATCGACCCGATAAAGGGAAGTTCCCAATTCTGCGTTTGATCGATGATATACCCGAAGGTTACCGGCGAAAGTATCGCAGCCAGCGCGGAGCCGCAGTTCATAATTCCACTGGCAGAGCCCGCGTAGCGCGGGGCGATATCCATCGGTATTGCCCACATCGGTCCGATGGTCATTTCCGCGAAGAAAAATGCCGCTGCCAGACAGACAGCTAGAATCGTGAGGTTCTTGGTTAGGAACAACGGAATCATGCAAACCAGTGAACAGAGAAAGCAAATGATCACCAGGTTTCGGCGTGCCATTTGCAGATCTCGAGTTTTGCGCAGGATCAAATCACTCACCACTCCGCCCAGCGCATCCCCAACAACGCCCGCGAAAAAGACGCCGGTCGCAAACAACGCCGAATCCTTTAATTCCAACGAATATCGATTCTTAAAGTACTGAGGCAACCAGCTTAGATAGAGCCACAAAGTCCATCCGTAACAGAAATAGACAAACGTGACCGGCAACATCCGCAAGACCAGCGATTTCCAGGGCACTCGACCGAGCTTAGTGGCGGTGTTCACATAAGGTGCCAACTCAGCCAGCTCGGCCTGGCTGATCCTGGGATGATCCGCCGGGTTATCGCGAAATAGGAAGTACCAAAAGACAACCCAGATACAACTGACAATCCCGAGGGCAATAAAGGAGCCACGCCAACCCGTCAGCGCTATAAGACCGACTACCATCGGTGGGGTCAATGAGTTGCCGACACGCGAAAAGGCATGGGTTATGCCCTGCGCAAATCCGCGATCGACCGAGCGTGTCCATCTGGCCATGGCGGAAGTCGCCGTAGGAAAGGTTGCCCCCTCGCCAAAGCCCAGTAACAGCCGAGCGATGACCATGGTCACGAACCCATTCACGAAACCGGTCAAGATGGTCGCTAGCGCCCAGATTAGCGAGCAGACGGTCAATATCTTCCGCGGACCAAATCGGTCCCCTAAATAACCGCCGATGATCTGAAAGATCAGGTAAGGATAGGCAAAAACCGAAAAGATGAAGCCGACCTCGGTCTTATTTAAATTAAGCTCCTTTTCGAAAACATTCGACGAGGTACTAACATTTACCCGGTCGATGTAGGTTAGGAGATACATCAAGCAGAGCAATAAAAGAACGGTGTTGGTGGCCGCAAACACCCTCGTCCTGGCGGGATATTTCGATGCATCGTGCATAAGTCCTAGCTGGGGGAGCAGCGTCTCCGCGTCGCTGCTGAACGCGTTGTGGACGACCCTGGCTAAATCGCCGCCCCGTTGATCACTAGCAAATTGGTCGACTTACGGGCCCACAGAACAACTTCACTGGTGAACTTGCAAGAGGATTTCAGTGCCGCGACAGCTTTTGC
Organism: Chthoniobacterales bacterium; assembly: GCA_036378375.1. Classification (GTDB taxonomy): domain Bacteria; phylum Verrucomicrobiota; class Verrucomicrobiia; order Chthoniobacterales; family JAFAMB01; genus JAFAVN01. Next base: position 6,401 of record DASUWQ010000552.1, read on the forward strand.
TCGCTCGGACGAATTCTAGTTGGCGGGAGCCGAATCCAGCTCCGTAGGAGCGAAATCTTTATAGCCATCGCGGTTCAGAAAGAGTTTAGCTCCGTAAGAGCGGCATATAGTGGGCGACGATTAGCGGTTTTTCTGCGATTGAATCGGTGCATACCGCTCGTACGCCGGACCGACAAAACAGACACGATTAGATGTCGCTCCTACGGAGCTAGTGCCAATTTGTGCTGCCGTTATTCTATAAATATTGCGCTCCTACGGAGCTGGGCGTTGCCGCGAAATCCATTGAGCATGTGCCATTGATGGGCCTAAGTTCTCGCCG
>DASUWQ010000553.1:0-3727 GCA_036378375.1 Chthoniobacterales bacterium
AACTCAGGTAACGGTCGTTCTCTTCCGGAACTCGGGCCCAAGAACCAAGGTGCACCTCATAGACACTCACCGCTTCTTTATGCCATTGCCGGGTCCGGCGGGCCTCCATCCACTCGCGGTCCGACCATGTGAACCGCTCGAGGTTAAAGACCAAAGAAGCGGTCTGCAGGCCATGCTGGCTGTAGAAAGCGTAGGGATCACCTTTGAGGGCGATCTGACCGAAGCAATTTCGGAGCTCGAACTTGTAATGAGCTCGTTCACCGACGCCGGGTATAAAGATCTCCCAGATTCCCGACTCGACCCGTTTGCGCATGGGATGGAGCCGCCCATCCCAATCATTAAAGTCGCCGACGACCGACACGCGTTGTGCGTTCGGAGCCCAGACTGAGAAAAGCACGCCAGCATGGCCGTTTACTTCCATGAGATGGGCGCCAAGTTTTCGGTATATCTCGTAGTGGGTACCCTCGCAATAGAGGTGCATGTCGAGCTCGCCCAGGAGCGGTCCGAAGGAGTAGGGGTCAGCGAGCTGAGTTGTTTCCCCAGCCCAGTTAGTTACCTCGAGTAGATAATCAAAACGATCGGTTCGACCGTCTGCTGTCGCTTCGAAAATACCCTCGTCGGCAATCTTCTGAGCAACAAATCTGTTCTTCGGATTGGCCCGGTCTATCACCGTCAGCGTTTTTGCGTCCGGTCGGAAAGCTCGGACCACCTGGTTGCCATTGACCGAGTGGAGACCGAGGACACCGAATGGGTCGGCGTGATCTGCCCGGAGTAGTAAATCTAAGTCGTGAGGAGAGAGCGTAGCGTTCATGATAAGCTGCGGAGCAAGGGCTCAATTTTTTCGCGGTAAAGGGTCTGCGCCGAATGATTCATAAGCAGCCGTTTTCTACTGGCAAAAGCCAGATCCGTTTTTAAGGCCTGGGAAATTGTTTCCCCAATATTTCTAGGGGATGCCCTCAGGTCAAACTTTACAACGTTGTCAGCTAAGTTCGAGCGTAACGGTTCAATATCCGAACAAAATATGGGTAGACGGAATGCGGCTGCCTCTAAAAGGGGCAAACCGAACCCTTCTTGACGAGTAGAGAACAAAAGGGCGTCAGCCGCTAGGTACAGGCTTCGAAGCTGTTGTTCGTCCACCTGGAACCGCTCATTTACCCAGATAACGCGATCCGTCATGGCAAGGTCTGCGGCTTGCTGCTTCAAACCGGACAAATGGGCCTGAGCTCCCGCATTGAATTGATTGGCGGCTCCCGTGATCAGGAGGTAGGCAGTGTGTCCCAGCTCGTTCAGTGCTTTGAGAATCTGCATCGAAAAACCCAAGTTTTTACGGGGCAAAATCCGCGTTGGATAAAGGAAAATAGTTGCCTGACTATCGAGTTGGTTGACCAGGCCTTCGACCTCCGGGGTCAATCCCAGGACGGTGGCCTGATCCATCCCGTTAGGAATTATCGCCTCCACCCGGTGACCGGATAATTCCTCAAATTCGTCAGCTCGGGTTTGGGAGACCGCAACATAGCGAATGCTCGAGTGTTTTTCGCGTATCATGTCAACGATACTGTTTCGTGGCAGCGAATAGTCTTGGTTGCTTGCGGCCAAGTCGTGGGTCCAGGCCAGCATTTTTGTTCCGGACTCGGCTAGCTCGATCAGAACCTGAGTTGCCGCCAAATGAAACGGCATGGTCATCAGGTTATGCACGATGACGCAATCCATCCTTTTCAAGGGGCGGGTGAGTTGCTCCCGAAGTCTCTGTACCAAGGCGAAATACCCGGCTGCCGGATAGCCGTTCCAGAGTTCGGCTTGGGCGGCCGTGACCGATGGACTGGCAATATTTAGGTCCTCGAGAACGAACGTCTTGATGTTTGGGCTAAATTGGCGGCCGCTCCCGCAGATAACGGATACTTCGTGTCCCGCCTTCGCCATTAACCCTGCTTGTTGGCGGAGAATTACCTCAACCCCGCCGACCGTTGGCCACGAAGTATAGTGGATTAGCCCGATTTGCATACAACCCTTTGTAGCCTGCCTGGCTCAAAAATGCGTAGGCATTTTTGACTCAGGCAGGCTATTGCAGTGGAACGTTCGTACGACCGAACATTCTGCTGCTGGGAGGCGACTGACAAAAGGGGTAGCAACAAAGGCACTTGAATCCGGGGCTAACTGTTTTACTTTTCGCCTCCTCCGCCATCGCGGCCTTTGCCAGGGTAGCTCAGTGGTAGAGCAGGGGACTCATAAGCCCTTGGTCGGGAGTTCAACTCTCCCCCCTGGCACATACCCCAGAACGTTCTCCTTTCCCTCACGACGCGGAGCTACCCCGAATTGTCTCCGCGAACCGTGCAATCGTACTCGTCCTCGTCGTCGTCCTCGTCCTCGATTTGGGTTTCAGGAAAGTCGTGCAAATGGCCGGCGGCTCCATTCGAGAAACTGGCGCGCGAAGCTTGTTTGCTTGTTTGCCGTATTCCATCCCCGGCTCGGCCATGCTGATTCACCCACTAGACGGGAAAATTGCGGACGCAGATATATGCCAGCAGCCGGTTACGTTTTGGAGCCTCGCCCTACCAAGTTTCCGAGGACGAGGACGACGACGAGGACGAGTACGATTAAAGAAGCCTTATCGGTGGGCTGCCGGGAGACTCAGCGCGCGAAGGGCCCGGACACGATCGGGAACAGGAGGATGGGTGAAACGCAGGCCAACCAGCAAGGGGTGCGGAGTGAGATTATGCAAGGTGTCTTTGCTGAGCCGGATCAAGGCCTCCTCTAACGGTGAAGAATCGCCGGTCGTTTCCGCTGCGAAACGGTCGGCTTCATACTCGTGGTGACGGCTCCACGCGTAGGTAGCGATTCCGAACAAGATCCCCAGTGGCTGAATCAAAAGGGAAAAAAGGACTAACCCGGCGTAATAAGAAATATGGGTTACGCCGAACGCCGCAAATAGAGCGGGCCAAGTTATACAAAAGGACGCCAGCAAAAACGCCAGAAACAAACTCACTTGGGCGAGGATAAACTGCTGGAGAACGTGCTGCTTTTTGTAATGGCCGACCTCATGCGCCAATACGGCAACCAGTTCCGGAACGGGATGATGGTTGATGAGCGTGTCGTATAAGGCGACCCGTTTGTTTTTACCGAAACCAGTGAAAAAAGCGTTTGCTTTGCTGCTGCGCCGCGAGCCATCAATGACCAACAGGTCGCGGAGCGGAAAATTCAGCCGCTGACAATAGCCCGTTACCGCATCCCTCAGTTCACCGGGTGGCAAGGGCTGGAATTTGAAGAAAAGCGGTAAAATAACGGTGGGCGCTAGATAGGTTAACAAAATTGAAATCGCCGCGGTAACCAGCCAGGCAACAGGCCAAATCTGTATGCCGAAGCTTTGCAACAGACCGAGCACGAGTGCTAAGAATCCGAAAAGGATTACGGCGGCGATCGCCCAATTCTTGAGGTGATCCAGAAGGAATGTCTGCCAACTGGTGCGGTTGAATCCGAAGCGGGTTTCAACCACAAATGTCCGATACAATTCAATAGGTAGTTCAAGCAGTTCGCGGGCAGCGGCCAAAACGGCGACGTAAAGAATACCGGTCCAGAAAGGATGCCAGCGCAGTCCGCGAAGCCAGAGATCCAGCCGCTCAAATCCGTTGAGTCCCCAAAACAGGAGGAGAGCCGCTAACATCACGGTCGAGCTGATCATCTCCAGATGTGCTTTGGCGCGACTATACTGCTGTGAACGCCGGTACTCCGA
>DASUWQ010000554.1:0-6459 GCA_036378375.1 Chthoniobacterales bacterium
CCACCGACCGATCCTTCGCTCCGGTAAGCCGTTTGAGCCAAGAGGCGGAGCTGTCCGACCATCTTTGGGTTTGAGTGTTTGTTTTGTTTCCAAGAAACCTAGGGAAGTAAAGGCTGGGAAGGAATGTTCCCAACTGTTCAACGGGTGCTCCCTTCGGCGAACATTGTCAGGCTCTGTCGGATCCATGCGGCGGAAATTAGTTAAAGTTAGCGGGGGCATCTACTTCTGGAGAAACCATAATTGATGAACAGAACTATATTTATCGCTCGCTCCAGTCCGACGGGTCAGCTGGATACCCAGCGAACAGTGTCGGCTTAAGCCTTCTTGCGCTTTTCTGAAATCGTTCACGAAAGGCCTCGCCAGTATCGCAACGGAGTTTTTCATTTAATCGGGTTTAATCAAAGCAGACACCGTAGGGAGAAACCGCGTGATTTGTCACCCGATGAATCTATTGCTTCCAAGTTTCTTGGATCTGACCATAGCAGTTGTAATTTCTATGACTACATCGGAGATCAGATTGCGAAGTTTAAGGAACAGGCGACCCTGAACGGCCTAGAACTGAGGGAGTACGGAGGTCTGTTCAGGACCTTGGAAAACCCTATGCGCTGGCTAGGACTGGAATCGGAGGGCGTCGGCCCTTCGGGCTTCTACCGGGATCGAAGCTTCTCAAACTCATCCTTCGAGATCTCGTGAATCTCGAAGTTGTCTCTCGGCAGGCCAGTGATGTCGCTGGCATTGGCAAGAGCCGCAACTGGGCTTTGATCCACGGTGACGGCTTTCGCTTCCCGATCACCTTTTCGACAGGCTTTGTAGTAGTACTCGATTCCGGGGTCAGGGTAGAGTGATGGCATATCCCGATTAGTACTCATTTGAACACTATCTGCAAGCCGGAATTTTGAACGTCTAAGAACCCCAAGATGCCGCTCCTAATGGAGCTCACGGTGTTTGCATTGCCGTGGCTACAAATATTTCGCTCCGACGGAGCTTAGGCGTTGTTCCGATGATCATTCTGAAAAGGTTCTCGCGCTCCGGGGCAAGGTATGTTTCGGTCCAACCTTAGCTCGTGACTGTAGTTGGTTCCTGCTGTCAAACGAAGATCAAATACATGGCCTTGGACCGGACGACAAAAGGGGTTTTGCTGGGCTTTGCTTCGTTTGCGGTGTTTTCTTTTAGCGACTCGTGCGTCAAGTCGATCAGGGGAGGGCTCCCGCCTTACGAATCGGCCTTTTTTGGTGCGGTGTTTGGTCTCAGCATTCTGCCTTTTCTACTGCGCAAAGGGGATCGTTGGATCGATATCGTCAGCACAACTAATTTGCCTCTGTGGTTAGTCAGATTCCTTGCCTATCCGATGGGCGTGATTGGCAGCGTTACCGCGTTTACCCATTTATCGATGGCGGAGGCTTTTGTGCTCATCTTTTTGCAGCCGGCTTACATCACCGTGATGTCAGTCTTTTTCCTAAAGGAGCGGATTGGTTACCGTCGCTGGAGCGCCGTGGCCATTGGCTTCTTGGGAGTCCTCATTGTGTTGAGGCCCGGGCTTCGTCCTCTTTCGATCGGACATCTTGGAGCTCTGTTTGCCGGTCTTGGAGGAGCTGTCTCCGTAGTGGCCTTCCGAGCCGCCGGAGGTAGGGAAAAGAACATCTCTTTATTCGGAGCGGGAATTCTTGGTGGAATCATTGTTTGCGGTCTGTTGTCATTTCCGCACTTCCGGCCGCCTAGTGCCGATCAATGGGTAAAATTGGCTGGTTACGGGCTGCTCGCCGCCGTAGCCAACGTTTTGACGATGTGGGCTGCCCGCCAGGCTCCGGCCGCCTATATCGGCCCGACCCAGTATAGTCAAATGATCTGGGCGGTCGTGCTCGGCTATGTCTTGTTCGGCGACGGAGTCGACCTGCCTATGGTTGCGGGCATCGTGCTGATCGTCGCTTCGGGGCTCTTGACGCTGATACGCGAAAAAGTGCGCGGAACACCCTTGCCGCCGTCGGTCGGTGGCGAGCGGCATGTGGCGGCGGCCCTGGTTCCGGAAGCAGGGAATCCGAGCCGTTAGAACGGGCTTTAGCATCGGATTCTACACGACGGTACCCTTGGTAACGAGCACCTCGAATCACAATACGGAAAGACCACCAAAGCATTGTGAGTAAGGGAAACTGGCAGTTGGCCGTCAACCAATCACCTTTCTCCTATTACTATTTCCCGCTGCGCATCAGCAATCGCCGGATCACTCGACCGGCGAATGATTAGTTTAGTCGGCAACATATTCCTTAACGATGCTTTTTCCGTCAAGAGCGCCGCTACTGCTGTCCGTCCTTTTTCTTCAAAGGATTGATGCACCGTCGTCAGTCGGGGCACACTCATTTTGGCGGCCGGGATATCATCAAAACCGACCACGGCTAAGTCTTTTGGAATACGCAATCCCTGCTTGCGCGCTACTTCCATCACCCCAAGAGCCAATCGATCACTGGTGGCCAGGATGGCGGTGGGACGCGGCCTCTGGTTAAGTAGATATTCGGCTGCGGCTCTACCGTCGTCTTCACTGCTCCGCAGGCATTCCCAGATTCTCACCGAACTCGCTGCGTCGCCTGATTCAATCACCCCGAGATACCCTTGCATCCGGCGCCGCGCGACTTCGAAACGTGCTTTGCGTAAACGTCTTTTATCGATAGGTCCGAAGTATCCGTCGGCATGCAGTGGGAACGTGACGATACCAAACCTTCGGTGTCCGAGGTCCTTGAGGTGCTGCGCACAGGCACGAGCCGCCGCACGTTCTTCAATTCCAACGAAGGGCACGTGGGGGAGCAAGAATTGATCGACTACGACCATTGGTAAACCTCGATCGACCACCGGTTGGATGGTCGGGCCATCGTTCGGCATAGTGTAAATAATGAGGCCGTCAACCGCGGCTCTTCGCAGGATGCCTTCATATCCTTCGCCGCATTGCAGGAGCAATAGACCGAGATGCCGTTCGCTGCATCCTTCAGCAACGCCGCTCAAGAAGGCGGAGGCCGCCGGATCCTGAAACGCATGGTACAAAGGAGAGGCGTAGACCACGGCAATGGAACCCGCAAAACCGGTGCGCAACATCCTGGCGGCAGGATTCGGTCCCGGATAGTTGAGGGACCGCGCCGTAGCCAAGATCCTTTCCCGTAATTCCGGTGAAAGTTGATCGGGCCGGCTAAAAGCGTAAGACACGGAGGCAACCGAAACTCCAACGGCCTTAGCCACGTCGGTCAGGGTGCCGCGATCTTTCAGCGAAGGTCTCATGTGCAACAAATTACCCGGATTTACTTAAAGCATTAAATTTATTTTTGACTTCACCCATTTTTTTGGCTTTTATACTTAAAGCATTAAGGAACCCATATTCAAAGCCTTAATGCTGTTACCCCCTTAGTCTTGTTAGCCCCTTAGGACTCATCCCCCCCCCGAGCCATGGACTCAGGCACTGACAAACGCCGGGAACGAACGCGCCAATCAACTCTCAACCCCCGGGCGTCGCGTCTTTCCGAACGCCGTCGCTGCAGAGGTTTTATCGGCGTTGACACCCGTGCGAGCTACAACGCGGAAGGCAACGCCTCTCCGTTACCGGGGTTGCAAACCTCCGCAGCCACCAATCACTGATCACCTCTCACTTCTCACTAACCATCCCCTCCCTATGTCTATCCATCGACTCCGACTTCCTCGTCTTGGCGTCTTTGCGTCTGTGCGTGAGATTTTGCTTCCATCCGCGCTCCCACTGATTCTTCTGGGCGCGTCGTTTCAATCCGGCTACGCCGGTCCCGGTGCAACGCCTTCCTGGCGCGGTCCCGGTGCCACGGTGCCCTGGATAACCTATTACTCCGGGGACATGAGTACCAACGGAACGCGCATGGGCCCTGGCTATCAGCCGTTTACCGTTGAAGCGGAATCCGCGCAACGCACCTGCATTAAGCTGACGCAAACCGGGCAGTACGTGGAATTCACCGCTCGCGAGTGGGCCAATGGTTTGGTTGTACGCTATAGCATTCCAGACACGCCAACGGGGGGAGGGTTTGATTCGACCATTAGCCTTTATAAGAACGGCGTATTTGTTCAGAAACTTGCGGTCACCTCGAAATACTCCTGGCTTTACGGCTTTTATTCGTGGACCAACAATCCGGCCGACGGTGCTACCCGGAATTTTTATGATGAGGTACGGCTGCCGGGCTTCAATGTCGCCCCAAATGACACGATACGTCTCGAGAAGGATGCCGGCGATACGTCGCCTTACTACATTGTCACCCTGGCCGACTTAGAGCAGGTCCCGCCTCCGGCGACGATGCCGCGGGGTAACGATTGGCTCAATGTCAAAAACGCTCCCTATAATGCCACTGGTAACGGGGTAACGGATGATTCGGCCGCTATCGATAACTGCATCAAGGATGCCATTACTCAGCACAAAAAAGTCTTTATACCCGCAGGTAATTACCTGGTCACGCACGACATCACTAGTACCATTCCGGGTGATCTGGGTTTACACGACGTCACGATTCAAGGCGCAGGTATGTGGTACACCAACCTGGTTGGAGATCCTACCCTATATACCGATCAGACCCGCCGGGTACGCGTGATTGGGGGCGGAAGCAATGTTCACTTAGCTGATTTCGCCATCCAAGGAAAACTGAATTACCGAAGCGATCCCGAAGAGAACGATGGCTTGTTCGGCTCCTACGGCACCGGATCGACCATCGTAAGGGTTTGGGTAGAGCATACCAAAGTCGGGTGTTGGCCGAGTAACTCCGACGGATTGGTCATCTTTGATTGTCGTATGCGAGACCTGATCGCGGACGGATACAACCTGAATGTCGGGATGCGGAATACATTGGTAGAGAATTGCACCGCCCGCGGCACCGGGGACGACAGCTTTGCCATATGGCCTACCACCCCTCAGATTACGCAGGCGATCCCGCCCGTGCAGGTCTATTCTCCCGGTTATAACACGATCGATCATTGTACAGCTGGACTCAATTTTGTAGCCAGCGGTGGCGCGATTTACGGTGCTCCCGGCAACAAGATTACCAACTGCTTGTTTGAGGACATCCCGGTTGGCTGCGGCATCCTGATCAGCGGACTTTTTGGAGAAGGGACTAACTACTTCAGCGGGACCACTACGGTCGACCATTGTGATCTGATTCGCACCGGCGGCTATGATTCCAATACTCCTGGATGGTGGGCTGGCCTCAGGCTGGCGATGAATTCCGCTGGAGTTACCAACGCCGGGCTGCCAGGGCTGACTGTTTCGAATGTAAATATAGAAGACAGTCTTGCCTACGGTGTTGCCATCGAGGCCAATCAGCCGTTGGACAACGCGATCCTGCAGAACGTGAATATCGGGAATTTCGGGTTGGCGCAGCCCGGTTTCCATGCCGTTTGGGCCAATCCGCAGGCGGTGGGTAGCATGACTCTTAAGAATTCGACCATCAGTGAGACGCCCAAGAATGAATCGAGCACGTTCCAATTCAATTTGGATAATACCAGGGTAAGCAATTCTATACCTGTGGTACCAACGAGTTTGACCGCCACCGAGGCCCAGCTCCAGCAGAATATTGCCCAGGTGACAGTGAGCTGGCTGCCATCACAATTTGCGACCAGGTACACGGTCGCACGAAGCGACTCCGCTCAAGGACCTTTCTTCCCGGTCGGCAGCACGACCAATAGTAGTTTTATTGACAACGTGCCGAGCGGAACGACCTCCTACTATATCGTTACCGCATCGAATAAGTACGGAACAAGTGATGAGTCTGTCGCTGTGGCGCCGGTTTTGAGCACGGGCATGACATTAACGGCGGGAACATTTAAAGATGATTCCGTTCTTCGCTTAGTCAGTTCTCCCGAGGATGTCGTCAGCTCGGTAGGATTAGGCGCTAACACACCCGCTGAACGAACCAGAAACGGTTACCTGTTCGAGGGCTACACCGATTCTCAGGGTGGCGGCGGTACTTACTCCGGCACCAACACCTCGCACACTATTGCGGTGGCAAACTATGTGGGTGACCGCAGTGGTCTCGTAGGGCAAGCAACCACCGGCGATGCAGCATTCAACTCCGTTTTGAACAATGTCGCCAACGGATCCACCGAGGATATCGCGGTCACACTAAGCAACTTAACCGTCGGTAAGACTTACAACGTCTTATTCCTTCAAACCGATGCAGTCGATCAGGAACCTCGCGGTTTCGATGTGACCTCCGGGACTGAACAAAGTCCTACTTTATTTTTCGCGTTCGACCCGAATAAATACTACGTTGGCTCTTACGTTCTTGGGACCTTTACTGCGACGGCCACGACGCAGACATTCGCTGTAGGCATTAGTTATACGAATTCCACATACGCCTTGCTTACAACGGTGACCTCACAACTTAATGCGGTTTTAGTCGGGACACCAGACAGCTCCCACTAAAAGACCCGGAGCGCTGCCTCGCTTCCACCGTCGTCCCGCGGCCGCGGGAC
>DASUWQ010000555.1:0-16647 GCA_036378375.1 Chthoniobacterales bacterium
GCAGGTTCTTAGCATGGAGAACCTGCGTCTTACCCGTAATGGTGGGGCGAGGCTCCCGAAAGACTTGAACGGTTGGCCGAAGCGATTGGTGTCGACCACAGAAGGATAACAGAAAAGGGGCCGGATCTTCGATCCGGCCCCCTTCAACCCCACGGAGACGACGAGTAGATGGCCCTCGCCTAGTTTTGTTTTTTAGGAGCCTTCACCACGGCTTGGCCTTGAAGCTGAACGTCGCGGGAAGAGCCGCCAACATGAATGCTCCGTTTACTGGTGCCAAGAACCCACGCCTGGTCTTGGCTAGACCAGTAGGATAATTCCAGCGGACTCACCTGCACGGTTACCTTTTGTTTCTGGCCCGGGCTCAGGTTCACCCGTTCGAACCCAACAAGCTTTTGCACCGGGACTTGGATTGGGCCGGGAAGACTCGATGGCGGTCCAACATAAACTTGTGGCACCTCTGAGCCTTGCACCGTGCCACTGTTCTCAACGGAGAAGCTTACTTCTAGCCCACCCTGCTTCGACTTAATCTTCAAGCCTGAATAATTGAACTTGGTGTAGGACAAGCCATAACCGAAGCAGAACAGCGGAGTAATATTTTGTTGGTCGTACCAACGGTAGCCAACGTAGATCCCTTCCGAAAACGGAACATCAGTACCGTTGCCGTTGATTCTCTCCGGGTGCCCGGCAAACGGTGTCTGGTCGACGCTAACCGGCCAGGTCATCGGTAAACGCCCGCCCGGGGTTGCCTGACCAAGTAATAGTTTTGCTGTCGATGTACCTCCTTCTTGACCTGGGTACCACATCTCGAGGATCCCTTTGACGCTGTTGATCCAGGGCATCAACACCGGATCGCCGGTGCTCAGCACAACGACGGTGTTCGGGTTAGCGCTGCTAACCGCTTGAATCAGTGCATCTTGGTTGGCTGCTAACGAATTCACGATATCGGAATCGGCTGAGCCATTGTCATCGGCAAATACCAGAGCGACTTTAGCTGTGCTCGCTGCGGCCACTGCCTGACTGATTGTGTCTCCCAAGCGTGACCACGTGAAACGGAAAGTGATCGGTGCTGTCACCGGGATCGGCACCGGTAAGTTGATCGGATAGTATCCATTTTGCGGGATAGCCGCCGCGATTGTAATCGTGTGCGAGCCTGCGCTCAGGCTGACAACGGCGCCGCGATTGGTGCCATGCGCCGGGACAACACCGGCGGGATAGGTGCTCACCGGTACACCCGGCACGAATAGCGGCTCAGACGTGCCATCGATCGTGATAGTCAGAGATGCAGGCCCTCCGAGGCGAGCATCCAACCAACTCTGCTGCACCCAAAGATAGTAGGTGTCGGCCTCAGACACCGTGATTTTTCCGGTCCAAGTGTACGTCACACCGGCCTTCAGATCGTTTGGAACGGATGTCCCGTAGTTGATGGTCGTATCAACTTTGGTAGCCGTGCTGTCACTCTCGGTCCGGGTTAGACCGGGACTAAGAGCCGACGCCGGAACCACGCTGCCGATCCAGTCGATGCCGGGCGCGTAAGTGAAATGCGACCCACGAGGCGCCAGCGCCTGTAGCATTTGCAAGGGATTGATACTGTCTCTATCAGGGAAACCGCGAGCACGCTCTCCTTGTCCGCCCTGAACCATGACTTGGCGCGCAGTTGGTCCGATTACCGCCACGGATTTCAGCTCCGAGAGACTTAAAGGGAGAGCATGATTGTCGTTCTTTAAGAGCACCGCCGATTCCTCAGACAACATTTCCGTCGTGGAAGCATCCTGGCTTTTGATCGCATCCATGCTTGGTCTTGGCGGTAAAGTGCAACCCGATTTCGGACCGGATGGTGAGGCGCAATCGAGAAGCCCAAACCGTTCATAGCCGTACAATACGCGAGCGACGGCATCGTCCAAAGCGATGGCATACAATGGATCGTAAGTTGGGGAGGAAGGATCAACTAACGGTTTCAGCTGGGTTGGAAAATACGATGGGATCAGCCCGCCTAGGCCGAGCCCGGGAAATTCCTGATCGAGACCGGATAGGAGTGCGTGGACGCTGTGCGTCGCGCCGTAATCTGACAGAACAAATCCTGGGAAATTCCATTGACCGCGAAGGATGGTGGTCAGGGTTAAAGCACTATCGCTTGCCCAGGTTGCGCTCGGCTCCAAGGGAATTACCTGGAAGCCTTGATACGAGGCCATGATCGACGACGGCTGGCCCACCGTCACGGGATACTCGTAAACCTTTAAATAGATTTCATGTGCGGTTTGGTCATCGACCACTGTTGGCAGGGTCGGTTGGCCAGGGGTGCCGAATCCAGTTCCAGCCTGCCCGTTGTAGAAGGCGAAGTGTTTGACTTCGGACATTAATCCGTTGCTCTGGATTCCTGTGACCTCTTCAATTCCGAGTTGTCCGGAGAGAAAGGGATCCTCGCCATAAGTGGTGTTGTTTCGGGTCCAGTTCGGTAATCGGGCGATGTCAACTTGCGGTCCGTAAACCAGGTCGACACCGAGTGCTCGTCCTTCGTTACCGACGAGTTGACCAGCTGAGTAAATTGCCTGTCGATCGAAGGTTGCTCCCAATCCCAATCGGGCCGGTAAAGCGGTAGCATCCGCAATGACCTCAATACCCAGCGCGTCGGCATCGCGTCGCACCGGTATGCCGAGGCGTGGAACACCGGGAAGATAACCGACATTACCAACCAGCGATGGAGTCGGATCACTTGCGCCGTAAGTCAGAGACAATTTTTCATCCAAAGTCAAAGCGGCGAGGAGGCTGCTGACCGTGGCTGTGTAAGGAGCCTGAGGGTCCACTGGCGGACTAACTTGAGCGAAGCTTGCTGTCGCGAGTGTTTGAATGAGGGCGCTCACGAAGAGGCCTGCCCGAGCCAAACGCACCGGCATACCCGAAGGAGGTTGACGTAATTTCAAACCGAAGAAACCGGTACAGCGATATCGGCGCCAAGCGTCCGACAGCCTGCCCGACGAAGCTTCTGAACTGCACGTTAGAAGCTCCGTCGGTTTGCGAAGTCGGGAGCCGGAGGCAACGGGAGCATTGTTTCTTGGAGGATCCTTTATGATCATAGCTGAGCTTTCTGCATCCTGTCTTGCTTTGAGATGTGGAGGGAAACCCGATCTCGAAAGAGATCAGCATCGCGGTTGTAGATGAACCTGGATTCCGTGGCTAGAACGCCTGTGCGGACTTTTTGTCGGTTTATGCTGATTACTTCTATTTGAAAGAAATATCCTTTGCGAGGCCGCCCCCGTTCGGTTTCGTAGGGTTAGCATTTCCCCCCAAACCAATGCGTCAGGAAATCGATCCGGCTACTATTGTCCGCACGAGCGATTTTATTGGATTTTCCGGGCTACGCGTCGTGATTCGCCAATTGCCAAACGAAGGTGAAGTCTACACCGGTCGCCGTGGCGTTCCCTTCTTTACCGTGGGCTACCGGCCCGCGGAAGAACGGGGTCAAACCTTCGTCCGGTTCTTCGCGGGGAACAGGCCTGAGGTGCAAATGAACCGGGTCTCAGCAGTGCTCCCGGCAAATCAACCTTTTAAAGCCAGCTATACGGACGCTGCCGGCAGAATTGCCTGCTTTGAAATAGATGAGCGTTTTCTGGCTGATGTAGTCAGGCGTACCAACATTATCCCGGGAAAACTCGAACAAGTGCCGCCTGCTCGCTTCCTAATCAACCGTCGCGTTGACTATTTATGTTCGCTCCTTATGTATGAGACCGAGTGTGGAGCAAAGCTTACCCTACTTTATTTTGAAAGCTTGGCCACTGCGTTAGTGGCAGCGGTGGTCGCTCAGACCGACGTCCGCCTACCAAACGCCGGTAACTTGTATGTGCAGAATCACCAGGTCCAGAAAGCGATTTCACATATCGAAGCCAATTTCCGCTCGAAATTGACCGTACCGAGAATCGCTGCAACCACGAATCTGAGCACGTTTCATTTCAGCCGTTTATTTAGCCGTTTTGTCGGCTTGTCGCCGAGCGAATATCTCTTGCGGTATCGTCTAATGGTCGCGGAAAAACTGCTGTCACTTCCCGGCCCAAATTCGTCCATTGCGGATATCGCCGCCGACTCTGGCTTCGCCGATCAAGCCCATTTCAGCCGGCATTTTCGCCGTTTTTATGGCCGGCCTCCACAGGAGTATCGTCGCCAATTTCAAGCCGTGGAGCGTTGCTATAAAGATTTCGCTCCCACGGAGCTGCTTTTCAATCCGGCAGCTGCGCATGCGCAGCCGTGAGATGTGCCCGAAGGGAAAAATAACCGCACCCATTCGCCGGCCGAGTCCCGGATCACAAAGGTGATCAGGACTCGGCGGCGGCCCCAACCCACGAAATTATGGCGTCGTTACCTTGGGTACCCCCGTGCTAATTGAAGGTGGCGGCGTGAGGCCCCATTTTTTGTTCGGGGTCGATTGGAGACTGACTCTCAAGGAGCCGCCCGCAGTGATCTCGTTGGCAGTTACCCACGGTTTAGTCTGATTCTTGCCATTCAATTTGAGCGAATCGATGTAGACGTTGGTATCGGAATTGTTGGATGACTCGAAAACGAATTGGGTGCCGGAGTAAGGCGACTCCAGGTTGAGCACTACTTTCGGGAATATCGGGCTGGTTAGTTCAAAGTAGGGCAATGAAGGGTCTACCTGGTAGATTCCCAGCGAAGTCAAGACGAACCAGGCGCTCATTGTGCCTAGGTCATCGTTTCCCGGAATACCGCTGGCGGTCGTGTTATAAACTTGCAACTGCAGCATCCGGGTCACGGCCTGGGTCTTCCACGGTTCACCGCTGTAGTCATACAGGAAGGGAGCTTGTAGATCCGGCTCGTTATAGGCGTTGTAATAGGCGCCTTCAAAGTTGAACTGCAGAGTCGGATCATTAAAAAACTCATCCAATCGCTCATTAAAAGTAGCGGCTCCGCCCTGGAGTCGAATCAGCATCGCTTCGTCTTGCGGTACTAACCAAAGATAGTGCCAAGCTGAGCCTTCGATATAACCATCCGTGTAGTTGGCTTCAATCAGCTCCGGATTGAAATCCGCTCTCCAACTGCCGTCAGAATAACGCGGCTCCAAAAACTGGGTCGCAGGATTATAAATATTGTTCAGCTTGTCTGCTTGCTTCCGGAAGGTAGCGGCATCGCTTGTCTTACCGAGCGAATCCGCTACGGTGGCCAGCGCTGCATACGATTCTGAATCCTCCATCATCGTGGAAGGATCCGACAGCCAACCAATGGTGTTAATAATCTGAGCGTCTCCGTTGGTAGCATCCTGGTACATCGCCGTATAAGCGGTGTTGATATCGAAGTTATGTAACCCCGCATTCCAAATCTCCGACATGATGATGGTCATCGGGTACCCGGTCATGACCCCCGTGGGAAAGTTAGCGAAAGGCCAGCGGTCCAGGTATCCGAGCTGCTCATACATTTCCACGATGGATTGAGCCAAATCCTCGCAGCGTTGGGGCTCGATCAAAGTCAGCAACGGAACTTCCGAGCGATAAATATCCCATCCTGAAATGTTGGCATAAATCGCTTTGTGTCCCGAAGGTACCGTATGAATCTGCTGATCGTAGCCAATGTAGCGTCCATCCACGTCGCTCCAGGTGGTCGGGCTTAACAACACATGATAGAGGGCCGTGTAGAAGATCTGGTAATCGTCATCATTCCCGTTGCTGGTAGCCTGCAGCTTCCCCAATTCCTGATTCCAGGTTTTTTGTGCGGCGGTCAGCACGGTGGTGAAGTCGAAATTCGGAATTTCCGTTCTGACGTTATTCTTGGCCCCATTGGCATCGACATAGGAGATACCGATTCTGGCCTGAACCACCAAGCCGTTCGCGTTCTGGGGAAAGGTGACATAAGCGCCCACCATCGTGTTGGAATCGGACTGAGTCGCGCTCGTCGAACCCGGTGAAACCGTGCTGTTTGTCCAAGTACCTGAGGTCAGGAAGGGTTGATCAAACTGCATACAGAAATAGACCTTAACGTTGCCTCCCCAATTACCCGCGACTACGTAACCATCTATCTCGTTATTGCCAGTAATCTGGACCTGAGCCGATTCGCTGGACTGGGTCGCGGTTTGACTGATCGGGACTACTACGTTGGGCGTGGCGCCGCCAGGAAAGGTGAACTTGGCTAGTGCGGAGTGCAGGGCGCTGGCTACCTCCACATTGGTGCTCCAGTTTTTGAGAAACACCTGATAATACCCCGGAGAAGCCGATTCACCCGCGGTCGAAATGGTCGAACTTATGTTTTTCGGATTAGTAAAAGAGCCGGTAGTGGCAGTAAACCAGACGTCGCCGTAATCGGAGATACCAGGTCCGCTCAGCATATTCATAGCGAGAGCTTGCAAGGTCGGCCTTGTGCTATTCTCGTCGTAGCCCCCGATCTGGTTGACGTCATCGATGGGAGTGGCTTGCACCATGCCAAAAGGAAGCACGGCGCCCGGATAGGTGTCACCGCCGTTGCCTGTTCCTACAAAGGGATCGGCCCAGGCGCTGAGCGGTTTGGTTCCCAGCGGAGGAGCACTTTGCGGAGTTTGATCCCACGTCCAGGCGATGATGTTCTGGACAGAGGTCAACGCTCCGCAGGCTCCGGTAAAGCCGGCGTAGGCTTGGCTTGCACCAATGAAAGAGCTTAGATTAACCGCGTGATCTTGGCGCACGGATTTGCCGATCACGGTGTCAGTCTCGATCACTGTTAAGGTCTTGCCGTCGTAATAGACATCAACGTTAATCGGATCGCCGGCGAGTAAGTCGACTCCGCTATGCAGGAAACTCGTTTCCCAAAACGCCGAAATACTGCCATCGGCGGCGAAACTGGTTTCGGGGATGAGGGTGCCGCCATTATAAATATTGAAGGCGACGGCGATACTATGAGGAATATCGGCGAAGCCGAGATTGCTGCCTTGGCCGGGACTGCCCAAGGCGGTCGGCGAATTATTCTGCAAACAGAAGGTAAATCCGTCTGCTAATGCATTACTCAGCTGGACGGTGAAGTGAGTGGAGAACTTGCTGGTACTAACCGCTGTTTTGTAGAAGGCGCTGCCGGTTTCGTTGCCTGTGCCGTTGGTTAATTGGATGGCGCCGTTAACTAACTGGGCGCTTCCATTGACTTGGGAGTTAGGGATCGGGGAAATCCCGGCTGCCATGAGGTGAGATGTAGCCAAAGTAAAGCCAGTCGCCGCGAGAGCGACGTGCCGGAGGGTTTTGCCGAAGACGGTCATAGCATTTTGCGTCGTCCCGGGTTGGGACGGACGTAATTGAAGTCTCGTTTCGAGACATCTGCATGATGGGGTATTTTTCATTGCTGGTGCGAATTGGAGACACCGGAGGAGATGTCACCTTTTGCAGGAGGCTCGAACCACCCTGGGCTAGGGTTGCTGAGCAAAAGAGGGGGGAAAGTGGAACGAGAAGGAGCTTATCAGCCGCGGGAGACAGCTTGCGTCATGCATAGGGAGGTCCTTGGTTCTTCGAACCGGCTTCGCTATCCTGCTAAGGGTCAAAAGATGAGCAGCAGGACCTAAGTCGAAGCGTGAGTTAAAGAAATTGTTTTGGGGGTTACAGCGCCAGTATTATTCGATTGATTTAAATATGGCAAGTCTAAAAGTTATAACTATTGTAAAAATACAGATAAATCCGAGAGGCAAAGGATCCCAGCTGTTCACGCTAGTTCCACTTAATTGAATCAGTTCGCTCCTCTAGCGATGAGTTTGTCCGGCACGAATCTTCTGAAAGTTAAGGATTACAACGTCGCTGTTGTCCTTAACCTGATCCGGAAATATGAGCCGATTTCCCGCCGTGAAATCGCCGATCGCACCGGTCTCAGCTTCCAGACCGTAACCAATATCACTCTCAGCTTGCTTCAATCCGGCGTGATCCAGGAAGGGCTAGAGCTGCGGGGAAACGGCGTCCGGCAGTCGCGATCCGTTCAAATCAATCCGAATGCTGCTTATGCCGTCGGCATCCACATTGACCGGGCTAAACTCGCCCTGATACTGACTAACTTTAAAGCCCGCGTCTTGTGGCGCGAAGAAATCTCACTGGTGGCCCACGAATCGGCTCGCTCAGTTCTTCCGCTGATTCCGCAAATTATTGACCGGGCGATCGGTGAGACCGGCATCTCGAAGCAACAACTGCTTGGCCTTGGCCTGGCTGTACCCGGTCCCTTAGATATCGAGGCCGGTTGTCTTCTCAATGTTCCGAACCTAAACGACTGGGCCAATCACCCAATTCGGGACGAGTTGGAAGAACTCTTGCACCTCCCGGTACTGCTGGAAGAAGACGTGACCGCCATCGTCCTGGGCGAACAGTGGTGTGGATGGGGGACCGAATACCACAATGTGCTTTATCTTTACGTAGGGATCGGCATCGGCCTGGGCATCGTGTCGAACGGGCACGCCTTGCGTGGATGGAAAGGCAACATTGGTCAGATTGGACACGTGCAAGTTGATCCTGCCGGACCGCTATGCCACTGCGGTAAACGCGGTTGTCTCGAAGCTTACTGTACCGCGGACGCAATTCTCCGGGACGCCCGGATTGCGACGCTAAACCAAGGACATCCAGCCGGGCCCAATTTTCCCGACTTGCCTCGGCGGATTGAAGATATCGTTGCGAGTGACGATCCTATTTTCATAGAAGTACTTAAACAAGCGGCCAAACGATTGGGTGGTGTTTTGGGTGAGGCTATCGCCATCTTAGATCCGGAGCTAGTGCTGCTAGGCGGCGGTATGCTGCAAAAGTTAGGAGACAGTTTTGTGGAAACGATGGTTCTGGAGATCCCTAAGTCCGCCATGCCCACCAAACCGTTACCTCCGGTGAAAAGTTCTTCTTTCGGCGCCGATGCCGGGGTTATTGGAGCGGCCACGCTGGTGCTTCACGATGCCTACGCGCCGAGTCTGCAGTTGCTTAATTTGATATGAATGCCTGGCGTGAGGCTGATTGGTAGCGGTAACCTCACTGGTGGGCGAGGCTCCAGAAAGACTGCTGATTTCATCCGGCGGAAACCGGTACCTACCAATCAGCGTGATGGGTTAGGTCCAGAAACATGCCGAATCATGGGTCTGCGCTCGACCACGCTGCCTCGCTTGCGAGGCCGACGGACGGGGCGGTGATAGTAGATGAACGGAGGAGCGTTGCATTCCGCGTTAAAGCTCGCACGCATATTGACGCCGATGAATCTCGGCAGATATGGCGCTCGGATAGAGGCGACGCCCCGGGGTAGGGAGGGATGTTCAACACGCACGGATTGAACCAACGTGGGACGTGCCACACCTACCGGGAGCCGCGGCCGGAGAAGTCTTTTTTAACGCATGCGCGATAGACCGTTTCCGAATCCAAGGGAGGCAGATCTACAATGCGGTTCCCCTCCGATCGGGGTGGTGGTCCATCCTTTCACCGATCACCAATCACCAATCACTAATCACTAATCACCTTCCGCAGCCCCACCGGCACTGCGCAGGGCATAGACCTCGGCCCAGTCGAGTTCCTCTTCCAAACGATGGAACGCATCATCGCCGATGTCGCCGCGGCTACGGAGCTGATCCAGGGTGCGACGTTCGGCTGCAATGGCGCGGCTTTGAATCAGAGCCAGTTCTGAGCCGGTATTTGTGACGATTTGTGCTTCGGCCGTAGCGCTTGCCAACCGAGCCTCGTACTCTCTCCAAACGGCCGCACGCGCCTCGGATACTTCTTCACTTTCGATGACTTGCAAAGCGGCCCGGGTCAGTTCAGCTCGCGCCAACCGCACCTCATCCTCGATGATCCGGTCACCGGCAAACCGGAGCGCCACCATCAAAGGGCGCAAAGTCAGGCCTTGCAAGATCAGGGTTCCGAGGACGACGGAGAAAGCGGTGAACAGCAGGAGATCGCGATAGGGAAAATTCTCCGGAAGCGCAAGCGCGGCTGCAAGAGTAACGATCCCGCGCATACCACACCACGATACCATGATCCCGCTCTGTAGCGTGGGAGGCGTCAGTCGAGGAGCCAAGTGCACGCCGAACAACCGATTTTTCAAACGCACAAACGAATTGTAGGACATGACCCAGGCGATGCGAACCAGAATGGTGGTGGCGCAAATCGTTCCACCGATCGTGAGGTAGCGACCCCACTCGGCCGGATTGAGCCGATGCGACAAAGGCTTCAGTTCGAAGCCGACAAAGATAAAAATCAAAATATTCAGTACGAAGACCATGACTTCCCAAACGGCATAAGAAGGGATGCGCAGCCGAGCGGTAATTTTTGTCGGAGCGGTACGCGCTATGGTGATCGCATTGCAAACCATCGTGATGATGGGGGACAAGTGGAGGCGGTCGGCTAATATCCAAACCAGGAACACCGCAAGGAATTGCATCAAGACAGCCGGACCCACTTCTTGAAACCGGAGTAAGAACGGCACGGTGAGACGCGCCCACAAGATGCCGACAAACACGCTGGCTAGGCCGACGACGAGAAGCGACGGGATCGCGGTGAGGACTGTTCCACTGCTACTGGCGATGAACCCCACGGCTGCGCGGTAAATAAGAAGAGCGCTGGCATCGTTAAACAGGCTTTCGCCTTCGAGGATGACAAGCATGCGATGCGGCAGTCGTAACATCCGGAGAACAGCGCTTGCTGCGGAAGCATCCGGAGGAGCCACGATCGCGCCTAACGCAACGGCTGCGGGCCAAGGGATATCGGGCAGAAATAACCGGATAACCAGAGCCACCGAAACCACAGTCAGGCCGACCGCGATCAAGCTAAGGCTCACTACCGGCCACCAATTGTCTTTGAGATCGCGGAGTGATGCGTCATAGGCTGCATCTAAAAGGACTGGAGCAACAAACAGCGCCAGAGTCAGCTCCGGGTCTAAGGTTAGATCCGGGAGCCCGGGAGCAAACGCCAGACACAGACCAATTAAAGCTAGCAGGACTGGATATGGCATCTTCAACCGGCGCGCGAGACCCGTCAAAAGCGCGCCAACCAAAAGCAATCCTAGAATCAGTTCGAATTGAGCCACGGCGGGTATTGAAACGTGATTGGTGAGAAGTGAGAAGTGAGAAGTGATTGGTGTTTAGCCGCGAAGCGGTCATGCAGGTTCGGCGGCGACGGGATAAAGCCCGGTGAAAGGCGGTAATAGAACGGACGGAGGGGCGTCGCATTCCGCGTCGCAGCCCGCACGCGTGTCGACGCGGATGAATCTTTGCAGATGTGGCGCTCGGAAAGACGCGACGCCCGGGGTAGAAGGGATGTTCAACACGAGATTGAGCGAACCGTGGAGCTTGCCACACCTACAGGGAGCCGCGGTCGGACACGTCTTTTTCAATGGATGCGCAATAGACCGTCTCCGAATTTCAAGGCGGCACGTCTACAATGCGGCTCCCCTCCGATCTGGGTGGTGATCCGCGCTTTCGCTAATCGGCAATCACGTCCGCGTTTATCTGCGGCTGAACTCCGCTCAGGGCCCTACTTCGCGGCGACCGGTTCAGCGGGCGCTGCTTTAATATCGAGACGCGATTCTCGGGCTCGCCGGCGTGCAGCCAAGATCTGGTCGAACACAACCGCGATCAGGATGACGCCACCCATCACTACGAATTCCAACGAGCTGTCGATCCCCTGCAGGTTAACGATGTTTCGCAGGAGCTGAATCATGGCGGTACCGATAAAGATACCGAGAACGCTGCCTTCACCTCCGCGCAGGCTGCAGCCGCCTAACACGCAGGCCGCCACGGCGTAGAGTTCGAAGAAGCTGCCATGGCTAGCCGGAGAAATTGAGTTGGTGTAAAACCCGAGCAGAATCGCCGAGATTCCGGTTAGGAACCCGCACACGATATAGGCGCTGGTGATCACTAACTTGGTGTTAATCCCTGAGTAAACCGCCGCTTCTTCATTCCGGCCGATGGCGAAAAGATAACGTCCGTAAACTGACCCGTGAAGCACCAGTCCCATTATTATGCAGACCACTACGAAAACGATAAACGGAGCCGGCACGTTGAAGACGCTGCCGGTGGCCAGCGTTCGAAGTAACTCATAGGTCGTGTCACCACTGAAGCCGACCGTTTGGTCATGGGAGATAAACCGGGCTAGACCGCGGTAGCCTAAAAGGCCGCACAATGTAACCACGAACGGCTGTAATTTAGCCCGAGTTATGAGTAGTCCATGAAAACACCCGAGCATCATGCTGATCAGTAAAACGGTCAGCACTGCGAGCGGCCATGGCCAGTTATAGTTCACCAGCAAATAAGCCAGGATGACCCCGAGCAAGGCGAATTGCGACCCAATGGAAAGATCGATGCCGCCGGTGATAATCACCACTCCCATGGCCACACTGAAAATCCCGAATAGACCGATCGATCGCGTTAAGTCCAAAAGATTTGCCTGACCGAGAAATACCGGATTAGCAAAGGTGTCAGCGGGGCCCCGCTGTATTAGCTCCAACAATGCATAGCCAAAAAACAGCCCCAAAAAGATGGCTACCATTCCAATTTCTTTACTCGGTCTCAATTTAACAATCTCCTTTAGCTGGCGAGTTGTACAGCAGTCTTGACCGGAGCGACTGCGAGCTTCATTACGGTCTCTTCACTAAAATCATCAGCTTCAATAATTCCGGTTAGCATCCCTTCTCGCATAACCGCAATCCGGTCGCTGACTCCGAGAACTTCTTCCATATCGCTGCTGATCATCAAAATAAAAACCCCAGCATCGGATAGGCCCCGCATGAGGCGGTAGATTTCCGCCTTGCTACCCACATCAACCCCGCGCGTCGGTTCATCGAAGATGATCAGCTTAGGCTGCAGCGAAAGCCATTTCGCCAAGACCACTTTCTGTTGGTTACCGCCGCTCAGATTTTTCGCCAGAGTATTAGTAGAAGCGGTTTTGATACTGAGCTTTTGCCGTTGATTCTCTGCGGATAACAACTCCCGCTTGTAAGAGACCAGACCGTAGGTTGCGTAATTCCAAAGATCAGGAAGGGTGACATTTTCCCGGACGGTCATACTGGTGATCAAGCCGGTTTTGCGGCGGTCTTCCGGCACCAGGTAAATTCCATTTTGGATAGCATCCCTCGGCGAGCGGATGTTAACCGGCTGATTATTGATACTGATCTCGCCGCTTAACGGTTTAACAATGCCAAACATCGTCATGGCCAGCTCTGACCGTCCCGCACCTACCAACCCGGCTAGCCCGAGGATCTCTCCCTTACGCACGTCGAAGCTGATCTTGTGTGAAGGGAAAAACGGAGAAACGATGTCACGGAGCTCGATCCGGGTTTCGCGATCTCCGTTTCTGGTAACGGATTTTTTTAAATCGAGGTTTCGTCCGACCATAAGCCGGACCATGCTGTCATGAGAAATCTCTGCCTTTTCCAGACTCCCTGAATTACGGCCATCGCGAAGGCCGACAACGCGATCAGCGCAGGCCTGCACCTCCATCAGCCGATGCGAAATATAGACGACACTTACCCCGCTCGATTTAAGCTCTTGGATCAGCTTAAGCAGCCGGTTTGTCTCCGTTAAGGTGAGACAGGATGTCGGCTCATCCATGATGATCACCCTGGCATTCACGGAGAGCGCCTTGGCGATCTCAACCAATTGCTGCTGCGCAATCGACAGCGAGCTCAGAGGTGTGGTCGGCGAAAGCTCCAGGCCCACTTTCTTCAGGTAAGCACGCGAGTCTTCGGCAATTTTCCGCCGGTCAATCAAACGAAGGAACCCGCCGATCAGCGGTTCTCGTCCAAGAAAAATATTTCCGCCTACATCCAGGTTATCCAGGTTGTTCAGCTCCTGGTGGATCAAACTGATACCGAGATGGAGTGAATCACTGACATTCCTGATCTCGGCCGGTTTCCCGTCAATCCGAATTTCACCTTCGTCCTGCCGGTGCAACCCACCCAGAATCTTCATCAGGGTCGATTTGCCGGCCCCGTTTTCGCCGATCAGAGCAACGACTTCCCCGGGGTAAACAGCAAAATTGACCTGATTGAGGGCAAATACCCCGGGGAACCGCTTGGAGACGCCGACCACTTCAACGATCGGCGTCTTCTCAGTATCAGACATCGCTTAGAGTCCTACAGATCCGGACTAGTGTCCCCGGAGTTTCTTCAAATTTGCCCAAAACTCATCGACATTGTCTTTGGTGATGGCCCGGGTAGGAACGATGAACGCTTTGTTCTCAGGAATATTGATGTCTCCTCCGCGAAGCTTTTTCGCCATAAGCGTCACCGCTTGACGGCCGAATTCATACGGGTTTTGCACCACGGTCGCTTCATCGACTCCGTCCTTCACGGCCTGTAAAGTATCATTCTCTTCATCGAACGTAACGATTTTTACTTTACCGGCTTTGCCAGCATCTTTGACCGCACCGATGATGGCCGGGCCATTGTAACTCCAAAGGCCAACCAGGCAGGCGACATCCGGATATTTGACCAAGGTATCCGATACGTTCTGTTTAGCGCGGACGCGATCCGTGTCGTCGGTTCTGACATCAATGACCGAGACATTCGACCCTTTCAGCGCTTCTTCGAGACCTTGGATACGTTCTTTGGCGTTCTGGGCGTCCCGTTTTCCGACGAAAAGCATAATTTTGCCGCCGTTCGGGATTGCCTTTTTGACCAACTCACCGGCCTGGCGGCCAGCAGCGACGTTATCGGTCCCGACGTAAAAAGAACGCTTGCTCTTGGGTGCGTCGCTATCCTGGGTGACGACCAAAGCCTTCTCAGTGCCGCGATCAATCATGGCGGTCTGATTGGCAGGGTCGACCGGACTCAAGGCGATTCCGTTGGTGCCTTTGACCAGCAAGTCGTCAAAAATTCGGGTCTGTTCTGCGGCGGTTCCATCTGAAGGGATTCGAAAGTCGACCGATATATTCGGCACGTCTTTCTGAGCCTGTTCGCAGCCCGCTCGGGCAATCGTCCAGAAATCCGAGGCGTTATTGGTGAGGAAAGCCAACTTCAGGGGTTTGCTATCGTCAGCATTAGCCGCGAACTGCCCAAAGGACAGCCCGAGCACCGCAACCGAAAGCAATAGTTTTGGGGGTTTGATCATAGGGGAGGTTATTATGGTTTTCTTTTTTTACTGTTATCAGGGGTGAATCATCATCTAAACGCCCGCCTTTTTGTATTTCGCCGGCTTTCAGAGCTCAATCACGGTCCTTGTAGCACTTACGTTTGCTGGGGAATGCGTGGCGTGACAAGAAAAATGGAGCTGACCAATACAAAGAATGGCGGTTACGTGCAATGCCTCTAAAGGCCGGCTGCCCCCCCGGGGCTGAATTCTCGAGCCAACTCGGGGGAAGCGGACAGTCGGAGCATGGCGGGGGCATGAGTTGCCGGACTTATATACCGGGGCTGACCCGCTTGCTACTGAAAGACTAAAATCGTTACGGAATATGGATCAAAGCTGTAAGAGGTCTGGTTGATCTTTGGCTTAAGACTCCACTGGACCGACACCGGCACCAACTCATCAGGCTGTTCAGCGGTATTTTCGTCGCCCACCGGCCCGCTAAGTTTCCTGCCGGTAACGTTTGGCTTTGATCGAGAGAAACCCGCCAGGCTGATGGTTGCGGGAATCGGTTCGCCGCTGATATTCACAACGCGTAACACCAGAGTCTTGCCATCGGCGCTCTTGGTAGCGGTGACGTCCAACACGTCCCCAGGACTCTGGACCGTTGAAGCGACCAAGTTGGGCTCATAATAGTCACTGTACAGCTGAGTGACATACCCCGGCGGCTGCAGCCATACTTGATAAGGGTTGAGGAAAAGCAGGCCTTGATCCCAACCATTGTCGTTCTCGTTGTCGGGTTGAAGGCAATTGGCTGAGGTTACAACCGGGAGCGGATCAGTGATCCTAGAGATCACGTTGATCGCTAGCGCGTTGCCGACCGCTCGTGCCTGATCGTGAACATCTGCATTTAGCTCGAAAACCACGACTTTGTGGGCAGCACCGTTTGAGATCTGGTCCAGTGCGCTGACATAGCTAGGGAGCGCAACCAAGGTCGAATCTGCTCCTGGTCCGGCCGTCCAAACGTGTACGTCGAACCAGACTTCCCGGCCGTGCTGTTGAGCGAAATTCATGATTTTCTGGTGCGCCTCTAAAGTTGTGATACCCGAGGCCGCTCCGGAGAAGTTGAACGGGTTCTGGATCGGTTGGGTGTAGGTGAAATCGCCGACCACAATGATCACGTTGGGGTCCGCTGCCCAAACCGCCGTTGCCATGGCTTCAAACTGAGCGACGTACGCATCGTTGATAACTTGCTCGTTCCCGAACTCGAAATACTTCAAATTGTAAGGTGCAGGATGACCATCGTCGGCGCGCTGTTTCCCCCAGGTGGAAGTCGCCGGCCCGTTCACGTACTGCATGAAGTCCGCCATATCCTGCGGAGTTTCATTGTCGTTCAGCACGGGTATGCCAAAGATTCCGGCTTGCTGGCAGAAATTCAGGAAATCGAAGATTCCCCATCCATTTGAAGAGTAGGGGTACCATGTACCGACGTACGGTTGGCGTTGATCCCAAGGACCAATCATATTTTTCCAGCGATATTGGGGAGCATTGATCATGGATCCGCCATACCGCAAAACGCGGACTCCTTGATTTAAGAGCCCATTCGCTACATCTGCCCGCACTGGCAAATTTTTAAACTGTCCCCAGCTCCCTGGTTCGAGAAACGCGTAACCCAGCGTTAATGA
>DASUWQ010000556.1:0-3495 GCA_036378375.1 Chthoniobacterales bacterium
CGAGCGTTTGTCAGTGTTTTTGGAAAATGCTCGGCAAAGACTAGGCGGCTTGCTCGAAGTCTCCAATATCGAAGCGGGTTTACAGACCGTGGGTTGGTTGGGCGATCAGATTGATGACGAGGCCGCCGCGAAAGCGGCAGCGGCGCGCCAGGTTGAGGTGATTCCGCTGAGTTGGTATGACCGCGGCCAACCAAAAAGAAAGGGCCTGCAACTGGGATTTGCTGCTTGCATGCCGAACGAGATTCGACGTGGTGTCCGTGAGCTTGCGATAGCGTTGGAGAACGCGAAGGGACTTTCAACCGCGAATAGAACACCTTAACCGCAGATGAACGCGGATAAAGCCCAAACCGCGAATGGACACGAATTGAAAGGCCCTTTATTCGCGTCAATTCGCGGTTCAATGTTCCTTCTGCCGGGCTTTATCTACGTATATCTACGTTCATCTGCGGTTGAGATTCCTGATGGCTGTACAGGTCAACATCCTCGTCTTCTGTTCGCTCTTCACGGCGGGCTACGATCGAGAAGAGTTGGATCCAAAATTCCTTTTCGTCGAACTCAACAAGAGCATTCATAATCAATTCCCGGGCAGGGGTGACGGCTGCCTTAAATGGCTTGCGCCGAGATCGTGGAAAGCGTCGGAAAACGGCTGCAAAGAAGATGACAAGCCAACAATGACGGTGTCGAAATACCAGTCATAGACAACTATTCCGGCCACAGAGCTACCTAAGGCCATGCCGGCAGCAATGAGCACGATATGAAGCCAATTCGCACGGCCTGCCCTGGGGTGCTGGGAGAGTTCGTCCGCTGGTACAATACTGGAAACCGCTTGCTGGAGTCTCATAGTCGCCAATGAAAGACGTTGGCTCTGTTGAAACCAGCGATTCAGGACCGGCGCGTAAAAAAGAGGCTGAGTGACGGGGTTAGGACTTCGAACGCGCCGTTTTGAGCGGTCGACGTGCGTCCGGCTAGCACCGATAGGAACTTGTAGGACACATAGGACTTATGGGACCGTCATATCAGTCCCATAGGTCCTATTGGTCCCATTCGTCCTCCTGCCGCACGTCCCATTGGCTAAACGCCGCTCGGCCCCTCGCCGCGCTCACGAACTTCGTGGCCGCGCTCGATACGATCAACTCCGCGTTCGGCTTGTATCGATTGCTGGCGGCGGGGTAGGTCTTACCCTCTGGGTCACTACACTGCTATGAAAAACAAGAAAGTTCCTCGAGAACAAAATCCGTTCCTTCTTACGGGCAAACGCCGGTGGCGGCTATTTCGCTGGATTCGTGCACAAACGCGACGAGACGGCGCCACAAATAATTTATTGAGCCAATGCGCTAGACCGGCCTAATTGTTTGCCCAGCAGACATCGGTGCAGGGATCGGAATCGTTTTCATGAGCTTTCAGCATCCTCTATTTCTCCCTCTCGCGCTGAGTAGCGATCCGAACACTGTCCAGAAATGCTTTAATCTCGGCGTTGGCGCGATGCTGGCGACCTTGCTGTTGATCCTGGCGCTCCGGTCAAGCGAAGAGCAACGAGCTGCTCGTTTTGGTTTTGCCCTCTGCACCCTGACGTTTACGGTGAGCGCCTGCGTCGCCCAGGTTGGCTACAGCGTTAGCCAATCACTTCAATCACCCGTAGTCGTTCTGGCCATAGACTTCGCTTTCTTCGCTGCGGTAAGCTTGCCGGTGCCGATTCTTGGGCTCTGGGCCCAAGGCCCGTTTACTTCTGAATGGAGGCGCCAACTAGGGCGGACGGTAATCGGCTTGGCCGCCTTATCTGCTGTGATTCTGACAGTGGCTCATCTGGCCGGAGTGCTCCCGGCACACAAAGAATATGGGGTGGTGAGCCCATTGGATTCGCTCCTGTGGGCTGAATACAACGGGCTGTTCTGCTTTTGGATTGGCGCCGTTGTCTTCTTGCCGGGGCGGCTACGCGGATGGCTCTCCTGGGTCTCGGTGGCGTCTCTCTTGGCGGGAATGTCCCTATCGACGATCCATTCCCTGGAAGAGAGCTTTGGAGACGCGCCACTCTGGCTTCACTCGGTGGTTAACTTCGCCAGACCGTTCAACGTTGTCTTGTTTGTTGCCGGTGGATTATTTGGCTTATCCCGCTTCCGCTTCAGCGACATCTTTGCGCAGCGCGCTTTACGGATCCTGCTTGGCGCGTTGATCGCGCTCGCAATTGCCACCCTGGGTCACTTCATGTTCGGACCGGCCATTCGCGAGGAACCGGCTTCCATGAAACTGTCGGCGCTCGCCTTCACCATCATTATTTGGGTTGCGATCGTATTGTACGCCAAGATCACTGCGGTCAGTGATTGGCTAGTCGACCGTCAGATTTTCCGGCAAACCGATTATCGTCACGCTTTGAAGTCATTCCGGGAATCCGTATCCAATGAATCAGATGCCGGCGCCATTTTCGAAACCGGGAGAGCGCTGGCAAAAAACACGCTGCGAATCGCTGATGCGGTTATTCGCCCGGATGATAGCGCAGAGGACTCCGCTGATACGGTCCGTTGCGACTACGGCCACGAGTATGTCTTCCACATTTCTAAAGGAAGCGACCACTCAGGCGCCGCGTTGGTGATCACCACCGGGGCAGGACGTCATACTCTGTTCAACGCCGAGGTCGATTTTCTGCGTGAAGTCTGTTTGACCATCGAACGACGTCTCGAAGCCATCGATCGGGAGAAAGAAAATATTGAACGAGCTCGGCGAGAGGCTCACCTGGTGAAACAACTAGTGGAGGCGGAGTTGCGCGCTCTCCGCGCCCAAATCAATCCACACTTTTTATTCAACTCGCTAAACAGTATCGCGGCTCTCATTAGCACAGAGCCGGAGGCGGCAGAGGAAATGATCATTCGGCTGGCGAAGATCTTTCGACATGTGCTGACCTACCACGATCGTCTATTCAGCTCAGTCAACGAAGAGATCTCTTTTCTCCAAACTTATTTAGAGATCGAAAAGGTCCGGTTTGGGGACCGGTTGCAGGTAAACTTCGACATCGAGGCATCGACCGCGCAACTCGCGATTCCGACTTTCATCCTTCAACCTTTGGTGGAGAACTCACTCAAACATGGGTTAGGACCAAAGGTGGGGGAGAATCTTTTGACCATTCGAGCTCGAAAACTGACCGAGCATCTTGAGCTGACGGTCGAGGACAATGGCGTTGGCGCGAACGTCACCAAGAAGGCTTCTGTTCCCGGCCGGGACTACACCGGGCTCGGTCTCAGAAACGTGGAAGAAAGGCTGCAGACAGTCTACCGCGGCGATGCGCAATTTTGCTTTGAAAGTGTGCCTCGCCTCGGGTCACGCGCAAAGATCCTCATTCCGATTGACCGAAAAAACCAGCTTCGAGAGGACGCAGCGGAAGTGGTGCGGATTTAGCGTAAGTGCACCGTCTCCCATATAATGATGACACCGTTGCGTTCAAAATGGGCCGCCTGCGAGGCGCGAGGAGGGAGCATATCTGAATCGATACGTGACCGACGAGCA
>DASUWQ010000557.1:0-10474 GCA_036378375.1 Chthoniobacterales bacterium
TGGACTACCGCTATTTGTGAGCGGTGTCCCGCGCCGGATTTGAGTCGTTTGGCTTCGCTCTGGGGGCGATTTTTTAGAAGGGATTCTCTGCGAAATAAATTTTGATCCATTTGGGTATGTTTGGGAATGTACGATTCGCGGGCGTAGACAATCCCACCCCATACGGCTCAAATCCGGCGCGAAGCCGTGTCATCTAGATGGCTCATCCGGCGCGCGCCGAGATTTTCGCCCTACCATCTCTTCGTCCCCTCCCAGACAACAATGAACCACAAAATCGTTTACTAACGGCGAAGCGGCGTGCTGCGAAGAGACAACGTAAGTCCGCAATGTGGCTACTTCCTTAGGCAACGAAATCATCACTACCTTTCTCCCTTTGCTGATTGGGCCGATGAAACTTTCCGGCATTGCCGCGATGCCGACGCCGGCTTCAACAAATCCGAGCACCCCTTCCAAAGTCCCCATTTCCATGATGCGCTCCGGACGAACCTTCTTTGTCTCCAGAAACGTCAGTAATCGCTCTGTGTAAGAACAACCCAATCGTTGGACCAGGACCTTCAGTCCGGTTCTATTTACTGCGAACAGATCGTCCCTGGTCTTCACTTTCAGGGGTGCAAGAGCGACGAGCGTATCCGTGAAGACCAGCTCTTCCCGAAGGCCCGGCGCCGCGAACGGACGCGACACAAAACCGGCATCGAGTTCGCCTCGTTTAACTTGGTCGACCAAAGTCGACGAGCTGCCTACATGCATAGAAACATCGACGTGCGGCGATTTTTCAAGAAACCGGGATACCAAACCAGGTAACTGAACGGCCGCGACCGTTTCGATTGCTCCCACCCGAAGGCTCGCTTCCTTAGCAGGTTTTCCGCGACCGAAAGCGTAGCCAAGATCGTTGAGGACAGCATCGAGTCTCATTGCCATCGGTAAAACCGCTTCGCCGCCGCTGGAAAGCTTAACTCCCCGAGCATGCCTGCGGAGCAGCCTCACTCCGAGCGCGTCTTCCAATTTCTTGATTCGAGCGGTAACATTGGATTGTACCATGTTCAGCCTCTCGGCCGCTTTTGTGATGGAACCACAGCGAGCCACATTCAGGAAAACGAGTACATCGGGCAGCAAATGAGCATCCATAGCTACCCATCATCCACAATGATGGCTCCGATACCAAGAAATCATTATGCGCGTAGTTAACAGCAGAGCATGATGAGGCCATCTGAATTATGTCCCAAAGCAATAGACCGCTCCTCATCTTGGTTGCCGGACCTTATCGGTCAAATACCGGTGATGACCCGGCTAAGATCGCTAAGAACCTACATGTCATGAATCTAGCCAGTTTGGAGCTATTCCGTTTGGGGCATATCCCCGTCACCGGTGAGGCGCTCGCATTGCCACTGATTGCGGTTGCCGGTTCCAAGCAGATCGGGGATGAAATTTTTAAGCAGATATTTCATCCAATCGCGCGGCGGCTTATCGAGCGCGTAGACGCTGTTCTTAGGGTCGGTGGACCATCCACCGGCGCGGATGAGATGGTGACCTTGGCGCGCGCCGCCGGCAAATTGGTCTACATGGCAATTGGTGAGATAGAGAGCGTTAAGGGTTAGAGTGGGCAAGTCTTCCGGGTCTACTGGCCAAATCCGCTTCGTACGAGAGAAATCTTTATAGCTATGGGTATCGAAATTGCATCAAGCTCCGTAGGAGCGACATATTCTTGGTTTCCACGCGAAGGTCCATCCAGATGTCGCTCCTACGGAGCTGCCTTCGACGCCCCTTCCCGGTATTCGGACAAACACCAACGCAACATCGAATGGAAGATAGAATCAGAATAAAAGAGGTAAAAGTTCTCGCGGACGATTGGTCTATTCTTAAGAGGACCACCCTGGAAATCCGCCGCCAAGACGGCTCTTGGCAAACGGTTAATCGTGAAACCTATGATCGCGGAAACGGTGCCACGATTCTGCTTTTCAATCGTGAGCAAAAGACCGTCTTACTTACGCGACAGTTCCGATTCCCTGCATTTGTAAATGGCTGCGAGGACGGAATGCTAATCGAGGCTTGTGCCGGGCTTTTGGAAAAAGATGACCCGGAAAGCGCCATCCGGAGAGAGACCGAAGAGGAAACCGGTTATCATCTCGGACCTGTCACCAAGCTATTTGCCGCTTATATGAGCCCGGGTTCTGTCACCGAAAAGGTCCATTTTTTCGCGGCCGCATATACCACGGAACAACAGAAAAGCGCGGGTGGCGGTGTCGCCGATCATGGCGAAGAGATCGAGCTAGTCGAGCTCGGTTTAGACCAAGCACTACAGATGATTGAAACCGGGGAAATCCAAGATGGAAAAACGATCATGCTGCTGCAACACGCTAAGTTGAAAGGGTTGGTCGATTAAGGAGGCAGCCTCCCGGTAGGGAAAGTGCCGAGGGACGATATCTACACGAGAAAACCGCCTGCTCGCGGTATTTCAGGGAGCAGGCGCCTAAGGTCAACGAAGCAGCTATAAAACTAACGGTCTACGGAGCTGGAATTGATATCTCGAAAACGCCCAGACCGTGCGTCGCTGCCCGGAGAATTCTCCCGGGGCTCTGCAACTTCAGATCGAACACTTCAACATCAGGTAACCCGGTGCCATACAAAGCCCAGGTATTACCTCCGTCCGTCGAAGCGTAAACACCTTGATCGGTAGATGCGAATAGGTTTTGGGTGTTGAGTGGATCGACCACAAAACCGTTCACCGACGTCGCAAACGAAGTCGGTGGGCCGA
Organism: Chthoniobacterales bacterium; assembly: GCA_036378375.1. GTDB lineage: Bacteria > Verrucomicrobiota > Verrucomicrobiia > Chthoniobacterales > JAFAMB01 > JAFAVN01. The sequence goes on from DASUWQ010000557.1 coordinate 2,753, forward strand.
TCGCTAGGAAGATCGCCGCGCTAGGGTTAGCTACTGCTGCCGAAAGATTCGTGAGTTCCACGACCGTCAGATTATTCAGCGAGCCCGTGAGCAGATAACCGTTGTAGCAGATATACACTACGTCAGGATTCACTGGGTCCATGACGATGCGGGTGACGTACACCGGAAGCCCTACATTCAGATTTACTAGAGCGCCGCCGGTGACCGTCGCATAAACGTCGCCGTTATTTAGCCCTACAACGCGGATGTTATCGTTCGTTGGAGAAATTCCGATAGCACTGATCGGGACTCCAGCCTCGATCGGCGTGGCGCTAGCCGGGAACATCGTATTGCCGCGATCATCGGAGCGATACAATGTGTCCGTACCGAAATAGACCGTGTTGGGATTCCCCTGCGCACCCGGTCCAAGAGCCATCGGGGCATAGAAGTTCACGCTGTCGGTGAGTTGTATACCGTTGAACCGGTCCGTGGTTCCGTCGCAATGCACTGTGGGATCAACGTCGCCGGTGTAGATGCCAAGGAAAGACCATTCTCCCTCCTCAGCGCAACTCGTCTTGAGCACGCGGGAGAAACCGATCAGATCGTCGGTCACGTTAAAGTAGGTGTGATACATGGTGACTTGTTCGGTGTTCTTCGCACTCTGATCGATCAGGGCGTAGCCGCCATCACCAAAGTCCGCGCGGACAATGGAGCCGTCCGGTTTGAAGAAAATGGTTCCGTTATCCTGGGTGCCGCCGATACTGAACGTTTTGTTCGTCGGATGAACAGCAATACTTTCGAACTGGGTCGCTGAGAATCCCTTCGTATTGATATCCTTCCATTTCTTGGTGAGGTTGGATGTGGTCCAGACTCCGCCGTCGTTGCCAGTGTAGAGCACTTTCGGATCGGACTTCGAAATGGCAATCGCGTGGCTGTCCGCGTGTAGTCCGTTCACACTCGGAGTGAAAGTCGCCCCACCGTCGGTTGAATACTGGAAAATTCCGCCACCGTTGACAGGACCGTGACCCGTTGCTTGAGGATTCGAGGGACCCGGGTTCGCTATCACCTGCCCGTCAACGTAAATGTAACCGTGCCCGGGAGGGCCATCGGGATCAACGCCGGTGGAGCTAAGTGTCCCGGCCAGATAAACATTCTGCGGGTTGGTCTGATCGATGGCTATAGCGATGTTGTAGAAACCCTGACCGCCCGCAAAACCGTCCGCGGCCGTCAGAATTGTCGGGTAAGTCTTACCGCCGTCGGTCGACTTCCGGAGAAGACCTTGATCCTGCTGGTTCGTATCATACTCGTCGGTTGCCGCTAGAATGGTTTGGCCGTCCGGAGAAATGTCGAGCTTCACATTAATAAGGGCCGGGAGATTGCCGTCGGAAGTCAGACCTGTAACGGTCGCAAGGGTGAAGGTCGGCGTCGCGGACGTGGCGTTGAGCGAATAGTAGAGGCCGCCTTGAACATTGTGCCCGCCCGAACTGACCTGACCAAAAAGACTGCAGACCACATGGTCGGGATTGGTCGGATCCATGGCAGCAGTTGTGCAAATCACGTCTGTGCCAGGACCTACTGCCAATTGGTCGAACGTGGGATCGGCGCTAGTGAAATTCGTCGAGCGATAAAGACCTCGGGGCGGCAAGGTAGCTCCTCTCTGGGCGCCCAAACCGCCGACTCCGGATGATGTCGCACAGAACACGATGTTATTGTTCTGAGGATCAACCAGAATCTTCACAATGCTTCGGTTCATGAATGCGTTCTGGTTTGCAGAAGTCACGTTAAACGGACCGTTTAGCACTGGGGTCTTGGAGTTCGCTCCTGTAACGAGGTAAACGCCAACCCCAAAGTAGCTGTCGGCAGAGAGATTACCTTCCCCTGTGCCAATGAGTACCCTACTTGAGTCCGTAGGGTCGACGGTAATGGATCCTATAGCGAAATTCAGCGCGTTGTTGCCCTTAATAAGCTGCTCCCAAGTCTGCCCGCCGTCCAAGGACCGGTAAACGCCGCCCTGAGCGCCGCCGACATAGACGGTCCCAGGATGTTTGGGATCAACCGCGATCGCCGAAACGCGTCCACTGACCGGCACTTCTTTGGATGGCGGGGCGGTCCCGTTAGAAGTGTAAGTCTGGCCGTTCGGGATTGGGTCAGGACCAAGCGCAATCCATTGACGAGCCGCGAATGCTTCCGGTTGTAATATCGGTATTACCGATCGTTCCGGCCGGCTAAACGTCTTTGGCCGCAAGGGGCCAAGGACAGTATTTACCTGTGGCGAATGACCGAACGGCTTCATATGTAAACGCGCTGGATCGATCGCGCGGACCGGTAAACAGAGACATAGACTGATCGCCATAGTGACCAGTGCTCCCGCAGAGACGAAACGTTGAGAGCTAACTCGCGCTCTTTTTCTAAAAATAGGACGACGGGGATTCATAGGAACAAGGATGAACTAACGAAGGTGAGTGAGGAGGCTCTCACTCACGGCTTAAGGAGCTTGATAGCAGGGCCGGTAGTCGATTGTCTACCTTAAAGCGCCGGTCTTTGTATTTTCGCAGTTTAGCTAATGCGAGAGCGATTTGCTGGGCTGAGCATCGTGTCCAAGATTATCTCCTGGACGCGGCCTTCGTTCTGATGGCCGGGTGAGGCGCCGGATAGCATCTTTATCTGTAATGATATTAGCGACGTGAAAAATGGGCGCGTTGTCCCGCATTTGAATTTGGCCGATGACGATGATCTCTTGGCCTTTCTGTAGCGAGACCTTGGTGGCATCCTTCATCCAAGTCGCTTCCAGAAGCGAGGGCTGCGCTTTGGTTTCGGCCCCGGAGTTCTGGACCCCGCTGACTTTAAACCCGGTGACAGCCTCAGATTCGACAAAGCTATTCAATGCGATTGTCTGGCCAGCATAAGGCTTCGGGTTCGCTAGCAATGTATCAAAGGCAACCAGCTTCGGTGTCTGTTGAGAGAAGAGCGTTTCGACTAAAAGGACACTAACGGCGACCAAGCACGCGATTCGAGGCATTCTATTATAGTAGACAGTCGAATCGGGGTTTTGGTTCAGATCGCCCGAAGGTTTGTCCTCGTACTCGTCCGTCGCATGTCCACATTTTCGACTCCACATCCCCGCGTGCTTCACTTCGAGGATGAGAACGACGGCGAGGACGATTTATTCAGGCTCTAGGACAGGCTCTTGGGCCTGCGGCACCGAGGTCGAGATTCGCTCGCCACCAATCTCTATCTTCCTGAGAAGAAACCAAAAGCCTACGGCTGCCAGAACTCCTAGTATCCCGCATCCCGACCAAAGAGCATGTTCGCCAAAAGTCGGGAGAACGAATCCGCCGATGGTAGGTCCTAAAAGAATCCCAAAGGACCAAGACATCGAGTACGAGGCTTGATAAACCCCTTGTTGGCCAGCCGGCGCAATCCGGCTGATCAGAGCTGGCGCGGTCGAAGCAATAGCAATTTCTCCTAAAGTCCAGACGAAGATGGCACCAGCATATTCCACAGTGGTGTGCGCAAATTGAGTTAGGAAAAATCCTGTCCCCGTACAAATTGCAGCAATGCTTAAGCCAGTGGCCGGCGACCAACGTTGCAATAATCGACTGATGGGAATACTGAGCAACACCACCGTAGCCCCGTTAGTGACCAATGCGCGGCTGAAATCGCCTGCATCCAATCCCTTTTGGCTCATCACGAGCGGCAGCGTGGAGTAGGCTTGGAAGAATTGGCCCGTCAATAAGCAAGCTAGTCCGAAGAGCAAAAGTAAGCGGCGGTCCTTGAACGCTGCAAACGGAGAACGTCGAACTCCCGGCACATGTTTCCGAGGTTCTCGAAAGCCGAATAGGATAATCGCGAAATAGAGCAGCGAAGTAGCGCCATCGAAACTAAACAAAAAGTGAAAACTAATGGTAGCCAGTAGTCCGCCGATGAGCGGAGCAATGCTGGCACCAATGTTAATTGCCCAATAGTTAAGAGCGTAGGCGCGAACCCTGTCTGATGCCGGCACCAGGTCCGCTACCGCAGCGGAAACTGCCGGTCTTTGAAAGTCGAAGGCGAACCCGATTAGAAAAGCGCAAGCATAGACCAGGAACAGAGGCTGGCACCACGGTATGGTGAACATCGCCAATGCAGAAATACTCAGACCGGTTAACAACGTAAATTTTCGGCCGATTCTGTCTGCGCTCCAACCACCAAGGAAGGTGGCACTTAGCCCGCCGATCCCCCAGCAGGAGACCGCGGCCGCGGCCACGTTTTGGGGAACGCCTCGGCTGATTAGAAAGAAAGATAGAAAAGGGAAAGCCAACGCGCCGATCCGGTTAACCAAAATGCCGGACCACAAAACCCAGAAGTCGGCAGGAAATCCGCCGGCTGTGCGTTGCCAAAGTCGGTGCAGGTTCATGGGAACTTCATTCAGAAAAGGGGTAATTAGGGAGAGACCGGTGGATAGTAACAATGGCCCTCGCATCAATTTCGATGCCCTGCCGGTAGACTGATCGATAGTGCCAAGCAGTCCGCTGGCCATCAGCTTCCGACGCCTGCGGGCAGCGCCTTTAGCACTTATCCCGCGGACAGATCTCTTGTCCGCCTAAACGTCTGGGTAATCGGTTACCTCAGATCGCGGTGCTAAAATAGCGACGACGCTTATCTACAACCGGGCGGAGCATAGAAATGAAGAGAAAGTCAGAAAAAGTTAGGTCTAGCATGAGCGTCATAAGTTCCTCCTCTTCGTTTAACCGGTTAGATATTTGCGTGCCGGGTTAGAGCGCGAAAACTAGCAGGAGACCGACGGAGCCGCAAGTTAGAAGTTTGCCATATAAGGAATTCCCGTTTTACACGAGGCACCTATGAAGAAGCGCAGCACCAAATCTCCAGCACTCTAATACTCCCCTACTACTCCATCACTCCGTCTTTCGTCGTTTCTTCCTCTCGTCGACCGCTCGTTTCAAGACGAATTCTATTTGGCCATTGACGCTCCGGAGCTCTTCCTGAGCCCACGCTTCCAGCTCCCGCCAAATCTTTTCGTCGATTCGCAATAAGAATGCCTTTCTGTCAGCCATCGGACATCAGTGGTAAAGAGTACCCGTGTTAATGACCGGTTGGGTATCGGACTCACCGCAAAGAACAACCAGCAGGTTGCTAACCATGGCCGCCCTCCGTTCCGGATCGAACTCGATAATACCGCGCTCTTGTAGTTGGGCTAACGCCATCTCGACCATGCCCACCGCCCCGTTTACGATTTTTTGCCTGGCCGCAATCACCGCCTCTGCTTGTTGCCGGCGTAGCATCGCTTGCGCGATTTCGGGTGCGTATGCTAAGTGCGCCAACCTGGCCTCTTCGACTTTAATCCCGGCGCGAGCCAGCCGGTCCTGAAGCTCGGTATGCAAAACATGAAAGAGCTGATCGCCTCCCGTTAGAAGCGTCAGCCGGCCGTCTTCGTCGTTGTCATATGCAAACTGATTTGCGAGATGTCGGATAGCTGCTTCGGTTTGGATCCGAATATATTGCTCGTAGCTTTCGACATCGAACATGGCTTGGGCAGTATCGGCAATTCGCCAGACAACAATCCCGGCGATTTCGATTGGATTGCCTAATCGATCGTTCACCTTGAGCGTCTCCGAAACGAGATTGCGGGCGCGCAACGAGATCTTCACGCGTCGGCAAAAAGGATTGGTCCAGCGGAGACCGGTTCGCCGTACGGTTTCCTTGATAGGAGCCAAAAAACAGCAATACGGCGGATTCATTCGGCTGGAGAACGAACAGTCCTTTGGAGAGGGTGACGGCCAACACTAGTACAAATCCGGCCGATGACGTCATGGACCCGAACCGGGAGTTTGCGGCTTCGAACAGGTTTTGCAGTAGCCAGAACCCGCAGCAGAAGAGAACAAGTACCACCGGGAGCATTAACCAGCCCTTCAGGCTGAAGCCACGACGCTCGGTATGGGCCGTAGTCCCGAAATTACGTTGATCGCTCATGCAATCATTATGATATCATTTCAATATCATGCAAATAGATCTCCGCTAGGGGCGAGTCCGTCGGATCCGGTCGCATGACATCTACCAGATACCCGGACGAGCGGGAGCTCATCCCCACTCGGCAATCCTGTAGCCATCCTTCTTTAATCATAAGTTTTAAGTTGTAAGAGCGCAGAAATGGCATTAGAAGAGCAAATAATCGGTCGTTACAGGTAGTAAAATTACCGAACTCAGGGCTTGAATTGGGCTCGGGTCGGGACGAATTCCCTCCCTGGTTCCTTTCCGAAACTGGGTTAGGCAGATCGGTAAACATCCCCCAAATCAACCGTTCAATTTGAACTCGAGAAATCTTCCATGAAGAAAGTTCTCTTTCCCCTCAGCAGAACTCTCAGTGTGACGTCTCGTCTGCTTGCTTTGACCACGTTTACGCTGGTAGCGCCGCTCGCCGTACAAGCTCAGGACCAGGAATTGAAGATCGGCGTCGTAGCCGCTGAGTCCGGCTCGTTTGTTTCCGCAGGCAACACCATTGTCGCCGCGGCTAATCTAGCAGCTAAACAGATCAATGACGCCGGCGGTATCAAAGTCGAGGGCAAAACCTATAAGATCAAACTCTACATCCGGGATAATCGGACGGATGTAAACGTCACTATCGCTTCGGCGCGAGAGCTGGTAGAGGACGTCGGCGTCAAAGCCATCTGGGGAACAGAGACTCACGACTTTTCCGTGTCGATGGCGAAGATAACCGGTCCGGCCAAGGTGTTACAGTTCTCCGGGAACAGTTCATTGGGAGCGGTGCTAGATGATAAGTCCGTCGCACCGGGAGGCTGGCTTCATTACACTTTCCAGACAGAACCACAGGAATGGCAGCGCAGCGGCAGTACGGCTAAGGGCGTCCTTTCGTTATTAACGCCGCTGATGGCGCATCCGCCGAAACACTCTGTCGTTTTCGTCGGCAATGACGCTACCGGCCAATATCTATCTTCTCATTACGTAAAAGCGCTGGAGGCTGAGGGGCAACAAGTGGACCTCGTCAAGTACCCGCCGGACACCACCGACTTTGCTCCGCTCCTGACCCGGATAAAAGGCATGAACCCGGACATCGTGCACTTCTGGTATAACGGCGATTCTACTCTGACTGCCTTCCCTCAAGCGCTTAAGCTGGATGTTGCTCCGGCTTATTTTCTCTTCGGAGTCGATCCCGGCATTTACCAAGAACGCCAATTAAAATCCGACAAACCGGTAACCCTCAGTTGTGTACCGGTCTGTTGGGGTTCGTCTCCCTACCCGGAGGTACAGAACTATTTCAAGAATTACTTCGCCCTGGGAGCCGCTAAAGGCCCGCAGTCGTCGGTCTCATTACTCTATTACGACTACTTCTTCATGTACGCCAAGGCGCTCGAAGAAGTCGGCTCGATCGACAAACCGGAAGAGGTGGTGGATGCGATGCTGAAGATGAAATACCAAGGAGTTGTGTCGCCTGTTCCGCTGGTCTTCAATCCACATCATCAAGTCACCTTTGCGACCGAGGTATGCGTGGTGCAGCCTGGTACCTCTGATCAATTCAAGGCCGCCGTTGAGCAGCCGCCCGCCGCTCCTCCTGCTGGTGACACGGGTGGGTAATCTTTGGTGAGAAGTGAGACCTGAGAGGTGAGAAGTGAGACGTTGGCGCGTTGGCAAAGCAGAATCGTACTCGTTCTCGTCGTCGTCCTCGTTCTCGAAAATGCGTTATCGCCCAGGATTTGGAATTACTAAGGAATGAGTTCTTGCCCAGAC
>DASUWQ010000558.1:0-10321 GCA_036378375.1 Chthoniobacterales bacterium
CAATGGAACTCTGGCTTTTGACCGGAGCAACACGTTGACATTGCCGGGAAGCATCACAAGTGCCGGCGCAGTCAATCAGATTGGTCCGGGGACTACAATCCTGGCTGGCAACAATAGCTACGGCGGAGCCACCACTATAAGTGCCGGAACGCTCCAAGCAGGATCGGTAAATGGCTTCAGCCCCAATTCAGCATTTACTGTAAATGCGACTCTGAACCTGAATGGCTTCAGCAATACGATTGGTTCGCTTTCTGGGACCGGAATGGTGCTAAACAACGGTACAGCCGCCGCGACATTAGCCGTCGGTAATGATAACACCAATTCGGTCTTCAGCGGGGTGCTCGAAAACGGCTCGACAGCGACACTTGCGCTGATGAAAATTGGCGCCGGCACGTTAACCCTGACCGGGACCAATACCTACACTGGCGGAACCACCATCAACGGTGGAACCCTTCAGCTGGGTAACGGTGGAACGACCGGCAGCATTGTTGGGAACGTCACCGATAACGGAACATTAGCCTTTGATCGAAGCGACGTTTTCACTTTTGGCGGGCTGATCAGCGGGACCGGCAGCGTCCGACAAATTGGGACCGGCACGACTGTTCTGACCGCAGACAACAGCTACACTGGCGGAACCACGATCAATGGTGGAACCCTTCAGCTGGGCAATGGTGGAACGACCGGTAGCATCGTTGGGAACGTCACCGATAACGGAACATTAGCCTTTGATCGGAGCGACGTTTTAACTTTCAGCGGCGTGATCAGTGGTACGGGAGGCGTCGAACAAATCGCTGGCACGACCATTCTGACCACAGACAACAGCTACACTGGCGGAACCACGATCAATGGTGGAACCCTTCAGCTGGGTAACGGTGGAACGACCGGCAGCATCGTTGGGAATGTTACCGATAATGGGACATTGGTCTTTGATCGCAGCGACATTTTAACTTTCAGCGGAGTGATCAGTGGTAGCGGAGGCGTCGAACAAATCGGGACCGGTACGACCGTTCTGACCGCGGCAAACACGTATACTGGTCAGACGACTGTGGACGACGGAAGCCTGATTGTGGATGGGTCAATTGCAAGCACACAGGTGGTGATCAACGCGAGAGGGTTGCTCGGTGGAAGCGGTTTGATTGGTTCTAACGTGCTGAACAGCGGAATCATAAGCCCGGGTAATCCCACCGGCACGTTGACAATATCGGGCAACTACACGCAGACCTCGAGCGGCACGTTACGCATCCAAGTCGTCGGCACGGCTCCCGGCCAGTATGGCGTATTAGCAATCAGCGGGCATGCTACACTTGGCGGTACCCTGCAAATCGTTCCTATCAATGGGTTTCAACTGGCCGTTGGAAACAAGCTCACTTTCCTAACTGCAACCGGCGGGGTCAGCGGAAATTTTAGCACGATTCAAAATCCGTTCCCCACCGCTGTCCAAGCCCAATTGGTGCTCCTTCCAGATGCAGTCGAGATCGAGGCGACGCAAGGGTCGTTCGTGTCGATACTACAGTCGTTGGGACCCGTCGTGACCCCGAACGAGTTGGCGATCGCTAAAGCGCTCGACAGCGCCATAGGTGACCCCAGGGAAGCGGCGCTATTTGCATTCCTTAATAGCCAGCCAATCGGTAACCTGCCGCATGACCTTAGCTTAATCGCGCCAACTCAAATCAGTTCAATAAACGCTTCTGTCTCAATGGGGAAGGTTCAGACCTCCAACATTGGACAGCGAATGCTCAACATTCATGCGGGCAGCACCGGATTCAGCTCTTCCGGCTTTACGTTAAACGGAGAAGCTCCAGCTTTCGGCAACGGTTTAGCAGGGGAGACTGGGGCTGAGGGCAAAAGCGGGCCGTCCGTCCTGGCCCCGATCCCAGAAAATCGTTGGGGCTTTTTTGTGACGGGCCTCGGCGAGTTCACCAATGTCGACAGCACTCCGAACGCCAACGGATATGATGTCAATTCTGGCGGTATTACTCTGGGCGTAGACTATCGCGTGACTCCCTATTTTGCCGTGGGATTGCTAGGCGGCTACGCTCATAACAATGTCAGTCTGGTTGGCGGGGGTAATATCGACGTGAATGGCGGGACATTCGGCGCCTACGCTACCCTTTTTGGTAATGGCTTTTATTTAGATGCTGCGGTCACTGGTGGTCCCAGCGGATACGACACGCACCGGACGGCGCTCGAGGGGAGCGCTAGCGGGAGCACTGAGGGGGCGGACCTCAATGTGGTTGTGTCGGCGGGCTACGATTGGAAGTATGGGAACTTCAGCATCGGTCCGACTGCGAGCTTCGAATATGGCTACGTCGGTCTCGATGGCTTTAGCGAGACCGGTTCACTGGCTCCGCTGAGGTTCCCGGATCAGAACACCCAGTCGGAGATTACGACGTTTGGCGCTAAAGCCACGTATGAATGGAAAGTAGGGAAGATCACGCTCGTACCTCAAGTCAGCGCGGGTTGGCAACACGAATACGGGTCGGTGGCATACCAAGTCGTTGCGGGGTTCGCCAGCGGCGCGGGCAGCAGCTTTACGGTTAATGGCCCGGGGATTGGCCGCGACAGTCTGCTGATCGGCGCAGGGATCTCCATGATTTGGAGCGATCGCATTTCCACCTATGTCTTCTATGATGGAGACGTCGCACGCACCAATTACGATTCTCACACCGTCACCGGGGGCTTCCGGATAACCTTCTAGCCCAAAGAGCCGAAAAATCCGCAGATATAGGTTACGTAGGGCGGCAGAGCCGCAACCACAAAGCTACAGAAAAAATCTCACGCAAAGGCGCAAAGAAAAGGAAGAGATTAGGCCTGTTCTTCACAGCTACACTCATCTTACTTTGTGTTCCCGTGTCTGCAAAATCCGAGGAGGCTCAATTCTGTATTCCTCTTTTCTTTGCGCCTTTGCGGCTTTGCGTGAGATTTTTGGTTCTGTCAGCGCGAGAACCCGCTGGCTTGTTTGCCGGTGCCCGCTAAGGTTCGGCAGCTTTGAATAACCTGTCTGAATCTGTGAAGCGTTGGAAAAGAAAGAGTCGTAAAGAATTAGTCAAAGACCAATGGATCTCGCTTTATGCGGATGAGTGCGAGCTGCCGGGTGGCCATGTCGTCGCCCCTTTTTATGTTCTCGAGGAAAAGGACTGGGTCCACATCGTCGCCGTCAATGCCGATGGTGCCACCTTGCTAACGCGCCTGTACCGTTACCCCGCTGACTGGCTCGGTTGGGAGTTGCCTTGCGGCGGCATCGATAGTGGCGAGGATCCCCTTAGCGCAGCAAAACGGGAACTTAAGGAGGAAACGGGATACGTTGCTGCTCAGTGGCAGCAGATTGGCGGACCCTTATATCCTAACCCGGCTCGAATGACTAACCGAGTCTACACGTTCCTTGCCACGGATCTGATAAAAGCCGGCCCACAATCGATGGACGTCACGGAAGATATTGAGTTCGAGTTTGTATCTCAAACGGAAGTGAAGAATCGCATCGCCAATGGCCATTTCCGCCATGCGCTCCATGTCGCCTGCTATTTCTTAGTCGCAGATGCGGTGAGGATCGGGCATCGAATGGAATAGGGGAGCAATGCAGTGATGCAGTGATGCAGTGATGGAGTGATGGAGTGGCGTGGGGTCGATTTTGTGGACAGGTCAAGGAAAGGTTCTTGTCTCGAAGGGACTGTCGGACTCTACCGCGAAGCGGCTACCCAGAACAGCTCAGGGCTTTAGCCCTGGGTCACGCGTAGCCCGGGATCCGCCCTGAAAGCAGTCTCAACCCCGCGGCGCAGGGTGCAATTCGGATAGAGCACATCGAGAAAGTTTCAGCCCCACATAGCTACCAACAAACCCTCTCGAGGACGACGACGAGGACGAGAACGATGTGCCTCACGAGTGGCGGCCGAAGTACGTCTCTAGGCTCTTCAGCGTGTTGTTCCACCGGCGCGCTCAATTTCGGGTGCCACTTTTCCTCCTTTCGTCCCGCATTCCCGAACTACGGCGGACAGGGAGGGCCCCTTTCACCAACTACCTAACCCAGGGTTAAACCCCTGGGCTGTTCTGTGTAGCCGCTTCGCGGCAAAGTCCGACATGTCCCGAAAGGGACGAAATGATAGTAGCGACTCGACTGATTTCGCGGAAGTCCTGGCAGTTTACTGCCAAGGGAATGCCAAAAAGACGGACCGTTCCGTCAGTAAACGGCATGATTGGATCGTGAGGAACCTTCTTCTACGAGTACGAGAACGAGGAAAAGACTGCTCTCCTAGAGCATCCGCCGTCCTTGCATCGATCGAATCAAACGGTCGAGGGCGGCTTCGTAGTCCTGTCTCCAGCGATTGCTGCGGACCGTATCAGAAGCGACCAGCAGAGAGCTGATAATCAACCAGATCAAATCGAGCAAAATTCCGGTTTGCGGTACCAGCAGCAATGCCACGCCGACACCCACGATCAGGCAGTAACCAAAAACACCTTCTCCCAACATCAACCTCGGCCGGCGTCGCCACATCCATTCAGCGCGAATACGCTCGGTCGGGTCGACCACGGGAGAACCAAGTAATTCGTGCAATCGTGCCGGAGCGACGTCGGGGAAGCGCCATTCATTTTCCCTATTAAAATCCCTCCAGAACTTAGTCCACATAATGACTTGCCTATCTGTCTTTTAGTCTACGCTTTTAATTCGTCATTTGGAAGCTTCTCTATTTCCTGGGCGGAACCGCTGTGAACAATGGAATCAGCCCTTCCAGCATAGTCGGATGAGTAAATATCGTGTCCCTCAAAGCGGTGTAAGGCAGACCTGCCGACATCGCGACTTGCACTGTGGCGATAATTTCTCCTGCCTCCATCCCCAAAGCAGTGAAACCAAGAATGCGGTCGCTCTCTGTGTCTATCAGTGCCTTCAAGAATCCTCGCGTCTCCGATACCGTGCGGGTACGCAAAACCGCGACAATTGGAATTTTGGTCAGGCGGTAAGTAATCCCGCGTTCCTTTGCTTCGAGTTCGCTAAGACCGATGCGGGCCAGTTCGGGATCGGTGAACATGCAAAATGGCACTTGGCGTCCGGTGGTGATCCGATGACCGCCGGCAAGGTTGTCGGTGACGACGCGGTAGTCATCAAAAGCGATATGAGTAAAGTGCGGACTGCCCGCACAATCTCCAACTGCCCAGACCCCGGGAGCGGTCGTTTGTAAGCGTTCGTTCACTTTCACATGCCCGTTACCGGTGGTTTCGACCCCGGCAAGCTCCAGACCAATATTCTGAGTGTTAGGGGTGCGCCCGCTGGCCACCAGAATATGGGTTCCTTCCAACTGTACCTTCTGGCCGTCCCGCACCGCGTGAATTTTTGCCCGGTCACCCGATTTCCCTTCGATATTGTTGATCGTGACGTTGGTGACGATCTCGATGCCTTCGTCGCGAAAGATTTCGCTTAAGAGGTCAGTAACGTCCGAGTCTTCCCGGTGAGCCAGACGGGAATTTCGTTCGATGATGGTCACTTTGCTGCCGAACCGGCGCATGGCCTGAGCTAGCTCAAGACCGATGTAACCACCTCCAATAATCAAGAGATGCTCGGGAAGATGATCCAGATCGAGAGCCTCGATATGAGTCAACGGCTTCGACTCGATGAGCCCGGGTATAGGTTCGACCGTCGCGCGTGATCCCGTACTGATCACCACGTTTTCTCCTTGCAAGGTGCGGGTGCCGCCGTCCGGCAGGGTAACTTCAATCGTTTTCGGCCCAGTAAAACGCCCTGATCCGATTAATAATTCGGCTCCGCTCCCTTTAAAATTAGCCAGGTGCATCTCGATCAGGCCATCGACCATCTTGCGCTTGTGATCGCGCACGCCGGTCATGTCGATCCGCCAGTTATCTTTCGTAATGCCGAACTCTTCGCTCCTGGCGAAGTACGAAGCGATTTTGGCGCTATGGATAATATTTTTGCTCGGAAGGCAAGCGATGTTCGGGCAGGAACCTCCGATATACCTCCGTTCTACCACGACCGCTCGCCTTCCTTTTCTGGCCTGGGTCCAGGCAACGTATTTGCCAGCTTCGCCGCTACCCAGGACTACGACGTCGTATTGTTCGATTGGCATACGGGGGGAAAAAGTCCGGAGTTTTAGGTTTCAAGTTCTAAGTTGGAGGTACTAATACGTAACCTGTCAAATAGCAGCTTACAGGTTGCTGATGATGGTTTGGATTTCTCCGTCGGTGATACGCCCAAACGAAGATCGATACCAGGCGAGTTCGGCTTCCAATTCAGCAACGCGGACTCTCAGCGCTTCGGTGCGTTCTGCCAAATCACCAGCCGTGTAGCAGGGAATCATGCCGTGCGAAGTCCAGCTAGTTTCATCAGGTGCTGGGAGGATCTGTAGGAATTTTTCAGTCATAGGTTTGATCCTGTCTTTTTTGTCATTCAATTATTATGACGCCGCCGGTGGGTTCACCTGCGCTTCAAAGAATCGATAAAGAGGAGGGCTCGTCCCTGTAATGCCAGCATCTGCATTTCCTGCTGGCTCGGCCGATACTCGAACGCTTCCTGATCGAGATAATAGTCGCCGATGTCGGCTTGCGTATGCAGGAAGTCATCCCATTCTTCGCTCGACTTGTCGTCACTTTCGTACATCTGAATACTCCAGTTTCTTGTATTGTGCCTAGATGGATCAGGTTGCGTGCCACGCTTTGTATGAATCGTAAAATGTTGATGATAAACTACTTGCGATGGGTAATCCAAAGAGGAATCCCGTACGAGAATTCATACTTACGGTTTTCCGTTCTGTCTTCTTATTACCGGTAATAATCCGGGTTCATTCCTGCTATAAAAATTACGCTCCTCAGGAGCTTGTTATCCCCTCCTAACCGTTAGGTATGATTGACGAACTATGAGTCGCTTTGTTTTACCCTGCGGACGTGAGAGCCAGATGGGTCTTAGGTTGTAGGTTTTAAGTTTTAGGTTTTAAAATGTTGATTAATAACCGCTTCACTCTAATCGTAAGGGTTATTCGGAAATAAAATCGCCGGATTTTACTTACCCTGGCACCGCGGACGATTCTTCGAACGTTCTGTAATTCGTCTCGTGAGTAGCTCCGGTCTGAACAAGTGTAAGATGCTTGTAGAAAAGGTTTTACGAGATTAGTGATCTGGTTGGCCCGGGAATTGATATCCATGGTTAAGGAATAAAAAACACCCCCGTGTCAGTATCAAAAGGGGTAATCAGCAGACACTAATATGAATCGAATCCAACTCGTCTATCTCGCCCGACGTTCGGGTAAGAAGAAGCATTACTCAATCTTGAAACGGAAGCCTCCGACTCAGTCAGCCATCCGGTTTGGTTTTGTTGTTTTCGCCTTGTGGGCATTTGTGGCAAGCAACACCAATGCCGGCAGCCTTGCGCCTGTGACCAAAGAATTAAACCTGTCAGGAGTGCAGGTCTGGCTTACGAAAGGTGAGCACAAGTTAAATTTGGATAGCAAAGGCGTCATTTTACAAGGATACGATCCGGTGGCCTATTTCACCCAGAAGAAGGCGGTGAAGGGTAGCCCGAAGTACCAGACCACTTATCAAGGCGCGACCTACTATTTCAGTTCCGCAACGGACCTGGCCACCTTTAAGAAGGGCCCTTCAAAATACGTTCCTCAGTACGGCGGCTTTTGCGCCAACGGAATTGCGAATCGCCAAGCCAATGCGGGTGACCCAACCGTCTTCTTCGTCCTTAAGGGAAAACTCTATGTCTGCGCGTCTCCAGAAGCGGAGAAAGAGTTCCAGTCCAATGCCCAAGCCAATGTCAAGAAAGCGGATAAAAATTGGGATGACGCCTACGAGTGGTTCTATTAAGACCAGGTAGACAGGCGTAGCCGATGACCGTCCTTAACGACGAGCCGTTTTTGACCATGAAATGGTCTGAGAGAACAGCCCAGGGCTTAAGCCCTGGGTTAAGCAGGTATAGAAACGTGCCCTGAAGTGGCACCCGATGTTTGAGCGCGGCTGGTGGATCAACGCTTCAGCACCTTGCCACCCGCCTCGGTCGCCGCCTTCAGGGTGATTTAATGCCCTGCCGGACCCCAGGGCTAAAGCCGCTGCGCGGCAAAACCCAATTGCCTCCTTGTGGTTCTATCAGACCATTTCATGACCAAGCCCTATTAGCCAAGTGTTCACACGCTAAACCCGGAAGAGGCATCAGTAGTCAGTGAGCGATAGCAAACCTCTTCTTAACTGATTACTGACCCGCTGATTACTTTTGCCTTAACGGACGCGTGAACCTGCGACATAGTATGAGCTGCAGCAACCTCCAAACTCGGAAAGAACAGCAAATGGCTCAAAAGACGGTAGCTGAAATCTTTATTGAAACGCTCATCGCCGCAGGTGTGACCAGAATTTACGGCGTCGTGGGGGATTCATTGAACGGCATTCTGGAAGAGGTTCGACGGACTAAAAAGATTGAATGGATAGGGGTGCGACACGAAGAGACCGCAGCATTCGCCGCCGGAGCTCAAGCTCATTTAACCGGGGAATTGGCGGTTTGCGCCGGCAGCTGCGGGCCGGGCAATATGCACTTGATCAATGGTCTCTACGATTGCCACCGCAGCCGGGTACCTGTATTGGCTCTAGCCGCTCAGATTCCAAGCCAGGAGATTGGTAGCAACTACTTTCAGGAGACCCATCCGGACCAGCTTTTCCGCGATTGCAGTGATTACTGCGAGCTGATTTCACAGACGACCCAGGTGCCGCGGGTGTTAGAGATCGCAATTCAAACCGCGTTAACCAAAAAAGGTGTAGCGGTGGTAGCGATACCCGGTGACATCGCTCTCAAACCGGCAACGTACCGTAAGCCGAGCGCCACCGTAAAGCAGTGTCATCCGGTGGTGAGTCCGTCGAACGAAGAAATCAAAAGCTTGGCCGCACTGCTTAATGAAGGGAAAGCCGTCACCATTCTTGGAGGAGCCGGATGTGCAGGTGCGCATGCCGAACTGATGCAGCTAGCTGGCAAACTCAAATCTCCGATTGTTTCTGCGCTAAGAGGGAGGGAACACATCCAATACGATAGTCCTTACGATGTGGGTTTGACCGGTCTAATCGGTTTCTCTTCCGGCTACCACGCGATTATGGCAGCCGACACGCTCTTAATGTTGGGTACCGATTTTCCCTATACTCAGTTCTATCCAGAGAAAGCAACGGTTATCCAGGTCGATCTCCGCGGCGAAAACCTTGGTCGTCGCACGCGATTGGACCTTGGGATCATTGGCGACGTAAAAGCGACCCTGCAAGGATTATTGCCTTTGGTGAGCGAGAAAGAAGATGACGCACACCTGAAACGTTTTCTCAGTCATTATCAAGATGTCCGTAAGGGATTGGATGAGCTGGCGGTGGGGCATCCGGGTCGCAAACCCATGCATCCCCAATACGTCGCCAAAGTCGTGGACGAGTTGGCTGCCGATGATGCGATTTTTTCTTGTGATGTCGGCACTCCCACGGTGTGGGCTGCACGTTATCTCACCATGAATGGTAAGCGGCGCCTATTAGGTTCGTTTAATCATGGATCGATGGCGAACGCCATGCCTCAAGCCATTGGTGCGCAGCTGACCTTCCCTGGCCGTCAAATCGTTACCTTCTCCGGGGATGGTGGACTCTCCATGATGCTAGGAGACCTATTGTCGCTGCATCAACATAAGTTGCCGGTAAAAATCGTCGTGTTTAGCAATAGCGCGCTTGCGTTTGTCGAACTGGAAATGCTGGCCGCCGGCATTCTGGGGGAGGGGACCGAGTTGGTGAATCCTGATTTTGTTGGACTGGCTCGCTCGGCTGGGATGTTTGCGGCTAAAGTGGAGGATCCGGCCGATTTGAAACCGGCGGTAACCGAGGCGTTCCGGCATGACGGACCGGCGTTGATCGAAGCTGTGGTTAATCGCTCGGAACTTTCCATGCCGCCAACTATCAAGGTGAACCAAGCGGTCGGGTTCAATCTATGGGCGCTCAAAGCCGTGCTCAATGGCCGTGGTGACGAGGTCATTGATTTGGCGGTTAGTAACCTGGTGAGGTAAGGATAATCGTGTTCGAAGAGCAGGATGGAGTCGATTTGGTCGACGAAGACAGTTTCGTCGCTTCGGGACAATTAGCTGGGGCGGACACCTGTCGAAACAACAGCTCCGTAGGAGCGCAATCTTAATAGCCAAGGCAAGCTGCCCTCGGTTAGCTCCGTTAGGAGCGGCATAGAAAGTTGTTTCTGGATTAGATGCCGCTCCTAATGGAGCTGTTATCATTTTCTTTGCGTGGCGAGCTATAAAGATTCCGCTCCTACGGAGCTAGTGCCACGGCAAATTATCTGCGTAAATCTGCGTTCATCTGCGGT
>DASUWQ010000559.1:0-3921 GCA_036378375.1 Chthoniobacterales bacterium
CGATAACGAGTCGGAGATGGTCCGCATAGGTGGCTCGCTCGGTTGGATCGGGACAGAGCGGATTGGGGTAATAGCCAAGGCTCGAGATCTGAACTCCGTATTTAGCGGTTAGTTCTTGTGTCCCGATGACTTCACGTTCACCAAATGAAGTAACATCCAGATGCGTAACCCCGGCGTAGCGCCTTTCCGCCTTGCCCACCGGCCAGCACATCACTTCAACACATCGAAATCCCTCTGCGGCAGCAAGGGATAGGACATCTTCCAAAGACAACTCCGGCACAATCGCAGTTACGAATCCAAGTTGCATATGAGGATTTTATCAAAACTCTGTTTTGCTTGCTGCGCCATTAGCAAATCGGCCGCGGATTTACGGCGTTCCCGGCGTTGACGGCGCTTTGACTCGGTGCGCAGACTAAATTATCGAAACGGAACGCATGGGCGAAACATCGCGCTGGGTGATTCGCGGGAGCCGCCTGTTTAACCCGATATTTTGGCCTTCCTCGCCCTGGCAAGAACATGCGAGGTCCTTGTTTACGTGCTAAAGCGGCTCCCCTCCAGTTGGCGTTTCCGGTGATCACGGCGTTCTTAATGGGATTAGTTTTTTTCAACCGGAACCCAAGCTTGGGTCCGGTGACTTTCGAGTATGGCCTCACAAAGCAGCAACTCCTCGTGACCATCCTCGAATCCTGCGAAGATTTTTGGGCGCGAGAAATCACCCGCGGCAAGATACTCGTATATCGCTCGATAAAGTTGCTTGAAGGTGTCGGGAAAGCCTTCGTTGTGGCCGCCGGGATAGTTGGCAAAAGAGCGGATATCTCGTGCAAGCAAAGCAGGATCGCGAATCAAGAGCTGGTTCGGTTTATCTCGGTGCCCAAGCCAGAGATCGTTCGGGTGCTCTGAGTCCCAGGCCAACGATCCTTCCGAACCGGCTATTTCAAAGGTGATTTGATTTTTTCGGCCGGCGGTAACCTGGGAAACAGACATTGCGCCCCGCGCACCGTTAGCGAACCGGAAGAGTACCGATCCCCAGTCCTCAGTCTCGATCCGGATCGGTTCGGCGGTAGGGACGAGCTTCTCCTCGTCCGGTTGTCCTCCAGTGCCCTGGAAAGTTGCACCGGCTACTTTAGGCCGCTGCCGGATAGGAATCAGGGTCGCTAGATCCGCAAAGACCGAATCGATTTGCAAGCCGGTTATGAACAGGATCAGATCCATCCAATGGGTTCCGATGTCGCCCACTGCCCGCAGTTCGCCGCCTTCCTCTGCGAGCAGTCGCCAGTTCCAGTCTGTGTCTTTCAGCAGCCAATCCTGGATGTACCCGCCCCTTACGTGTAACACGCGGCCGACGGCGCCGGTTTGCAGCAAATGCCGGGCATGGAGAACGAGAGGATAAAACCGGACGTTGTAATTGACGGCCGCGACCAACGTCGGGTGCTCCCGTGCTCGCTCGACTAACTCCGAAGTCTCTACCGAGTTAGTAGCAAGCGGCTTTTCGCAAACCACATGTTTCCCGGCATCCAGTGCGCCGATCACCATGTCTCGATGCTGACGATTGGGTGTCGTGATGTGGATGACTTCGACCTCGGGGTCGAAAAGTATCTCTTCATAGCTGGCATACGCTTTTGGTAGTCCCAGTTGCTTAGCCGCCGTTTCACTCTTGGCAGGCGAACTACCAAGTATGCCTTTTACGCGAATCCCGAGGCGCCGAAGCGCCTCGACATGAACCGGCCCGATGAATCCGGTGCCGGTTACAGCTGCCGTCTTGTTAGATAGCGTCATTGGGGAGAAATCAACCTGCAGGATTCACAGTACGGAAAGATCATCAAGGTCACAAAGGAAAGGAGCCGGGAGTCAGAATCCAGGAGCCAGGAGGTCAGGGGTGGACCAAGCGCGAGTGCTAAGAAAAAGTAATCAGTAACCAGAAAGATCTGGATCGAGCAGATGCCTCAGTACCGATCACTGCTTACTGATTGGCGCCATTTCGCGTCCGGCGCCTGCGTCGACCGCAGACCCCTCCTCGCTCCTGGATTCTGGCTCCTGGCTCCTTTCTCGTTGTGGCCTCTGTGATCTTTCCGTATTGTTGATATTCCTTCTGTACTAAAGAGCGCTAAAGAGCCGGTTTGACAGGGAATGCATTTTTTTGCGATGATCGCTAATCCGCGATCGTGGTCCGTTTTCGACAAAGATCGCTCCCCCCATCAACCTTCGAACAATCAAGCTAAGCCTCAATCCATGAGCAAAGTCAGCAGTTATTTATCCCTCTTTGTTGGCGCTGTTATGAGCGCGGCTAATCCTGCCCCGGCGGCCGAGAAGTATGTAGTTGGCGTTTCTAATACATTAGTCGGGAACGGTTGGCGCGAGGAAATGGTCTGCTCGATCAAAGCAGAAGCCCTGGCATCAGGTAAGGTTTCGAAAGTCATCTTGGCCAACCGGAATGGTGGACCATCTGAGCAGATCGCTGATCTGCGAAACCTGATCTCGGCCGGCGCGAACATCATCATCGTCAACCCATCGGATCGCAAAGCCCTGGATCCCGTAATTAAACAAGCAACCGATCGGCACATCGTGGTAGTCGCTGTCGATCAAGCCGTCGACGCACCCTCGGCCTATGTTGTGACCAATGATCAGACCGCCTACGGCCGCCTCGGGGCTGAGGCACTATTCAAGAAACTCGGCGGTAAGGGCAATGTCGTCGAGATGCGCGGAATTGACGGCGTGCCCGCCGATGCCGACCGTCACGAGGGCTTCACCGAAGCGCTCAAGAGCTATCCCGATATTAAGGTTGTGGGATCGGTCTTCACTGGCTGGTCGCCGGATAAAGCTGCACAGGAAACCAAAAACCTGATCAGTTCGGGCAAACAGATCGATGGAATCTGGACTTCAGGGATAGATAAAGCGGTCGTCGATGCCTACAAGACCGCTAACCTCAAATACGTGCCGATCGTCGGCGCCGACAATAATGGCTTCATGGGCCAGGAGATCGAGATGAAGGATGCCGGCCTCGTTGGAATCAATGTAACCAATCCGCCAGCGGTCGGCGGAGCCGGCCTCAGTATCGCCCTGGATGTTCTGGCGGGGAAAAAGGTGCCGCGGGTTACCCATCTCACGCCGAAGGTCTACGACAGTACAACGGATGACGGTCAGCAATGGCTGAAGTCTCTCTACGACCCGAAGGTGGATCCGAATTATCCCGTCTACAGTCCGGTCGACCCATATACGCACTACACCCTTGACCAGGAAAAAGCCTGCAAAGGCCCGGGCGAATAAAGGCTCCGGGAGTGCCGGTCCATCGTAATAGAGAAAAGTCTACAATACGGAAAGATCACAAAGGGCACGAAGACAGAAACGAAAGATCGGTTCCTGGTCTCGACCTTTGTGGTCTCCTTGGCCTTTCGGTACTGTGATGTTCGGGGGCGGCACAGTCGATGAAGCTTTTTCGTACTCGTCCTCGTCGTCGTCCTCGTCCTCGATTGGGTCCGTTAGATCTGAGCCGCTGTGCCGGAATGAGTCGGGATACCGGTGCTCCGTCACGTGCCGGAAAGAACAGCTTTTCGAGAACGAGAACGACGACGAGGACGAGTACGATTTGAGTGTTCCTGACGCTAGAACGCATTTTCCATGAGCGGAGCGCCATTTCTTCTTGAAGCCCGTGACGTGGCCAAAAAATTCGATTCGGTTGTTGCGCTCAAAGCCGCTTCGCTTCAGGTGCGCCCCGGCGAGGTTCACGGCCTAATGGGAGCGAATGGCGCCGGAAAGAGCACATTGGTCAAAATTATCACCGGCGTCTTTCCGGCAGACGGCGGCCAGATCCTGGTGAAGGGCGCAGCCCGTTCGTTCCGATCCCCGGCAGAAGCGCGCCGCGCGGGGATTGTCTCCGTCTATCAGGATCCCGCGCTCGTGCCCGACCTGACCGTTACGCAGAAT
>DASUWQ010000560.1:0-4508 GCA_036378375.1 Chthoniobacterales bacterium
GGATTGCCGCGCTGATTCAGGAAAAGGTAATCACGGACATCAGCGATATTCGCGATCTGTCCGATGAAAACACCCGAATTGAGATCGAGCTGAAACGGGACGCCAACGCGAATGTGGTCCTGAATAACCTCTACAAGCATACCGCTTTGGAGAGCACTTTCGCGGTTAACATGCTCGCCATCGATCACGGGCGACCGAAGTTACTGTCGGTCATCGAGGCTCTGCACTGTTACATCGAGCATCGGCGCGACGTCGTGCTCAGAAGGACTCGCTATTTACTCAGGCAAGCAGAGCAACGAGCCGAGACCTTGGAAGGCTATTTAATCGCTCTCGCCAATCTCGATGATTTTATCGATATCGTACGGAACTCAGCCAACCGAGAGGAAGCACGCGTAAAACTGTTGGCCTACGAATTCAGCCAGAGCCAGGTCGAGCAGATCGGTATTCGCATCCGCAGCGCCGCGCGTTTGGTGGACGGCCGATATAGCTTTAGCGAACAGCAAGCAGATCAAATCCTTGAGCTTCGGCTCTATCAACTGACAGGACTGGAACGTGAGAAGCTCACTGACGAATATGGGGAGCTTCTGACCCGCATCGATGACCTGGTCGATATTTTGAACCGGGCTGACCGGGTGATGAGCATCATCAAGGAAGAGCTTTTAAAAGTTAAGGACAAATATGATTCCGCGCGGGTGACGGAAATCGTCCCGGCTGATGGTGATATCAACATCGAAGATCTTATCGCCAACGAAGGGTGCATCATCACGATTACTCACGGCGGCTATATCAAGCGGACAGCGGAAAGCGAATTCCGAGCTCAACGCCGAGGCGGCCGTGGCGTAATTGGGATGGCCACTCGCGAAGCCCAAATGGAAGGCGAGGAAGGCGATTTCGTTGAACACCTTTTCACCGCGAGTACTCACGATTCCCTGATGTTCTTTACCCAGACCGGCCGCTGCTACGTAGAGAAAGTCTACGAGATTCCTGAGATGAGCCGGTCCTCAAAAGGGCGTTCGATTGCGAATCTGCTGGAGTTGCGCCCTGAGGAGAAGATCGCGGCTACGTTGCGCATCGAAGCGAAAAAAGAAGAGGGTTCGACTGAGGAAACGACTTGGAACCCGAACCTGCATATCATGTTCGCGACCCGGCACGGTCTCGTTAAAAAGACCAACCTTTCTGAGTTCGCCAACGTCCGCAGAGGAGGAATTATTGCGATCCAGATCGAGCAGGACGACGAGTTGATCGACGCTCTGCTCACCAATGGCAGTGAAGAAGTGGTGCTCATAACCAAGCAAGGGATGAGCATCCGGTTCGGCGAAGACGACGCTCGAGATATGGGACGAAACGCGATTGGTGTCTGGGGTATCCGGCCCGATGCCGGAGACGAAGTTGTGGGTATCGCAAAGGTGGTTGCCGATGCCACACTGCTTGTTGCCGGAGCCAACGGTATCGGGAAAAGAACCGACTTCGAGGAGTATCGTATTCAGTCTCGAGGCGGAAAGGGAATCATCACGATGAAGACCGGCGACCGAACCGGCGAAGTGATTGGTGCGTTGTCCGTTCATGAGGCCGACGAAGTGATGCTTATCACTACCGGCGGCCAAATGGTTCGCCTGCGCGTCAGCGAGATCCGGGAGACCGGTAGGAACACGATGGGCGTAAAACTCATCAACCTCATTGAGGGTGAGAAGCTGCAGGATATTGCCCCCGTCGTTTCCCAAGAGGATTTGGAAACGGAGGGCGAGGAGGCCTAGGGGCTTGCCAGCGGTATGCGTCCTTCTGGGTTTGCTCAGTAGACGGTCGGAACGCAGCTCCGCATTAGACGGTCTGAACCCAGCTCCGTAGGAGCGAAATCTTTATAGCTACGCCGCCGCAAAAATTGCGCCCAGCTCCGTAGGAGCGAAATCTTTATAGCTACACCGCCGCAAAATTGCGCCCAGCTCCGTAGGAGCGGCATCTATTGGGCTGCGTAAGCGGTGATCGTACGGACCCGCTCTCTGGCCAGAAGAATTATCCCGGGCTAAGTTCCCCAACCGCGTAACCACAACACGGCCTGACGGGCGTAGGGGGTGCGCAATATCACCGTTCCCCTTGATATGCCGCTCCTCCGGAGCTTCCGCCAGATTCGGACCGACAGCTATAAAGATTTTACTCCTACGGAGCTGAGTTTGGGACTTCTCGTGCTTAAGCAGAGAAGGTTGCCTAGCGTCCTAGGACGACCTAGCTCAGAACTGTTTTCTCCGACAATTCGGGCCAATCAGACGCTCCTCTAAGGGGGCTTATGTCTAATTATAGCCAACAATTACGCGGTCTCGCCTTTCAAGGCCGGAATAGCGCCATTATGGCCCATATCCGGCCCGCTTTTTACAAAACTAAAAATTCTTTTGCGGTTGCCGACGCTCGTTTGCTCTTTAGAGTTTAGGCACTTCTGTTATGGGAACGCGAAAGCGAAAACTGTCAGTCAAAAGGCTCCCGGTCCAACGCCAGCTTGAGCTTTCCCACGAGGGGCAATATTTCGACCTGCGAGCGCTGTTCGATAAGCTAAACGCTGAGTATTTTAATGGCGCGCTTCGCGGCTACACCATCACTTGGGGACGCAAGCGAAGATTGCCCCCGAAAGAATATTTTGTTTTTGGTACGATCCAGGAAGAGGACCGTATCATTCGGATTCATCCGCTGCTCGATGCACCGTTTGTTCCGACCTGGTTTCTCGAATACGTCATCTATCACGAGATGCTTCACGCGGTTGTACCGGAGGAGGAAGATGCCACCGGTCGTCGCCGGATTCACACCGACGAATTTTATCGTCGAGAACAACGGTTTCATTGCTACCAGAGGGCTCGTCGCTGGGAGGACGATAATCTGGATCGATTTCTGAGGTAGGAAGAGACGGATTATGCGGGTGTTGGTGGCCACGTGCACCTTTCCAGAGCACGAGATCGCCTGGAGAATCAGCCGGGATGCGGTGGAAAAAGGGTTCGCCGCTTGCGCAACACTGATACCGGAAGCCAAATCGATCTACCGTTGGAAAGGCAAAATCGAGACGGCCAATGAAACAGCGGTCGTCTTCAAGACCACTGAGAACCAGTTCGAGGCTCTTCAGAACTTTGTTCTGAAAGATCATCCGTACGAAGTGCCGGAATTTGTGGCTTGGCCGGTGACCGATGGCTCACCGGACTACCTCGCCTGGGTGGGAGCAAGTACGAGGGAGAACAAATCGGGTTAACCCTTTGATCTCGCCCGCTGGCGCTGAGGTCGTGGAGCCCAGCGCCTTCTAAAAACACCAAATAATCGGATCGCCTTTACGGCTTCTTACTCGGGCTCGGGAATCCACCCGGCTTCGTATTTACCGCCGGAGTATTCGATGCGCCCGGACCTTCCTTCTTAGCAGCTGAAGGCGCAGCCGCCGGCCGATTCGCGTTCAACTTCGCGATCACCATGTCACTGAAATCGATATCGGATCTGGCAAACAGCAACACCGGTGTGCCTAGAGCAGCGCTTTGCCCCGATTTATCAAAAACCAAGTCGAAGTTCTGCGCCTTTACCTGGTCGGTCACAACCTTCATGATCTCTTCCACTAAGGCCGAAATCATGTGGGACTTCTCGTCTTGCAGCTGTTTTTGACGAGTCGACCGAAAGTCCTGAATTTCGCGTTCTAACCCATTGGTCTCCGCGATCTTTGAATCGCGCTCTTGGGCCTTCTGATCTTTGCTGGCGCCACTCAGGTCGGGCTTATTTAATTCCTCATTTAGCTTATTGATGGAATCAAGATTCTTCTTGTAGCTATCCATCCGCTGGTTCAGCTCGTCTTGGGCAGATCTTTGAGCCTCCTCTAGCTTTTGTTGCGCCTCTTGAGTTTTGTAGTAGCCCGCCATGACTTTAGACATGTCGATGGTACCGATTTTTAACTCCGCTTTTGCTTGAGACAATACGCCAAAGCCCAAGCTGGCAGCGACGCAAGCCCCCACGACGAATGAGGATTTATTCATTATATTCATTACTAACAATGGATGGGACTCTCCGGTTTGAGTGAGACGCCCCCGGGCCAATCCCGTTCAAAATTGGTAACCCACGCTGAATTGGAACCGCCCTGAGGAGTTGTTAAACTTATCCGTCTGGATCGGAATACCGTAGTCGAGTCGAATCGGTCCGATTGGCAAATTCAAGCGCAGACCAAAGCCAAAGTCGGAGTTGTAGTTCTGTGTTCCGAAGTTCCAAGAACCCGCGTTCACAAAACCAGTATCATAGAACACAGCGAAACGAACCCGGTCGATGATCGGAATAGTGTATTCGACGGTTAGCCGAGCCATAGAATTACCACCGATATCATCACCTTCTGCATCCTTGGGACCGACCCGATCGAAGTCAAAACCACGCAAGTTGTTTGCGCCTCCCAAAAAGAGTCGATCGTAAATCGGCACCGAGGTTCCTCCACCCCAGTTCGCAACCGTTGCCACTTCCGCGTCAAAAACCAGAATCGTGTCAAAAGGCAAGTGGAAATATTGTTC
>DASUWQ010000561.1:0-6353 GCA_036378375.1 Chthoniobacterales bacterium
GAAGCGTTCACTGGCGATCGCCGCTGTCCAATAGACGATCACTACGGCAATCATCACTACCGTCGAATGCCCCAGGGCAAAGTAGAACCCAACAGAAACCGGCCGGTCGCCGCCTTGCACTAGCTTTCGAGTAACGTTATCGATCGCCGCAATATGGTCGGCATCTAACGCGTGCCGTAAGCCAAAGGAGTAAGCTAGAAATGCGGTCCCAATAAGTACCGGCTGATCATGAAACACAAGATAAGCCCAGACCCACGCCGCAATATTCGCTAATACTAGCGAGACCGATAGCCCCACCGTTCGCTGACGGAAATTTTTGCTACCCATTCTATTCCAAATCCAAGTTTAGTATCCGCAGATTACACAGATTACGCAGATTTCGGTGCTGGGTTAAACCTCGCCAGGACCGTGAAGACCCGTACCAACGGCAAGTCGATCTGCTGAAACAATAATGCGCAACTGCGCTTGCGAAGGCAGCGCTCTATGGTTCGAACCAAACCGCCCTGCCGCTGAGACGATTTCTTTAGGTATCCGACAGCCATCCACCCCAGCGCCGAAATCTGTGTAATCTGTGGATATTTCACCTTCGGGACCTTCGTTTATTTCGCGGAATCGGCGGTTAGAGTTTTATTCCCGTAACCGGCAGGCCTCGTAAGACCTTTTGTAGCCATCTGGCCAAAGCCCGTTCAGTGGAAGGATAGAGCCAAGCGATAGAGACATTCAGCTGCGTTAGCCGGCGCAGAAAATGGCGGAGACGAGACGGCGTGTCTCGATAGTCTTGACCGGCCTCAAGGGTTGCCAGGCCGTCAGACACAATCACAACCCGATCCTGGCTAGCCGGGCCATGCTTTAGAATCGCACGGTGCAGAGAATGGAGGGATTGAAAGAGGTAGCTTTTGCCGCCCGCAGTATCGAGTTGGGCCAGGACGCTTCCGAATGAACGGAAACTGCTGTGCTTAAGCACCCATTTAATTTGGTTATCTCGCAGCAGAAGCAAGTTCCAGCGAGGCGACCGGCAATGAGCGGCTAGATCAATCAGTGAATCTCGCGCTGCGCTTAGACAACGGCTCATCCCGGTCGATCGACTGGCATCTAAGAAACACCACACCCGAGAACGGCGACGAAGCGAATAGTAACGCAGGTTAATGGAGGAAGTCCTCCTAAACGGGATTGAACTAAGGAGCGTTGCAATCCAATTGATGGCTCCGTGCGGAACCACATCTGATCTACCGGAGGCGAGCCTTGCTCCTCGACTTTTCACTCCAGGAATTTGATTCATAGCCCAATCTCGCAACCGCTGATGCCGGGAGGGCGTGGCTTCAGGTAATTGCTTTGGATCCGGCAGCGAATTGGTAGGCGCATGAGAAGTGCGTTGCGCGACCGGCGGATTGAATCGCTGGCCGGGCGGCGGCGGCGAAGGCGCCCGTGTAAAAGGGCGATTTTCGAGGTGCCGATGTCCGAGGCACATGCGCCACGCTTCATCCAGATCTTGCGGTTCGATCTTCGATCGGTTCTCCCAGGCCGCAGCACAGCGCGCGGTTCGGAGCACACCAAGTTCGGCTCGAAGCCCCTCCACTTGTAATTCCCGCGCTCGGTTCGCGATCTCGAGTCGCTGTTCTTCTGAAACCGTCACACTCCTAACCAGTGTCCGTGCCTTAGTTACACGTTCCGCCAGATCCGTCAGAGAGGCGGCATGCGTCTGGATGAACGATTCCGGATCGTCGTCGAACTGAATCCGGCGTCGCACGACCTCCACCCGCTGGTCTGGAGTGAAGTCGTCCTGGATTAAGATACCGTGAGCGAATCGGTCTGATAGTTGTGGCCGCAAATCTCCCTCCTCCGGGTTCATGGTGCCGATGAGGATGTATCGGCTTTCGATGCGCCGGGTGATCCCGTCGCGCTCCAGGTGATGTTTGCCGGAGGCCGCCGAATCCAAGATCTGGTCTGCAAGATTGTCCGGCAACAGGTTGATCTCATCGACATACAAGACGCCTCCATTCGCCTCCTCGATCAGACCGGCGCGCGTCTCCCACCTAGTCTGTTCAACCAATGCTTCCGCGTTGATCGAACCGAGCAGACGATCTTCCGTAGCTCCGAGCGGCAGCTCTACGAATGGAATGGGTTCCGAGGAAGCAGCCTGCAATAAGTCAGCGAAGGCGCGTACCAGGGTGCTCTTGGCGCAACCGCGATGTCCCAACAGCAGGGAGCCGCCAATCCGAGGCTCGATGGCATGGTAGATCAAAGATCGTTTGGCGTCCTCCATCCCAACCACCGCGCTAAAAGGAAATTGCTTCATTCAAGTTGGCCTTCTAATTCGAGTAAATTCTCTTCGAGTCTTGTGATCGTGTTCTCCGAGGGAGCCGACCAGAGACCGCGTTCGGCAGCTTCGAGTAACCGGCGCGTCGATTCTTTAAGCGCTGCCGGGTTATGCTCGCGGAAGAAATCTTTCTGGGTTGTATCTAGCAAAAGCTTCTGCGCGATCTCCTCGTAGTGAGAGTTCCGGACCAAGCCAGTGGTAGCGCTATAGCCAAATAAATAATCGACGGTCGCCGCTATTTCGGAAGCTCCCTTATAACCATGACGTCGCATCGCCTCTAGCCATCGCGGATTCAGCACTCGGCTCCGGATAACGCGGACTATCTCTTGCTCAAGGGTTCGGATCCGTGGTTGCTCGGGATCACTGGAATCGCCATGCAAAACAACCGGCGCTTTGCCTCGAAGTTGTTTAACCGACGCGTGCAGTCCGCCCTGAAATTGAAAATAATTGTCCGAATCCAGGATATCATGCTCCCGGTTGTCTTGATTCTGATGAACGACCTCTATCTCAGCCAAGCGGGTCTTCAACAAACTGACGTCCTCATCAGCGGTGCCATCACTATCAAACGCGTAACCACCCCAGCGACAGAACACCTCGGTTAAATCCTCAGCCGAATCCCAGTTCCCTGCATCGATGAGCGGAAGCAGGCCAGTCCCATAAGATCCGAACCCCGAACTAAAAACTCGTAGCGTCGCCCGTCGCGAGGCCTCGACCGGATCCAACCCTCGTCCGGTTAGCGTCTCCCGTTCAAGCAACCAGGAACCACGGATAGGATTCATGTCCGGTGGTTCATCCTGTTGCGCTAGACGCTTAGGGACAGTCGCCAGCAAACGCAGCGTGTCGCCGAACGCGTCGCGAAACAGCCCAGATACTCGCAATAGCAAATCAACTCGAGGCCGTCCCAATAGACTGAGCGGCAATATCCGAAAGTCGACCACTCGCCCGGATGACTCTTCCCAGACCGGTTCACATCCCCAAAGCCAGAGCGCTTGAGCGATATCGTCTCCGCCGGTCCGCATGTTAGATGTCCCCCAGATAACCAGCGCTATTTTTCGCGGATACTCCCCCTGATCCTGCCGATATCGCTCCAGTAACCGGTCGGCCAGCATCTTTCCGCAATTCCAGGAGGTCTGCGTCGGAACCGCCCGTGGATCGATGGTAAAAAAGTTTCTACCGGTAGGAAGTACGTCGATCCGGCCTCGAGTTGGAGCTCCCGAAGGGCCTGGCGGAACGAATTGTCCACTAAGACCGTTCAACACGTTTTTGATTTCGTCATCGCACCGCGCCAACCTCGGGATGAGCTGCTCGCGAAGAAAGGTCGCCAATTCGTCTAACGTTTGGCGTTCGGCGTTTGGCGCTCGGCGTTCGGCGTTGTCCGCGTTCTCAGACTTCGCTCTGTCGTCCTCGGCGCTTCCGGCGTTCCCGGCGTTTACCTCTATCCAGCGTCGAGCTTTGGACTCTACCTGGTCTCTTTCGGCCGGCGTCAATGCTTCTAAGGCGCGATTGTGGGACAATAATTGCAGTAGGCCCGGTCGTCCGGCAGAGGGCAATCGCAGCAGACTCAACAAAAAGTCGGTTCTCTGTTCGCCCGCCGGATTAACACCAAGCACGTGCAATCCCGATCGAATCTGACTCTCTTTAATCTCGCAGAGATAATTTGTGACGGTCTGCAGGGACCTATCCGGCAGCTCGTCTTTCCAGGAAACTTGACTTAGCAAATTATCGATCTGTTTCTCCAACTCTGTGGCTCGGCTTGGATAAAGTGTGACGCTGCGGGCATGCTCTTCCAATAGGCGTTCAACCTTTTCGAGATCGTCATACAGTCCAGCCCGGCTCAGCGGAGGCGTCAGATGATCGACAATGACAGCCGCAGAACGACGCTTAGCCTGAATGCCTTCCCCAGGATTATTAACAATGAAGGGATAAATCAGCGGTATCGGCCCTAGACAAAGGCTCGGATAATCTTCCTTTCCGAGAGCGATGCTTCGCCCGGGTAACCATTCAAGATTGCCATGTTTTCCCACATGGACGATTGCGTCCGCCCGAAACTCCTCCCGGAGCCAAAGATAAAACGCGAGGTACGCCGGCGGCGGTGGAAGCTTTGGGCTATGATAAATGGCTTGCGGATCGAGCGAATAACCGCGCGGCGGCTGAATTCCAATAAAGATGTTCCCTAGCCGTATTCCAGAGACAGCGATCGATTCACTGGAGTTAACCGGCCATTGCTCTCTCAATTCATTCCGACGCAAGTCCGAAAGCGATTCTACGAATCTGTTCAGGCCGGCCGGATCGACGCTTTGATAACAAGGTTTTCCGTACGAATGTTCCGGATCATTGGTAACCCCGGTTTGAAGCCATTCTATCAATTCCTGACCGTTCGTTGGGCAGGGATCGACTAAATAACCGATCGCGCTCAGTGCTTCTAACAATTGCACCGTGCTGCCCGGAGTATCCAAACCAACCCCATTCCCAATGCGCCCATCGCGGTTAGGATAGTTGGAAAGAACAATCGCAATCTTCTTGTCGCGATTTGGAACTGTGCGCAGTCGAGCCCAATTGCACGCCAAGGTCGTGACGTACTCAATCTGTTCAAGATCCGGCACCAATCTTTTAGCGCGGTATTCAATCTCCGGAATCCAGAGATCCTGTTCTTTGAAGCCAATGACGGTTGTAAAGACTCGGCCATCGACCTCAGGTAAAGCCGCGTTCATGGCGACTTCCGCTGGAGCCAAACCAGCTTGGTTTGTTACCCAGGTTTCTCTATCAGCCAGCGAGATCGCCGCCTGCAAAACTGGACAACCAAGCTGTTCAAAGAACGAGAGCCGATCCGCGCCACCCGACGAAATCGAGAAGCTCTGGGTCAGAAGGACGACGTCCGGAGGATTCAGTTCCGCCAATTGCAGCAGTTCAGCCTGCGCTGCCGCGCTGCGGAGCGAGAACGAGTAAAATGCAAAAACCTGAAACCCCTTGCTTTCGAGAGCCGCCTGCAAAGCATCGATCACAGCCAAGTCACCCGTTTGAAACCATGCCCGATAAAAACAAATCCACGCTCGCTTATGGACTGCTGCCTCGCTCTTGTCCTCCGTAGCTTTAGCGAAGGAGGACTCGTCCTTCGTAGCCTTGGCGAAGGAGGACTCGTCCTTCGTAGCCTTGGCGAAGGAGGACTTGTCCTCCGAAGCCAAACAGGACTTGAGGTCGACCGGTCGGAACCGTAGCCCCTCCGTTACCTTATAAAAACCGAACTGCGGCATCGGCTCCGGTTCAGGCAGCTCGGCCGAACGATCCTTAATCAACGATTCAATCGCTATTCCCGCCCGTCGAATATTCTCCCGGCCACCATGTCGAAACATGGCAAAAAGCTTTTCCCGAACTGTCCCCGAGAAATCACTGCGTGCCGCTAACTCCGGTTCATCCAGATCACTGCCAGACAAAATCAGAAGCTTAAGCTGGGAACCTTCCTCTCTTAAGTCGGACAATCCTTGCAAGAAATGAGCAAAGTAGGCATTACCTCCCAAGAGCCGCGCCACCACCAGCTTAGCCTTACTAATGACCCGGTCGATGTAATGATCAGCCGCAACCGGTTGGCGAAGCGGAAAAGCACTCGCGACTCGCAGACGGGAACCGAATTGTTCCTTCCAAATGGAGGCAACCGCATAGAGCTCCGTATCTGCCGCGCTGAGAAAGACGATCTCTCCCGGCGTCTGTTCGATCAACGTCAGCGCCCTCTCAGCGTCTAGTTGTCCAGGTTCTGCAGCAGTCCAATGCATAGGGTTCGGTTAGCCTCACCGGCCTATTCGTACTATAAAGATTTCGCTCCTACGGAGCTGCGAATCGCATGTCCGTCGTCGTCCTTCCGCCTTCGCCGACCCGTTCCTGTCGAGCGCGCCTCGCTTGCGAGGCCGACCTGCAACGGGTAACGACATAGAGCTGAGGCTACGGCGGACAAGCTGTCCTCGAATCCTGCAGCGCGGCCCGCCCGCATCGCTACGCGAAGCGTTGCGGGCGGGAGTGGTGGAGTAATGGAGTGTTGGAGTAG
>DASUWQ010000562.1:0-5042 GCA_036378375.1 Chthoniobacterales bacterium
AAGTGTTTGATGAACCAGCCTTCAGCAGGGGTTCGCGGCCTCTCTAGCTTAGCCAGGCTAATTACCCGCCGAAAATAACGCTCAGCCGAATCCATCTTTCGGGCGTTGGTGCACAGGACGCCCACATTCAACAGCGTCTTCGCCGCCACGTGTTCCGTGTCCAGCGTAGCCACGTCGGCATCATTCTGGTCGTTCTCTAAGCTCACCGGGTGCCCGGGAATTACATAATCGAGAGCCAATCGGTAAGCGGTCAAAGCGGCATCCGCCGCACCTTGGAAATGATAACTAAAAGCCATTAGCCAAGCGCTGCGGAACATTGCTGCCTGATCTTGGGCCGCCGTTGCCGCCAAGTAACCCACCAAACAGATATCGGCAGAATCTCGGTAAAGTTGCTTCTGATAAGCTTCGTCAGCTGCAGCGTCGAACAACTTCCATAAGTCACTGAACCTGCGTGCGTCGTCTACGGCGGCGATCGTCCTGCGTTCTCCTTGGACCGACGGAAGAAGTGTTGGCTTAGCGAAAGCCGAAGAGCTCTGACAAATGAGGACGGTTACCGCAACCAAAACGGCGCTACATCTCCCAACGGGTCTCATCGAGCGGCGCCATTCTTTGAGGACACGTCGCCGGCCGTCAAGGAGAAAGCGCCCAGCTGAGTCTGACCTCGGTCGGTATTTTTATTACAATTCCAAGCGTTACAGCGGAGATGAAGCGTGCAGATGCTCAGCCAGGCGGTCTACCCACTCTGGGTTCCTTGCCAGCTCAATGAGTAATTTGTCCCGGCTTTTACGGTCCAGTCGGCCCACCGCCAAGAGCCGCAAACGGTCGTCAAGAACGGAATCGATTCGCTTATAATCCTTCTTACCAAGTGAACGCCGCTGAGTTCTGGCCATACGTCGGTTGTGCTCTATTAGAGGGATGCAGAGCCATGCGGCGTATACTCGGATTTCTTTCGTCCTCGTCCTCGAAGGGGTTGGCACGTTCATGTGATGTGCGATCGCCCACCGCCTGGAGGGGAGCCGCTTTGGCCCCTGTCCCGCCGCCCTCGCAATCTTCGTCTCAACGCGAATACGGCCGAAATGTGCAAAAACAGGCGGCTCCCGCGAATAACCCAGCGCGATGCAACTCTATGAGCCGGGTGTGAATGATTCGAAGGCCACGAGTGAGTGCATCGCGCTGGGTCGTTTCCGGGAGCCGCTTGCGTTCACCCGTTTAGGCGGCACCAGCGATTAGACGAAGATCGTGAGGGCGGCGGGACAGGGGCCAAAGCGGCTCCCCTCCAGCGATGGGCGATCGCACATCACATGAACGTGCCAACCCTTTCGAGTACGAGGACGACAAATAGGCCTCCAATAGGCCTATTTCGTGACGACTTCCTTATGCCGGAAACAGGTCACCAAATGGTCGTTTACCATTCCGACGGCTTGCATAAAGGCGTAGCAAGTCGTGGGGCCAAGAAAATGAAATCCATGTGCTTTCAAGCGCTTGGCGAGTTCCTGCGATTGTTCGGTCTGAGCAGGAATATCGCTGCCCGATTTCCAGCGGTTCTGTATCGGTTTGCCGCCGACTGTTTCCCAGAGAAACCCGGACAGAGAACCTGTCTCTTTAATGACTTTGGCCGACGCCTTGGCATTTGCGATTGCGGCCACGATTTTTGCTCGGTTCCGAATAATACCAGGATTGGTTAAGAGTTGTTCAATTTTCTTTTCATTGAACTTCGCCACCGCACCGATTTCGAAATTCTTGAACGCCTCGCGGAACGATTCTCGTTTTCTCAAGATCGTAATCCAGCTCAGCCCACTCTGCATACTCTCCAGGACCAGCATTTCGAACAGATGCCGATCATCGAACGATGGGTTACCCCATTCGATATCGTGGTAAGCGACGTAAAGCGCCTCGCTATTGCCCCAGGCACAACGTTTCTTCGAGTCGGTGCTCATCTCTGGAGACGAATTTCACCACAAAGATACGAAGTTCGCAATCGGTAGCGCGAAAAGCTCGGCGCATATTTTCGTCCTCGTACTCGTCGTCGTCCTCGTCCTCGAAAATTGAACGTCGCCACAATGCAGCGCATCCAAATCGCGTTCGGGCATGGTACGCAGTTCAGCTCAATCGGGCGGCAGCACACACGATCGAGGGACGAGGACGAAAGCGCGCCGAGTTTTTCACCCTACCCGTCCCAATACTCCGACCAGGAGGTACTCGTCTCCCAGACTCGGACTTTGACGATCCGCACGCTTGGGCGAACCGGGTAAATCTCTTTGGGAGATTTAGCGTATTCGGCAAGTCTTTCCCTGCAGTGATCGAAGAGTCGTTTGGCGATTACCTCGGTGGTTGGGTCAGCTCCTTTGAAGCCGATCACTCTTTCTCCGTAGGAAGCTTTGAAGTCCGAATACCGCGGATCTTCCGTATTCATACACATTGAGTGATCGAGGCGATCCAGGAAATCCGACACCAGCTCCTTAACAATCTTAAAATCGCAAACCATCTCGTTTTGATCGAGCT
Organism: Chthoniobacterales bacterium; assembly: GCA_036378375.1. Taxonomy (GTDB): domain Bacteria; phylum Verrucomicrobiota; class Verrucomicrobiia; order Chthoniobacterales; family JAFAMB01; genus JAFAVN01. Next base: position 2,503 of record DASUWQ010000562.1, read on the forward strand.
CATCGGCCTCGAACACGTACTCCACTCGGCGGGTATGGCCATGCGGAAAGGCGCACTTGTCCGGGTGCTTGCTGAGCATATGACCGCTTTCGATCTCGAAGCTCTTACAAATTCGAAATGGCATAAGGGATAACAAAACAAAATAGCCGCAAAAGAGCACAAAGAATGCAAAAAAAACCGCGAATGGACACGAATGAACGCCAATAAAAAGACTAACCGCAGATGGACGCAGATTTACGCAGATTTTTTCCTTCTAGTTTAGCTACGCAAAAGACGAAAAGCCATCTTTAGAGCTAAAATCGGTTCTCCCGGCCAGGGCCTTAGCTGAAACCCAGGGCAAGCCCTGTGTCCGTCTGCGGTTAAGTCTTTTTATTGGCGTCCATTCGCGGTTTTTTTCATCCTCTCGCGGCTAGCTGATCTAAGTTCCTTTGGTGTTGCCAAAGAGATGGATATGCAGGCGGTCGCAGTATCTGTAACCGTAATGTTTGCAGATATCGATCAGCGGCAGACTACGTTTGCGGATAGTCTCGGCGTCGATGCCCTCGGGCATAAGCAGGATCTTGGCGGGAGTGATTTCGGCGCCGACCCCGGACAAAAGCTCGTGAATCTCTTCCAGGTCTTTTTCTGAAGCGACCACAAACTTGAGCTGATAGTTGTAGTTTTGAATCCAATCTCGAATGACCTCGGGCTGAAGCCGCCGTTTTTCGTGCCGATCTCGCCAAGCACCTGCTACTGCCGCGTCCGGAGTTGAATTGCTAAGTTTGGGGCTTATGGAAGCTAGATCGCACGCGATCCCTTCCGGCAAAATCGTCGCTGCCGTCTCGATAGTAATATGTTTCCCCAGTTCCTTTAGTCGTCCCGCCAGCTGGTGAATCTCTTTTGCGACCATCGGCTCTCCTCCGGTTAAAACGACGTGCCGGCAGGAGGATTCATCCACCTTGGCCACGATTTCTTCGATGTCCATTTCTTCGCCTTCTGGCGTCCAGGAAGCATATTTGGTATCGCACCAACTACATCGAAGATTACAGCCGGAGGTTCGGACGAAAACGGTAGGAACACCCGTTAATTCGCCTTCACCTTGGATGGAATGGAAGATCTCTGAGACAAACATCGGAAGAAAATCTCACGCAAAGACGCAAAGGCGCAAAGGTAAATCAGCGTATGAAGCGGGTCCGCAGGGGTTGCTAATCGTCCGCTTCTCGCAATCGTCCTCGTACTCGTCCTCGATCGTGTGGAGCCGCTTATGGGACTTCGAAAAGATGATTAGCTCCGTAGGAGCGAAATCTTTATAGCTGGCGGCGCAAAAAGCGGTCCAGCTCCGTAGGAGCGACATCGTGCTTGGAACGTAACTGACCGAAGCCGCGCGCTCTTTAGATGCCGCTCCTAACGGAGCTGACCGTTTGCACGTGGCTGGGGCTACAGAGATTTCGCTCCTACGGAGCTGAGCATTCGTTTCGAAGTCCCGTAAGCCGTTTCGAAGTCCTATAAGCCGGCTCCGCACTGTCGAGGACGAGTACGAGGACGATTATGAATGGGATGAAGCCGGCCTGGCCGGAAGAGGTTCTTTCGATGCGTACTTGGTTGGATCGGGAATACCGGCGAGCAAAAACGCTTCCCTGCGTTCTACACAGGTTCCGCACGTACCGCAGTGTAAGGCGCCTCCCTTGTAGCAGGACCAGGTCTGGGAGAAATCGACACCAAGAGCTTGGCCGTGGCTGGCGATATCCGCTTTTGTCATGGTAATGAACGGCCGCAGCAGCGTGATCCCGGCATAACTGCCGAGCCGGATTGCGTCTGCCATGGATATCATGAACTCTTCGCGGCAGTCCGGATAGATCGCGTGATCGCCGGAGTGTGCTGCGATGACCAGCCCGGATGCATCTTTGCTTTCGGCAAAGCCCGCCGCGATGGAGAGCATGATTCCGTTCCGGAAAGGAACGACCGTGCTTTTCATGGTCTCCTCTTCGTAGTGGCCGTCGGGTATGGCGCCACCCGATTTCAACAGGTCTGACTTGAACAATCCGCCTACAAAATCTAGCGGAATTACTCGGTGTTCGACGTTGAACTTCCGGCAATGATACGCCGCAAACGGAATCTCTTTGTGGTTGTGCTTCGCTCCGTAATCGAAGCTAATCGCCGCAACGACGGAGTGGTGCGACCGGGCATCATAAAACGCCGCGACGGAATCCATACCCCCGCTAAGAAGCACAATCGCTTTCATGGCTAGCTATAACGATCTCGCTCCCACGGAGTTTGATTTGCGAGTTTGTCGGCTGTTATCCACCCCGGCGACTGCCTCGACATATTGCGCCTCGGCAGAGAGGCTGATCCCTCCCCGCGCTGCGAACTCTCCATATACCAAGGCCTCCTGAGGATTACAAGCCGCTACGACATCGTCCAAAATACGGTTAATAATCTCTTCGTTGAAGCTCGGAGTATTGCGATATGAAGCGAGATAGAACTTCAGCGACTTCGTTTCAATGCATCGGTCACCCGGCACGTATTCTATCGTGATCTTGGCAAAATCCGGTTGACCCGTG
>DASUWQ010000563.1:0-24769 GCA_036378375.1 Chthoniobacterales bacterium
CTTTGTTTTTCATTTTTTCGGTTAGTTGCTTGGGTTGTTGAAGGAAGAGGATAGCGGCAAAAAGCGGACTTCGCCCCATCTCCCCCTTTAGCTACGTCGGCCAAGGGCGCAAGGAACGCAAAAGATAAGGAGCCAGGAGCCAGAATCCAGGAGCCAGGAGGAGCTACCCGTGGATTTATCGGTTTTTCGGAAAATAAAACACTTGGGACGCGGCGAGCGAATGGGACCAATAGGACTTATAAGTCAGCTCCTGTAGAGAGGCTCATAAGTTCCCAACGGTTCGGATTGGGTGCAGACATCAAAACGTCCACGCGCCGCTCCTGGATTCTGGATTCTGGCTCCTGGCTCCTTTAGGATTCCGAGTAAGACACTGAGGGAAGCCCAATGGATGCCGAAAAGCCATTCCTAACCAGACGAGTATATATCCGCAGCCCCGAATGGGACGCGGTGGCCAATGCCGTCAGGCGAGCGATGAGGTTAACGGCGGAGCTGAACAAGCTTTCATTCGATGACGATGCGAAAGTGAGAGAGCTATTCGGCGAGTTAATTGGTCAAAAGATCGATGAAACTTTTAAGCTTATTCCGCCCTTCTATACAGAAGGCGGTCTTAATATCAGGGTTGGGCACAAAGTGTTCATCAACCAGTGCTGTACCATTTACGACATGGGAGGTGTCGACATCGGCGATCTCGTGATGATCGGGCCAAACGTAAATATTATCACCGCGGGTCACCCGGTGGAGCCGTCCAAACGACGTGCCTACATCGAGGCAAAGCCAATCGTAATTGAAAAGAACGTTTGGATCGCGACCGCTGTCACCATACTGGGCGGAGTTACGGTGGGCGAAAACTCCGTGATCGGAGCTGGAGCGGTTGTTACCAAGGATGTTCCTGCAAACAGTTTTGTTGCCGGTGTGCCCGCTAAGGTGATTCGCTCGTTAGAGGACGCCCTCGATAAGACCCAAATCCAACCGCAGATTAACGCAGATTGACGCAGATAAATTTCTCGAAAATCCCTCTAGGATTGTACTACCCTTCATCTGCCGGCCTGAATACCGATTAGCGAGCGACCACAGACAGTCCTTTTCCGGGCCTCCGGACGAGCAGGAGCTCATCCCTACTGGAACCTTAAGTAAGATCAGGAACAGCCTGAGAGGCGAAAGCGCTTCGCATGCGAGAACGGGCATTTAGAACGTGCTGTTCGGCCAAGCGCGAAGCGAGATCGGGGTTTCGGGCTTCGATGGCCTTTAGGATTTCTCCGTGCTCGCGTTTGACCTGTTCCACCATCTCTTGAGAGTACGATTCGAGCGTTCGGGTGAAATAGATACCAGCGCGTAGATGTTCGAGCAGAAAAGTCTGTATAGAGACGAAGTAGTCATTCCGCGTGGCCCGGACAATCGCCAAATGAAAAGCCACATCGGCTTCGACCGATTCATTGATCGACAGATCCGGGCGCGAGGAACCCGCGTTCATTTCCCGGAGAAACTTCAGCTCTTCCGGCGTACGCCGGATCGCGGCGATGCGTGCCGCCGCCGCATCCAGCCCAGTCCGGATCTCCAGCAGTTTGGCGGTATTCGCGAGATTACTATAATCCAGACCAGGCGTCTGAAGATTTCCAACCAAGGGCGATCGGGCGAACATGCCGGCACCTTTACGAATTTCGAGTAGTCCGAGCGATGCGACTGCAGAAATTGCTTCCCGGACCGCGGACCGGCTCACGCCGAACTGCTTGGCCAGCTGATGTTCGGACGGGAGCTTCGAGCCCGGCGCCAAATCACGGATTGTCGTGGTCAGGTACTCGGCAATCGTGTCAGCCAAGCGGGGCGATCTCTTAGCCGTAGAGGTTTTGTCGGACGTCATTCAAGGGGTTCTAGGTTTTAGGTTCAAAGTTTTAAGTTCTACGTTTTCCCGCCGAGAGCCTACCACAGGGTTCCCGTTGGCCTTGGGTCGGCAACTTAAAACTTAAAACATCGAACCTAGAACTTATAACCTACAAAACTATAGACAGAAAGAAACCTGTCTGACAAGTTGATGGCGCGTTTAAGCCGGTTGGTGGGGTGGAGATCGACTGCAAGGGATCAGCGTCCCTGCCCTTCATCTTCAGTAAACATAGAGCATGTAATGAAAGTACTTGTCACTGGCGCAGCCGGGATGTTGGGACGGAAATTTTGCCAGGAACTCGCCACCGTTGGCGTGATTGCCGGACAAAAAGTGGAGAGTCTAACGATGGTCGACATCGTGGAGTCGCCGCCGATTCCCGGAAGCCCGTTCACGACTCGAGCGATTGCCTGTGATCTAGGATCGCCCGGTGTTGCCGAACGAGTGGTGGCCGAGCGTCCGGACATCGTCTTGCATACTGCAGCGATCGTCTCCGGAGAGGCAGAGGCGGATTTCGATAAGGGTTACCGAATCAATGTTGATGGCACCCGTTATCTTTTCGAAGCGCTTCGGAAGGCGGGCAACCGGCCCCGGGTTGTATTTACCAGTTCGATCGCGGTATTTGGAGCGCCGTTTCCGGACGTCATCGGTGAAGAATTTTTTTTAACTCCCCTCACCTCGTACGGAACCCAGAAAGCGATCGGGGAATTGCTGTTAGCCGACTACACGAGAAAGGGTTTCTTCGACGGGATCGGAATCCGGCTACCTACGATCTGTGTTAGACCCGGCAAGCCTAACCGAGCCGCTTCCAGCTTTTTCTCAGGAATTATCCGCGAACCGCTCAGTGGTCAGGAGGCAATCTTGCCTGTCCCGGACACAGTACGTCACTGGTTTGCGTCACCACGTTCAGCGGTCCAGTTTTTCTTTCGGGCGGCGGAAATCGATGGCGCATCGGTTGGTGATCGCCGAAATCTTTCGATGCCCGGACTATCCGCCACGGTGGGCGAGATGATCGAGAGTCTGGAAAGGTGCGCGGGTGCAGACCGAGTCAACCTGATTCGCCGGGAACCTGACTCCACGATCATGCGAATCGTGGAAGGATGGGCCCGGAACCTGGATGCTTCTCGCGCCCGCTCGTTGGGTTTTCAAGCCGAAACCAATTTCGACGAGATCATCCGGGCTCACATCGAGGACCAAGGGATCAAGTTATAGGTTATAGGTTCTAAGTTTTAGGTCCTAAGTTCTAAGTTCCGCGCCTGTTCACTAGGTAGTCACAGCGTTTCCGATTAGGACATCCAACCCGGAACTTAAAACCTAGAACCTGAATTGACAGCCCAAAACTTGTCTGACAAGTTGCAGCGAAGCGTCCCCCCATGAAAAAGACCACTCATTTTCTCTTTTGCGCCGCAATGGCGTTTGGCTTTTTGGCCCAGGTTCCGGCCTTTGCTAAGGACATCGTTTATCTAACGCCCGGTTTGGATCTGCCGTTCTGGCGTTACTTGTCGAAGGGAGTGGAGAGTGTCGCCAAAAAGGAAGGTTACGGTTTTCAGGCGTTCGACAGTCACAATGACGCGCAGACCCAATTGAAAAATGCGCAAGATGCCATTGCTCGTTCGGTGGCCGGTATCGTGATCTCGCCTACCGACAGCTCCACCTGCCCGAGTGTTCTGGCACTGGCGCAGAAAGCCAATATTCCAGTCGTGATCGCTGACATCGGCACAAACGAAGGTGAGTACGTCTCCTTCATTATCTCCGACAACAAAGAGGGGGCTTACGGTACCGGCAAGGCGCTGGTCGCAGCGATGAAAGAAAAAGGAATGGCGGATGGCACCGTTGGCCTAGTCACAATTTCTCTGACCCGGAACAACGGTAAGCTTCGAACCTCCGGGTTCAGGCAAGCCCTATCGGAGGGCGGGATCAAGGAGTGCGCGCTGGAACAAATGCAGAACTATTCGGCGACGGAGACGTTCAAATACGTCCAGGACATGCTGACGGCCAACCCGAATATGAAAGGGCTATTTATCGAGACCGACCAGCCGACGATGGGAGCTTTGCGGGCGATTAAGGCCGCGCGCCGGGATGGAAGTATTTTGGTCGCCGGATTTGATGGCATTCCGGAATTTGTCGATCTGCTGAAGAAGGGGGAAATCGTTGCCTCCGGGATGCAGCAACCCTATTTGATGGGAGTCCGTTCGGGCGAAGCACTCTTCAAGCACTTAAAAGGCGAGACCGTGGAGAAGCAGATTCTTGTGCCGATTATGGTCGTAACGAACAAGAATATCGACGAGGTGCTGCCGACCATTAAAGAAACCGTGTTTGCCAACGAAGTGAAGTGAGCCTGAATCGCTAAAAAATGCGCAGGCCCGCCCGCAACGCTTCGCGCAGCGATGCGGGCAGGCATTTTTGTAGCGACCCAGGCTATGGCAAAATACTCCGGTTGTGCTGGTAGGGCGAGGCTCCCGACAGACCGACACGGTTTCGCAGGGCGCAAGGTTGAACCAGACCGAGAAGCATTCTAAAACTGACACGCTGCCGAGCCGTTGGGGTTGCGCGTGGTCGGAGGTTTTAGGTCTTAGTAATTAACAGCCGATATGAAGCTTGAAGGTTCCGAAAACATACGACCACCTGAGGTCTTTTCGGCGCCGCTACTCGTAGCAACGGGAATCGAGAAAACCTTCGAACGCACTCGCGCGTTGGCCGGAGCAGAGTTAGAGATTTATCCGGGAGAGGTGATGGGATTGCTCGGTGCAAACGGCGCCGGTAAATCTACACTGTCCAAAGTTATCTCCGGGCAGGTTATCAGAGACGCAGGCTCGATAACCTTCGGTGGCAAACCCTTAAATCTGCGAAGCTCACGCGAAGCCATCCAGCATGGGATCACCATGGTCATGCAAGAAACTTCGCTTGCCCCTGACCTATCCGTTTTAGAAAACGTTTTTCTCGCCGAGCTTGGCAGCCCCGGATTCCTTTCCTATAGCCGGCTCAAGCGTAAGGCGGAGGAAATCCTCGACCGCCTCGGCCAAAAGGAAGCTCTGCCACTGAATCGCGAGGTTCGCCGGCTTTCCGCCGCTCAACGGCAGTTAGTTGAGATAGCAAAAGCGTTGGCTCTGAATTCGTCACTCATCATTTTTGACGAGCCTACCGCTTCCTTAAGCCCGCCGGAAGTAGAACGTCTTTTTCAAGTCATGACGACCTTGAAGCGCTCCGGACACACCCTGGTCTTCGTATCGCATCGCCTGGAAGAGGTATTCGCGATAACGGATCGAGTAACGGTCATGCGGGAGGGGCGAACGGTGGCGAAGTCGCGCGCGACCGGCTCGCTCAACCAGGCGGAATTGATTCGTCTAATGGTTGGCCAAGAGCTGAAGCCGGCGTTACGCCAAGGTTCGATCTCCAGCGGCGTGCGATCGTCTCGCCCGGTGATATTGGAAGTCAAGAACCTGGCTTCGCCGCCAGCCGTTCGCGACGTTTCGTTCACGGTGCACCAGGGAGAGATTTTGGGATTGGGCGGCCTCGTTGGAGCGGGTCGCTCGGAGACCATGGAGACAATCTTTGGGCTGCGCGCGCGACAACAGGGCGAGCTCCAACTTCATGGAAAAAAGTTTATGCCAAAACGGGCAACAGATGCCATTCGCGCTGGTGTCGGCTTTGTCGCCGAAGACCGGCGAGTGCAAGGAATCGTTCCCGATTTCTCCGTCCGAGAGAACCTGTTGTTAGGACACCTGGCCGCTTCCCGTAAATTTGGCCTCGGCTATTCCGATCGTAAAACGAAGTTAGATGGATTGCTAGAGCAACTGGGGTTACCGGCTAAGCGCCTGGACGCCAGCCTGCTCAACTTTTCCGGAGGCATGCAGCAGAAGATCATTATGGCGCGCTGGCTGTTGCTGGAATCGTCACTTCTGCTCCTGGATGAGCCGACCAAGGGAGTGGACATCGGAACCCGAACCTCGATCTACGAGATGCTGCGTCAGGTGGCCGATCGAGGAGTCGGGATTGTAGTGGTCTCATCCGATTTCGACGAGCTGCTACAGATTTGCGAACGGATTGTGGTAATCAGCGACGGGGTCTCCATTGCCGACGTTCCAAGCGCTATGCTCAACGAAGAGAAGCTTACGCTTTTTGCCGCTCCCCGAACTTCCATGGAACAAAACAGCGCGTTTTTGCGAGATATCGCGCGAGACTTAAACGGCGCGGCTTTTTGGACGTTGATCGATAAGGAACGCCTCTTCTGCTTGTACACGGTTGTGGCCAATCCGCAGGCCGATCCCGGTTTCCGAACAGCGGAGACGCCGACGACAGACGCCACCCGGATCCCGGCCGCCCTCAATAGCAAATCCGGCGATTTCGTGCTTGAGACGGAATACCGTCTTGCCACCCTCTTACTTTCGATCCAAAGCAGTCGCGGCCATGATATGGGCTGGATCGGAGTGACACTCGATGCTGATTCGCCGCGGCCGGCGCCAGGGGAGATTCGAGAACGAATCGAAAATCTCGTAAGCCGCCTTACCGAATCTAAATAGGAATCGCGAATGGACGCGAATGAATGCGAATAAATCGATAGATTCCACCAATCCGGCTGACTCTACGCAGCGCTCCGGCCAGGTCACCTCCCTCGCCAAGGCTGCGGAAGAGAAGGGCGAGGCGGGTCCTGCGAATCAGCGTGACGAGCCTGGCAGTTACAACAGCGCGGGCCATTCACTCATCGGCGAGTTAGTTGGGCGACTGGAGATCCGAATGCTGGGCTTGGCGCTACTGCTTGCCGTGGTGCTGACAATCCTCTCTCCCCATTTTCTAACCTCTAACAATCTCCTCAACGTTCTCGATCAATCGGTGGTCGTCGGGATCGTCGCGATTGGCATGACCTTTGTGATTCTAATCGGCGGGATTGATCTTTCGGTCGGTTCAGTAGCCGGATGTACCGGGGTGTTGCTGGGGCGGGGCCTCGAGCATCTTCCGATACCATTTGCCATCATTCTCGCGATCTTGGCCGGCTGTGGGATTGGTCTCTTCTCAGGGATTTTGATCGCTCGATTCGGGCTGCCCGCATTCGTCGTTACCTTGGGTGTGATGGCGATTGGCCGAAGCCTTGCCTATATCTTTTCCGGCGCCACCGCGATCGCCGATCTACCAGATAGCTTCGGCAACATAGTTTATACGAACGTCTTTGGGATCCCGGCTCACGTAATCACATTGTTGATACTTTATGCCTTGGCTTGGGGTTACCTGAACTACACGAAAGGCGGACGTACGATCTATGCGATTGGCTCGAATCGAGAGGCCGCTCGAACCGCAGGGCTAAATGTCCTCACATTCAGCATTATCCCCTATGTTATCTCCGGCGGTTTATCCGCGGTGGCAATTACCTTTGCGTCCGCCCAAGTCATGTCCATCGATCCTGTCGCCGGCACCGGACTTGAGCTTGATGCGATAGCCGCCGTCGTGATTGGTGGAGCTAGCCTGTACGGCGGACGTGGGTCTATCGTCGGGACCTTGATCGGCGTACTGATCATGGTGATGATCCGGAACGGCCTTAACCTGCTAAATGTGTCCCCATTCTGGCAGGGGTCGGCGATTGGCGCCGTGATCATCACCGCGGTTCTGATCGAACGCCTTCTTTCCAGCAAAACTTCATGAACTTGGATTGCAATGAAGCCGCCCCATCACCATCCTCAGTCCGCCACACGAGTCCTAATCCAACTTGGCGCAGTACTCCAATACTCCATCACTCCGCGTAAGGCCGGATTCGAGGACGACGACGAGGACGAGTACGAGAACGAAGCACCCCGACAGCTTATGCCAACCCAAATCTCAGATTCGATCCGTCTTTATGGAACCGACGAATCCGTCGAACCACCTCGGATTCTCCAAGCCGGTCCTCTAAGCGCAGAGTTGGACGCCGGTAACCTTCGCCACATCCGTTATCACGGTCGCGAGATGATCCGGGCCATTTCGTTTATTGTCCGAGACAAGAATTGGGGTACCTATGCACCTCAGATCTCTCGGCTCGATTTGCAAGAAACGTCCGACGCCTTTCACGTTTCATATGAAGCGGTGATCGAAGGAGAATTTCGTTATTCTGCTGTTATCACCGGTGAGGCGAATGGCTCGCTGAGCTTCTCCGGAACAGGAACCGCCATATCCGATTTTCCTACTAATCGCACCGGGTTCGTGGTTCTGCATCCGATCGAAGGCGTCGCCGGAGCTGCTTGCCTCGTTGAGCATGGGGATGGCCGTATTGAGGAAACGAACTTTCCGCTATTGATTGATCCAGTTCAGCCAATGAGAGATTTGCGGGCGATCACTCACGAATTTTCGCCCGGACTAAAGGTGACCTGCCTGATGGAGGGCGATACTTTCGAAATGGAAGATCAGCGTAATTGGACGGACGCATCTTATAAAACCTATGTTCGCCCCCTCGCTCTTCCCTGGCCATACACGATTGCCAAGGGTGAAGTCGTCGAGCAAAAAATCACGCTATCGGTTTCCGGTTCTGCGCTCAACATCGAGACCAAAGAAAGGCGTTCTTCCGTACTGATTGGCAAACCTGATAGTGGTAGCTCAATGCCGCCTCTCGGGATTGGGCTGGATCCAAAGGACTCCGATGCGACCAAAGAAAAGGTAGCGGTGATAAGGGACGCGGCGCCGGCTCACCTGGTTTGCCACTACGACCCTCGGTCGGGACACAGCCATCAAGATCTGAGGCAGATGGCTGAGGTCGGCAAAGCAGTCGGAGCTGAGCTGTGGCTCGAATTCGTCATCCCCAGCGTGGAGAATTTTGAGGAAGATATCCGGGAAGCAGGCCGCAGAGCTGCTGAGTTAGGCGATCCGTTCTCTACCGTCATGGTATCCCCGGCACCCGATTTGAAATGTACGCTTCCCGGCAGTCCCTGGCCCCCATGCCCACCCTTAGAGGCCTGCTATCAAGCGGCGCGCAAAGCTTTCCCAGGCGCTCGGATCGGAGGAGGTATGTTCAGCTTTTTCACTGAGTTAAACCGCAAAAAGCCGCCACTCGATCTTCTCGATTTTGTGACCTTCACGACCGTGGCGATTTTCCATGCCGGTGATGATCGTTCGGCGATGGAAGGGTTGGAGTCCCTTCCGTATCTGGCAAAGACGGTTCGATCGTTCATCGAAGATAAACCGTATCACGTCGGCCCTAGCGCGATCGGGTTACGAATGAATCCATATGGCGAAGCACCGATGCCGAATCCACACAACATCCGTCAGGCAATGAACGGCATGGATCCGCGGCAACGCGGATTGTTTGCAGCAGCTTGGTCAGTCGGTTTTGTAGCACGTTTTGCGAAAGGTGGTGCATCGGCGCTGACCCTGGGTGGTGGAACTGGAGAGTTCGGTATTGCTTATGCGAAGATGGCTTATTCGCAGCCTTGGTTCGATGACAGAGGCGGGATTTATCCAGTCTATCATGTAGTGAAGGGCCTTACCCACCTGCGCGGACAGCCACTGGTCAATTTGGAGATTTCCACACCTGACGAAATTCAAGCCATCGCGACAAGGCAAGACAGCGGTATTGAGTTGTGGATTGGTAACCTAACAGACCAAGCAAAAACCGTCGAACTAACTCCGAAACTAGCGGGTAAGGTTTCTATCTTGTCGGCTACGGAATTTGAGCGAGCGACGAAAGATTTAAACGCCATAGATTCCTTGGAACGCGAATTTGCAGGCGAGTCAGTCGTTCTACCACCGTACGCGGTCGCTCGTCTTAGGCTGGCAAGCCGGTAGCCGATTTGTCCAAAACGGGCGATGGCTCGCTTGTCGGCCGAGCTCCGTAGGAGCGAAATCTTTATAGGCAGGATACAAGAACCAGCAACCAGCTCCGATAGGAGCGACACAGAACGGCGAATCTCCTCAGGTCGCTGAAGATGATAGGCGTTCCGGGCACCAGATCCGATTATATGTCGCTCCTAACGGAGCTGGTCGCGTTTCTCGCGCGCGGCGGCTATAAAGATTACGCTCCTACGGAGCTAAGCCGCTTTGCGGCGAAGTCCCACACGGCCCTCGCGGCAAAGTTAGACACGTCCCTTTGGGAAAATGGACAAACGCTTACCGGGCACAACGGACGAGCAGGAGCTCGTCCCTACCGGGGAAGAAGCCTCAGGCAACCTCAAACCGCGCAGATGTCTTGAACGCTCTCTTTGACGGCGGGGATAGAGATAACGTCTTTCCAATTCTCGCGAAAGATACGGGGATGATTAACCGTGGCGGCGCGTTTTGCACCATCGGACACGGGAAAACCGGCAAAACCAAAAACAATGGCAAGAAGCGTTCGAATATGCCCGAGACAGAAATCCTTGGCGGCTTCTTCTGGAACCCCGAGTTCGACCGCCCGCTCCATGGCTTCTCTCAGAACTGTGATGCAGGTTAGCATGGTAGACTCAACAACGGCGGGCTCCAAAATCGCCATCTGTTCGACGGTAACGCGGTGCAACCGCAGGATCGGGGCGAACATAGCCCCAGCCAATTTTTCACCAATGCTGTAGTGTCTCTCTGGTCCCTGAAACAACGCACAAACCACGCTCTGCGGCAGCAAACCATTGCCGCCAAACCAATCAGTGGCCGGAGAAGCAGCCCCCATATCACTGAATAGAGGAGGGTGACAAGGATGAGCGATGAAATAGGTAATGTCCTCGCGAGGAGCTAACACCCCGGCATAGGCAGCCGCGGGGTCTAACCCGATTACAATCGAACCAGGTCGCAAGACTGGCGCGATCTCATTCGTCACTTCACCGATCTTGTTATCGGGAATGGCCAAGATCACAGCATCCGCCTGCGATACCGCGCTAACGATATCAATGGTGGAGATACCGCTTTCTTGGAGACGTTTCTGGCCAGAATCGCTGACCTCAACATAGCTAATGCTATACTCGGATAGTTTCCGAAGATTGGCGGTGATTCGGCCGCCCATCTTACCTCCGGCGCCTAAAAGAGCGATATTCATAGGAGAGGAAAAGTGCACGCCTGCCTCCCCCGGCAGGCGTGCATTGGTTTCTTCGCGGTTTCAAGGACCGTACGGTTCTAAACCAGCAGAGTCGGTTAGATAGTAGAACGCAGCACTGCAACCGCCTAGAACCCTTTCATCTTTTTATAGGACGATTTTCACCCCCTACTCCTCCTTTGTCCCATATTTTCCGAGAGCGGGGCAGACACGGAATTTGAGCGGAAGTCGCGAGGAGTCTGACCGAAGGCGGCGCGAAATCTTCGATCGAAATAACTTTGATCAGTGAACCCCACCTCACCGGCGACTTCTGCCACAGTTAAGGCGGTCTCTTTTAGCAGACGAACTGCGTGAGACAGACGGACGTGGGTCACGTAACTTACAAACGTCATCCCGGCGACCTTCGGGAACAATTTAGTAAATTGCGGTTGGCTCATTTTCGCCAAGGTCGCCGCCTCGGGAAGACTGATGGGTTCCGAATAATGATGCGCTACAAAGTCAAAAACCGGTCGAAGCCGAGCGGCTCTTTCCTGCTGGCGAACCAGTTCAGAATGTAAGAAATCTGTGACTTGGAACTCCTGAGCCAGATAATAAAGCAGTTCTAAGAGGAACGCTTTGCACCCGATTTGATAACAGGAGTCCTTGTCGAAATAACAAGTTACCAATCTGCCGATAGCGCCGTGTATTTGAGGCAGACGAACAGCCCCGGTCTCAACGACTCGACTGCGCCGGGAGGCGGGGGCATAGAACGGAAGCAGCAGGAAGTAGTCGTGTGACGGCGAACCCAGGCTATAGACAAATTCCGCTAAGAAACTGATGACGACAACCCTGGTATTGAACCCTGGATAATCAACCGTGGCATGTAATTTAAGATTATCGACGATTAGAATCTCTCCTTTACCGACTTCGGCCACTCGATCGCCCATCCGCATTCGGACGACACCATCCAAGGGAACAAAAAGTTCGAGTCGCTCATGCCAAGTTAACCCTGGCGTTATTTCCCTATGCTTGAAGCGGAAGAGCTTGATGATAAAGGGGAATTCTCGATCGAGGGGTTCTTCGTACCTGCCCGTGCGATCAAATCGAATCCGGTGAGGTTCGAAGGTCAATCCATTTGCCGCCCTGGTCAGTTCGTTATCGTTTCGGCGCATGAAGCTCGCTGGTCTCTTTCAGGCGATTAGATAAGCAAAACTTCGCCGGCTTCGAAAGGATGAAAAAGACGAGCGCGGTTGAATCGTCGTAATGTAATATTTACCGCGAAGCGGTCATACAGAACAGCCCAGGGCTTTAGCCCTGGGTAACGCGTCCCCAAAGAAGTCGCCCTGAAAGGGCGACCGAGAGATGCATTCATGCGCTGGCGTGTCGAATTCTCCCGGTCACACGACTCGGACGCCACTTTCAGAGCGCATTTTTTTGACTGCAACCCAGGGCTGAGGCCCTGGGCTATTCTGTATAACCGCTTCGCGGTAAAATCCGGCAGACTCCTAGCGCAAAATCTGAACTGCTTTACGTGGGCCACCGACATTCAAGTTGACACCCCTCAGCGTCTGTTAGATAAGGTGCTTGGTTTCAACGCGGTTTCTCGAATCCCAACTGCATTAGTCACATCACGAAACGGCTGATTATGGTCAGCATTCCGTTGAGAGGTTGATGCAGGACACCCCCAAAAACACGAGAAACCATCAATGAAATATCCAACTCTGCTAGCGACAGCGGCAATCCTGTGTGGATTCTGCTGCGTCCCGACTGGCTCCGCTCAGTCAGGGAAGAAGTGGGTCATCGCCCTTTCGAATTCGTACTATGGAAATACGTGGCGCCGCCAAATGGTCGAGGCGTTCAGGGCCGCCGCTGAGGAAGCAAAAAAGCAGGGAACGATTGGTGACTACATCGTCGAAAACGGTGATGGAACGGTGAACCAACAGATCTCACAACTGAACGGACTCATTCTTAAAGGAGTGGACGCCATTGCCATCAATGCGGCATCACCGACGGCGCTGAACGGCGTTATTGAGAAGGCTTGTGCGGCCGGAATCAAGGTCATTGCTTTTGATTCTATCGCCAACGCGGATTGCTGCTACAAGCTCGACTTTGATTTCACGAAAGCGCACGAGGAATCGACAAAATACATCTTAGAAAAATTTCTGAACGGAAAAGGCAATGTTTTGATCGTGAGAGGCGTTAAAGGTTCGGCTCCCGACCAAGACATGTACCAGGGCCAGATGAATGCGCTGAAACAGTTCCCCAACGTCAAGGTTGTCGGAGAAGTATATGGACAGTGCACCATTTCTGTGGCTCAAGCAGCCGTTAGCAACATTTTGCCTTCCTTACCCCAAGTGGATGCAGTTCTAACGCAAGGAGGCGGAGATGATTTCGGAATCCTGCAGGCTTTCGAACAAGCGGGCAAAAAGATCCCTGTGATCGAAGGAGGGGGCAGTTCGAATTTTCTGAAATGGTGGTCCGAACAGGATAAAAAATCCGGGTACCAAACAATTTCAGACAATTCGGCTCCGGGAATTGGCGGCGCGGTTTTCTGGCTGACTCTCGACATCTTAAACGGCGCTAAGGTTCCGAATAAGATGTTTATGCCGTACGCCACGGTAACGAAAGAGAACTTGGGCGAGTACGCGGATCTTCAGCCTGGCTTCATCGTCAGCCCGACGTACACCAGCGATTGGGTAAAAGAAAACCTCCTGAAACCGCAATAACCTATTTGTTTTTTTCCGCGGCCGCCGATCCCAAGAGAGTTAGCTCCTGTTGAGCCCGATGGTTACTCCCGATCAGCTTGTGTCCATGGATGCGTTCGTCACCGGCAGCGGTCTCACGAAATCGTACGGACCCACTGTCGCGGTTCAGAATGTTTCGTTCACTTTGCGACCAGGAAAAATCACCGCCTTGCTCGGTGGAAACGGTGCTGGGAAGAGCACGATCATGCGGCTCATCAGTGGAGCCACGCGACCAGATGGTGGGCAGCTCACGGTGGGTTCACAGGGCATCAATTTTAATGCTTATACGCCCCGCGAGGCGAAGAAGCTGGGTGTTCGCGTTGTTCATCAGGAGCTATCTCTCTGCAGCAATCTCAGCGTTACTGAAAATTTCTTCCTCGAACTGGACCAACCTTTTGGCCATTTCGACTGGCGCAAAAAAATCGCGGAAGCAGCTAAACGTTCTCTGGAGCTGGTTTTTCCAGGCAATCGTATCCGGCCGTCCAACACGATTGCATCATTGAGCCTGGCTGGCCGGCAAATGGTTGAAATCGCGCGAGCAGCGGCTGCTCCGGATTTGAAGCTACTTATTCTGGACGAGCCGACCTCCTCACTTGATGGCCGAAGAGCGGACGAACTCTTAGTGTACTTGAGGAAGCGAGCTAGTGAGGGATTAGCGGTAGTATTTGTGGGGCATCGTTTGGATGAGATTCTCGAGTTGGCTGAGGATTTTCTCATTTTGAGCGATGGTCACTTGGTTTGGAGCGGTGATCGCAGTGAGATCGACCGGGACCGGCTGATCTCCCTGTTATCATTTAGGCGGCCGGTAGGGACGAGCTCCCGCCCACCAGATGGAACCTCTGGGAACTCTTCCCCGGAGACTGACAGGGAAGCCGAATTGCGGATGAGCCGGAGCTCATCCCTACCGATTCCAACGGATGAGCAGGGGTCCATCCCTATCGTTACGATTGGACCGAATTGGCATCAGCCTTCTTTCCCGGGTCCATCTAAATTGTTTCCGGGAGAAATTGTCGGTTTGGCCGGCCTCGAAGGTAGCGGCCAACAACCGCTTTTGGCCGAGATCTACCGCGGAGGTCGAAATCGAGATTTATGTCGAAACGCGCCCGTTGCGTATGTCACGGGAGATCGGCAAAAAGAGGGCGTCTTCCCGCTTTGGTCCACCCGACAGAACATCACCATAAGCCGGCTAGTCCGACAAAACGCGCTGGACCGGGTTTCGATCGTCGCAGAGCGATCTTGGGTAGACCAATGGAAAAAGGCGTTAAATCTTGCGGAACCTGCCCTCGATAAACCGGTCCTGGAACTGAGTGGTGGCAACCAACAAAAGGCTCTCTTAGCCCGTGCATTGGTGGATACCGCCGGTGTTATCCTGCTTAATGATCCGACCCGCGGAGTGGATGTTGGCGTTAAGCAAGAATTCTATCGGATCCTACGAACGGTTGCCGAAGCGGGTAAGTTAGTCATTTGGTATAGTTCGGAAGATTCAGAGTTTTCTGAGTGTAGCCGGGTATTGGTCTTTATTCGGGGCAAAATCGCCGCCGCGATTCCGGGAACCGAAATCAACAGGGAAAAACTGGTCGCCGCATCGTTCGCTACCCATGCGGACAGCCAGGACGTGAAGCGGGCAGATCGGCGTGGGGGGCCTTGGGCGTTCCCAGGATGGTCGATTCCTCTGGCCGCGCTGGTAATCGTATTCGCAGCGATTGCCTCATTTAACCCCCGCGCTTTTTCTCCATTCGGTTTGGGGTTGCTTCTCGGTACCGCTCTTCCACTGGTGTTGATCGCACTCGGACAAATGTTCGTCGTTGGCCGCAGCGAGATCGATCTCAGTATTGGAGCTTTTGCCGGGTTAACGAACGTGATCAGTGCAACGTTGCTGGTCAAGCAGCCGCTACTGGGCGTCATCACTCTGTTACTAAGTTTGTGTGGTTATGGCATTCTTGGCTGGATTATTCACGTACGCAGGATACCAGCGATCGTCGCTACCTTGGGCGCCGCCTTCGTTTGGACCGGTATCGGTTACATTATTCAAGCGACGCCCGGTGGCAGCGCGCCGGATTGGTTAGCTAGCACCTTTAACCTAAACGTACCCATTGTCCCCCTCCCCATCTGGCTTTTGCTGGTTGCGGGCGGAGCCGCTTTTCTAATCAATCGTTCCCGCTTCGGGGTAGTACAGCGTGGATTCGGCAACAATGAACGGGCCATGACGGAGCTGGGATGGCCGGCGCTGCGGTCTCATGTACGAACCTATGTTTTGAACGGAGCTTTCGGCCTCGCCGCCGGGATTTGTCTCACTGCGGTTAACACCGCTTCCGATATCAACGCCGCAGCGTCATATACGCTACTTAGCATTGCTGCGGTGGTAATGGGTGGTTGCGAATTAGTTGGAGGACGAATCGAACCACTGGGAGTGGTACTCGCGGCTATCACCCTATCTTTACTAGGCACCCTCTTAGCTTTTCTGCGTCTCAGTTCTGACAATATTGCGGCCGTGCAGGGAGCCATTTTGCTCGGCATTGTCTTCTTACGAACGACCTGGAAGAAAAAAACATGAGAGAATCTGCTGCGCCCCAACCAGGTCTAGCCGGTCGCCTGGGTAACTTTGCCCTTTTGCCGCGTATCCCGGCCGCGCAACCATGGGTGTGGGCATTGGTAGGAATTTTTGTTCTTTGGGTGTTACTCAGCCTTGGCTCCAGGCAAATCAGTCTTTCCAGCCTTACCGGAATTGTCGGTTCGGCGGGATTGCTGACCGTTGTCTCTATCGGACAGATGTTGGTTATCACCAGCGGCGAAGGCGCCGTAGACTTATCAATCCCGAGCGTAATGACACTCTCCGGATTCGTGGTCACTAGTTTGGTCAACGGAGAAGATAGCCGGCTAATTTTTGGATTAATTGCGGCGCTGGTTTTGGGGTTAGTCGTCGGGACAGCCAACGCCTTAATCGTAAACCGGTTCCGGATCCCGCCGATCGTCGCAACCCTTGCTGTCGGCTACATTTTGACCACGGCGACTCTAATTTTAAACCGCGGATTCCAGACCTATGCTATAAGCCCAATGTTAGCGACCTTTTCGAGTGGACGGTTATTCGGTACGCCGACGATCTTCATTCTCGCGCTTATCCTGACCGTTGCTGCGTCCTACTTACTGCATGGCACCGTTTATGGGAAAAGCCTATCTGCGGTTGGACAAAACCGACAAAGCGCTTATCTAGCTGGCGTCGGGGTGGCGGCAACTTCTCAAATCGCCTACGTCTTGAGCAGTGTTCTTGCCGCGATTGGCGGGATGCTTTTGTCTGGAAGAGTCAGCGGCGCGTTTTTGGAAATGGGTAACCCATACACCCTTCAATCGATCGGCGCCGTCGTGGTTGGCGGTACATCGATCCTGGGTGGGCGGGCTACTGCCCTCGGAACTCTCTTGGGGTCCATCTTCTTAGTGATGATTGTCACTACGATGCAAGTGCTTCGGTTAGCCGGTGGTCTTCAAGATGTGGCCCAAGGCATCCTCATTATCGCCGTACTGGCAATCGCTCCTCTACGTTCAATGACGCCAAAACCAAAGTTCCTCGCTGCGGCTAACAAATCGGCCCCTCGGTAGAAACGACTGTCCCGCTATGTCTAAACGTGTTTCTAATATAAATATATTTCGAAGCGATTGGTTGGGAGTAACTCGACACGCAGTCGCCATTTCAGCGCTCGGATGGCGACTGCGCGTGGAGCTAACGAAAATTGACCGCCTTAGGATCCGCGCTTTCGCCTATCAAGGTCGGGGGTGTTTTGGGACAGTCGCCGCTACCGATGTGTCGCGTTGACGCGACAAAGACCGAATGTATCGCATGAGCATGGATTCTACTTCGCGGCTGGGGAAAATTGGGATCGGTTCCTGGACTTATCCTTGGGGCGTCGGTACAATTTCGGACCATTTGCCAGCGCGGCTTTTGAAACCCGTAGATCTCGTGAACAATGCTAGCCGGGTCGGGGCAGAAGTCGTTCAGGTGGTCGATAATCTTCCCCTGCATCAATGCTCGTCCGCGGACTTAGACGAATTCCGCTCAGTTGCAATCGACAGGAGCGTCGAAATCGAAATTGGCACCCGTAGCGTAACACCCTCTCATTTACTCAACTATCTTGGGATCGCGAAACAGGTTGGCGCTAAACTGATTCGCACGATGGCAGGATGGCATGGGAAACCTCCGCCCCTCGAGGAAGTCGAACGAGATCTACGCGAGGTACTCCCGGCATTCCACGAGGCAGATATTAAGATTGCGCTCGAAAACTATGAGGCATACTCGACGCGGGACTTAGGCAATCTGATTAATACTTTGGGCGACGATTATCTGGGAGCCTGCCTGGATCTGACCAACTCATTCGGCGCTTTGGAGAACAAGGAGCAGATTCTTAATCATCTCGCTGCTCACGCGATCAATGTGCACCTAAAAGATTTTGCGGTTGAACGCATTGAGTTCTTAATGGGCTTTGCCTTTCGCGGACGACCAGTGGGTGAAGGATGTTTGCCTTTGACTGACCTTTTTTCGACTCTCGCTAAGAATGGGCATCGGCCGAATGTGATTGTAGAACACTGGACTCCCTTTGCCGGGACGCTAGAAAAGACCCTGAAGCTGGAGGATGAATGGGCTAGTCGGAGCGTTCAGTTTCTCAAAGGGCAGACGTGGTGGAGTAGTGCACGATAGCAAATAGCAGATAGCAGATTTGCGCTGACGCAGCTCCTCACCGATCTAGCATTCCGATTGGGCAAGGGATGGAAGCACTGTCTTGCGCTTAACTCCGATCGCGGCGACGACCGCCGCGAGAATAAGCAGTACCGCCGAAATAGAAAACGATAGCTGAGCACCCGCAACGCTCTTGTCATTCAACAGGGCCCCGTACGCAGCAACGCCTAGCGCTCCACCGGCTTGCCGCACACTGTTCAGAACTCCCGAAGCCACACCGGACCGGGAACCCGGCACGGCGGTCAGTAGGGCAGTCGTCATGCAGGGGACGGCGAGGCCTACACCTAACGGCATTATGACAAACCCGGGCAACATTTGCAGATAGGAGGTGCCGGCGTCAATCGAGTTGAGCGACCAGTAACCGGCAGCGCCAACTAATAAGCCGATCACCATCAATAGACGTAAGTTAGTTGCTCTCGCCATCCATGCCGCAAAGAGATTGGAAAAAAGAAAGGCGATCGGGACCGGCAGAAGTATCAGGCCGCTCATCACCGGTGAATATCCGCGGATTCGTTGCAGGTAAAGCCCGAGTATAAAAATGACGCCATAGACCGTGAAATTAACAGCGAGTCCAACCACGGTGGCCGCTGTGAAGGCCGGTTGCCGAAAGAAATCTAGCGGCAGCATGGGTGAAGAAACTCGAGACTCAACCAATACAAACGCAGCGCCAGAAATGAAAGCGACGATCAAAGAAGACCAAACGATCGGGCTACCCCCGCTGCCTTCGGAAAAAATGACGGCGCCAACTAGTCCGAGAAGTGCTGTGATCGCAAATAATTGGCCGGCGGGATCGAAGGTATGATGTCGACTAGCGGACTCTTGCACGAACGCCTGGGTTAGGAAGATACCAGCCAGCCCAATTGGAATATTAATGAGAAAAATGCTTCGCCAACCCAAGCTAGCGACCAGGAATCCACCTAGTATCGGACCAACTGCTAAAGCGACGCTGCCGGATGCAGTCCAAAGGCTAACCGCGCGAGTTCGCAATCGAGCGTCATTTCCGGCCGCTTGATTTAACAATGCTAACGAGCATGGGACCAGGAGGGCAGCTCCAATCCCTTGGAAAGCGCGAGCAACGATCAGAGCGATTGGGCCGGGGGCCAGGCCGCAACCGAGTGACGCTGCCACGAAAGCTGCGAAGCCAATGATGAACCCTTTGCGCGCACCAATCTGGTCACCGAGCGCACCGGCTGACAAAAGCAGGGCCGCAAATGCGAGCGCATAGGAATCGACGATCCATTGTAATCCGGCCACCGGCGTGCCGAGATCTGCGCCGATCCTGGCTAAGGCAATATTGACGATCGAGACATCCAGCTGAACGAGAACAAATCCCAGACTGGTTGCCAGAATGGTTAAGCCGATCTTTGGCTTTACCTCTTTGCGTGTGCCGTGCATTTCCGTTTTGCCGCGTTCCATGGTGTTTAAAGGCTCAGTGAGGGCTTTCACGAGATGTTTGCTCCTAGATCAGGGTATCGGTCCGTATGTATCCGAACAAGCGGCAACAGTTCGGCGGCGACCGAAGTATATTCGGGTGAGCGCAGAGCGACGGTAGGACGCTATGCGACGCGTTGCGGGCGTGACCTTTTTGCGGCTATCGCGATTTGGATCACGTGAGCGTCATATGCCGCTCCTGCGGAGCTACCTGCGTTTTACGGACGGCGTAGCTATAAAGATTTCGCTCCTACGGAGCTTGCCGGAGAAGGCCTGATTGACCACAGTGTACAACCGACCGCGACGGCCGATATCGTCGTGGTGGCCCAAAGAATTTGCATAAATGACCGACGCAGAAATAGTCCGTCTCCGGTTGGTTAATCAGCAGATTGTGGCAACTCGATGCCAAGACCCAGCTCAGGTTGTGAGTTCACTTGGCGCCATGCAAGCTCAAGATTATTTGGGCACCCTTTGGGCTATTGGCCTGCGTCTACCGGATGCGACCGAACAGGACGTGGAGCGTGCGATTGCAGATCGGACGATTGTCCGTACCTGGCCGCTCCGCGGCACGCTACACTTTATAGCGGCAGCCGACGTGCATTGGTTATTAGAACTGATGGCGCCAAGGATCATTTCGACCGCTAGTTTGCGCTTTGAACGGTACGGTTTGGATAACCCAGCCTTGGCGCGCATCCGGAAGGTTCTGGTTAAGGCTCTCCAAGGTTCGCAGCAGCTAACTCGAGATGAGATCTATGCAGTATTACAGCGGGCTCGGATCTCGGTGGAAGGGCAGCGCGGTTACCATATCCTTTGGCGAATGGGCGTTGACCGAATCATCTGCTTTGGTGCACGCCGAAGAAAACAGGCAACTTTTACTCTGCTCGAAGAGTGGACGCCACAAAACCGTACGCTTGGTCGCGATGCTGCCTTGGCCGAGTTGACCTCCCGTTACTTTTCCGGGCATGGCCCCGCCACCCTCCAAGATTTTGTGTGGTGGTCAGGATTAAAAGTCAGTGATGCTAAGGCGGGTCTCGCAATGATCAAACCGCGTCTCGAATCAGTAACTGCTGATAATAAGATTTACTGGGTCAGCCCGGAAACACCGAGCCTGAATAAGGGGCCGCCGATGGTCCATCTGCTTCCCGGATTTGATGAGTACTTACTGGGGTATCGAGATCGTAGTGCTTCGCTGAATCCGACTCATGCGCAGAAAGTGCAAGCCGGATCAAACGGCATATTTTTAGGTACGATTGTTGTCAACGGCAGAGTGGTTGGCACCTGGAAGCGCGAGCTCGGAAAGAACGCAGCCAGGGTCACTACTAACTTTTTCAGGCCCTCGACGCGGGCAGAAGCAGGCGCACTAGAGAAAGCAATTAGTCGATATTGTCAGTTTCTAGCCTTGGAACGTGAGATCAGAGCTCCATTGCATTGATCGTGACATCCGATCGCGCGAATCGAGAAGACAACCGCGAATGGACACGAATGAACACGAATGGTGAATAACAGAACTGTCGAACCGCTGATGGACGCAGATACGGAGACGAACCGAGAAGTACAAGGTTTGTGACTAAATAGCGGGTCGAGCCTAATTTGCAGCGGCGGCTTCTTACACCCATCGCGATCTTCTCTGAACGTATTTATCTGCGTAAATCTGCGTCCATCTAAGGTTGACTCTTCGATTCTTCGTGATTAGAAGCAAAAAGGGATCAGTCAAGCTGACTGACCCCTTTTCCGTCCCGATTTTGACAACCCGCGCGGTCGTCACGGTCAAGTGGCCGTTTAACCCGACGATGCCTTAGCAAGCTCACTGATCCCAGTGCCAGGCATCATACCCCGGCATCGGCCCGCAGTTCATCGTACTTTTCCCGGACCTCAGCTTCTGTGTGCGGCGGTCCCAACAGATCATGCATCACCTGAGCGTTTGCTTCTCGATCTGCATGAGCGGGAACATCTGATATGAGATAAATCTGATTTAGTGCCAGCAGTGCAAGACGCTGAATCTCCTTTGATTCTCCGCGTTCCTTGGCCGCCTCGTACAATTCGTAATTGCGAAGAAACAACGTTTTGTGGTCCGGGTCGGCGCTGCTCATGTCGCCAGGATCGCATCCCGAACCGTCCGGGGCAACGTACCAACAGCTTAGGTTGTCACTTGTTGGCGCAGAAAATTCCGTCCAATATTTGCGCGCCCCAATTCACCATAGATGCCGCTCCTGCGGAGCTAGCCCGCAATTTTTTTCGGCACAGCTATAAAGATTTTGCTCCTACGGAGCACGTTCCCCTTGGTGACCTTTGTGCTCTTCTCTTCAATTCAAAAGTCGTCCTGCACCGGAGCTTTCTGCATGAACTAATGCCATCCTAAAGTTCGGTAACTCCCCACCAGCGCAAGAAAAGCTGCCGCGATCATGACCACACGAATTGCATTAAGCTGGTCCCAGCGCCGTCGTTGTTCCCGCCAATCTGGCGGAAGATTCCGGATATCCCAAGCTTTGACCCTATTATTGATCGGCACCGGCCCAACCAGGCTAAAAATACAAATGAGAAGCCAGAGCAGCGTCGCTACCAGTAGCAGCACAGTCGAAATCGCCGGCCAATTCCACGTGACAACGAGAAGAACAAGATGCAACAACGCGGTCCCCACCATCCAGAAGGGCATGATCTTGCCAAATAATTGAGCGAAGACCTGAATCGCGGGAAGAAAGCGCTCAGCATCCGTCCGGGATAGGGCCGGATGAATCAAGAACCCTATGCTGAATTCGTTGCCTAGGAGGGTTCCGGCCGAAACAACGAGAATCAAGAATAAGACGTCCATTGGAAGAGACAGTCAGCGATTACGAAGTCGTTAAAACTCCCAGGTCAGACCAAATGTTCCTAAGATTCGGGGAGGCGATACTAGGTAGAAACAACCGATAACCAAGATTCCCACAGCGATGAGCGGAGCGAGAGAAAGCGGGCATAGGGTTAGGCATAAAATTGTTCATCCACATAATATCTATCAGTGCTAGATAATCTGTCAACGCTATATTTTGCGCCGGCGTTCGGAAAAAGTTTCACCGTCGACCCTAGCAGCGCTATATTTCCTATAGATGGCAACGACTCCGGCAGCTAACCGAATTGCAGAACGAAAACTGCGGGACAAGCAGGCCCGCCGGGCACAGATCATCAGTGCCGCCCGACGAATCGCGGAGCTTGAAGGGTGGTCCAATGTAACCGTTCGACGGCTATCCGACGAAATTTCATACAGCCAACCCGTCTTGTACGCTCATTTTGAAAGCCGCCAAGGGATTCTCGACGCGGTTGCTGTCGAGGGTTTCCAGGAGCTAGGCCTGGCTATGGAGAAGGCACGGAACCGGGCTAAGCGTGGAAATACGATCGAATCGGTCGCGGCTGCATATCTGGAGT
Source organism: Chthoniobacterales bacterium (assembly GCA_036378375.1). Classification (GTDB taxonomy): domain Bacteria; phylum Verrucomicrobiota; class Verrucomicrobiia; order Chthoniobacterales; family JAFAMB01; genus JAFAVN01. The sequence continues at coordinate 23,112 of DASUWQ010000563.1, forward strand.
TCGCCGCGTCTTCACCCGCACTGTATGAAGTGATGTTCTCGCTCAGCCTGAGCGTACCATTCGATGACGCGGCTACTCCTCCAGAGCTGCGATTCGCGTTTTCCCAATTCCTGGAGTTGTTTCCGGGGCAGAGCTCGAAATCAGAGGTTATATCGGAACTGTTTTGGGCGAGCCTCCATGGTATCGCCGAGCTAACCAGAACCAAGCGATTTAAGCCCAGCCGTCAGAAAGAGCGCGTGAGGGCGCTCGTCGAGCGCTTCGCTATAAAGATTTAGCTCCTACGGAGCACGTTCCCCTTTGAGACCTTTGTGCTCTTCTATTTGATGCTTCTTTGGAGTTTGCAGTTTCTCGCGACCGGCTACCCACATAAAACCGCGGAGAGCGTCCTTTTTTACTTATTGAAATCCCGGGGTATTTGGAGCGCGGCGCAATTGCGCCGGAGCCACCCCTCCGGCCGCCGTGATCGGAAACTGGATGCGAAATAAAGCGGCTAACAACGCCACGGAGTTGTCGCTCCACAGGCCTCCATGCCCCCGAATGATCTCTTTCGGCACACGCACGACCCAACAGGGGACGCGGGCATTCCCTGAATAAACAAACTGCCAACGTCGCCAGTGCTCTTGAGCTGTATATCTACGAGCTTCATCCGGATCATAGTCGCCATTGTGGCAGAAGCGATTTTCGTGACCATCGTTACGTTCGCTCGTATAAAAAGAATAGTCTGGGTGATTCTGGAGAATATTGGCTTCAAATGCCCTGTTCTCCGTCGCCTTTAAACCAGGAGGCGGACTGGCTTCCCCAAGCGGAACCACTCGGTAATTGACCAGGTAGGGATTGTTGCCGGGCGTGTGGCTATAAAATTCCCGCTCCGATACTTTTTCCCCTGGATGGCCGGGCACCGGTACTTTGTCCCAATGATTTCGAAAGGTTAACGTATTATAGAATTCGGTACTGATGGGGAAGAATGTCTGAGTTGGCAGATCGTCCTCCGATTGAAGAAAGACCAGAAATGGTCGGTTTTCCGGTATCGCCGTAGCGTCTTTATCGGCGGCTGATCGGCTGACGTAGGCGTGCCGGATCGGGTCGTATCGATAAAGGTAATCGAGTTCCTTCATTAACTGTCTAGTGCTGATGGAACTGTCCGCTGAATTGAACGTCACCGCCATGTCCCACGGGCTGGTATTACGAGTGCCGAAGCCACTCGCATCGAGAATAGAATGGGAGAGCGTATTCCCAAGTAACAATCCGCCAAACGAATGTCCAATCAGGATACAGCGATGTACTTTCTTGCTCGGATCCTGAGCTGCCAAGGCGAGTTCATCAAGAGTCGCCAGGCAACTGACTTGGGAGGCGATCCCTGCAGCCACTGACTTACGGCTAAAGAATGTGAGCAAGTTCAGCCCAGGGAATACGATGTCTCGGCCACGCCAAGCGATATAAACACCGATTACATTCAGTTTTTGGCCAGTGGCCTGAGAGAAACTCGATATTGAATCCAGAAAGTGTTCAAACCGGCAAACATCGCGCGAGTTCGCGTTGTTTTGCCAGCCGTGAATGTAAACAAAAAGAAAGGGGCGTTCCGCTTGATGAATCACGTCGAGAGCGGCCTTTATTTGTGAGTTATCTAAATTCGAGCCTTGATCCCCGAATTCGACGAA
>DASUWQ010000564.1:0-7947 GCA_036378375.1 Chthoniobacterales bacterium
AAAATATGATGCGGTTCCGCTTGGCCGCTGCTGACCAGCTCATCCCGGACCGGCTTGGGGAATGGGATATCGATCAAACGCTCGCCATGGATATGTCCGAGCTCGCTTTTCCCTAACATAAAAGCGGTTCCTCCGAAGCGATGAGGAGCCAGGGTAATTTCTCCCCAGGAGGTTACGGCTTCGGTGATTCGTTTTTTAGCGTCTCTCATGGGCATGTGGTGGGGTGGTGGATCGTTTGTCGGCAGGGACGTTGTCAGGGGTGGCTCAGATGGGACTTATATGACCTATAGGACTTATAGGACGGCAAACCGCAGACCGCTAACTGCTAACTTAGTTCGCTAGTCCGATGATTTTTTGAATTGAGGCATGGTTTTCGCCGGCTTTGATCATGAAATCGGCGACGTCGGCGCGAGAGATATTGAAACCGAAGGGTGGGAGGTGTCCAACTGTTGTCCGATACTTGCCGGCGGCCGGTTTGTTGGTCAACTGGGGTGGGCGTACCAAGGTCCAATCGAGCCCGCTCTTAGCGACGATGCTTTCCATTTCGCCGGCGTCGCGTACGACTCCGGGGAAAAACAGGCGGCCGAAAAGGTGGGCCGGTGGGAAAATCGCATCCTTGAAGAGGAAAGCGGTTGATTCTATTACGACACGCCGGACACCGGCCTTTTGCATTCCCTGCGTTACGGCGACCGCAAAGCGTTGGAGCAGGTCGGCATCCGCTTTAGAGATCGGAAGACGCGGACCGAAAGCGGATAGAACCGCCTCTTGTCCCGCCAAAGCCCTGGCGAGCTCTGCGGGATCTAACAGATCTCCGCGAACCACGGTGATGCGGTCTTCGAACTTATCAAGTGGCAAAGTGTTTCGAACCAAAGCCGTGACCGTGTGCCCGCGCTCAACCGCCTGGGCAACGACATGCAGCCCGGTGGCGCCGGTCGCGCCAAGTATCAATAGTTTCATCAAGGGGGTAGACAGTCGAGGTGGGCGTTTTGTGACAACCAAAGCGTGCTCTTGGTGGAAAGCTCCGTAGGAGCGAAATCTTTATAGAAATATCGCCGTCTAAATTATCGTTAGCTCCGCAGGAGCCGGCATATCGCGGCGGATGGCCACGCACCAGATTTTCAACGGTCGGTGATATACATGACACTTTCCCGTGCGGCTACCAACCAGATGCCGCTCCTACGGAGCTCCCCCCGATTTTTCGTATCGTTACTATAAAGATTTCGCTCCTCCGGAGCTGGTCCAGCACGAGAACGATGGGAGGCGGGTCAGTCCTCCTGTAGCTGCGGGAGATGCGCCAATTTGTCTGGGTTGGTAACCACGAAAACGTCTTTGATGCGGCCTTTGCTGACATTCAGTGAAACCACCGAGAACGGTTTCCCGTGCAGATAACCGATCACGGCGCGTTTTCCGTTGATCTGCGCCACGTGGCCGATCACCTCTCTTGGTACGGTCTTTTCCATGCTTCTTAAAATGCCGCGAGCGACTTTGTCGGCGCCTTTAATCGGCCGTGGTACGGCAACGGCTTTCCCACCGCCGTCGGAGTGGAGGACAACGTCGCGAGCTAATAAGGCAACCAGGCCATCCATGTCGCCGGTGCGGGTCGCTTGTAGAAATCGATCGAATAGGTCGTTAGTGTCTTGAGTGGAGGCTTTGAATCGCCGGCCGACAGCTCCCACATGTTGCCGCGCCCTGCGCAACACTTGCCGGCAGTTGGCTTCGCTTTGATCGAGAATTTCCGCGATTTCAGTATGTTTATAGTTAAATACCTCATGGAGAAGGAAAACCGCGCGTTCCATCGGTGTAAGCCGCTCTAATAACACCAGGAAGGCCATCGAAAGTGATTCGTCGATTTTCAGTGCTTTAAACGGATCGTTGTTTGGATCCGTTAAGAGCGGTTCCGGTAACCATTGACCAATATATTCTTCGCGTTGAACCCGGGCGGATTGCAGATGGTTCATGCAGAGGCGGCTAATAATTGTGACCAGGAACGCTCGCGGTGATCGGATATCTTGGTCCGCAGATTGGTGCCACCGGATAAAGGCCTCCTGGAGCATGTCCTCGGCGTCGGCGACCGTCCCGAGCATGCGATAAGCGATGGAGAAAAGCAGGCCGCGGTATTGGTCGAAGGTGGCCAACCGGATCGCATCCTCCGCACTGGTCGTTTGCGGTTTTTGGTCATGGCCAGGGTGGTGGTTGTTCATGGTTCGGGGTGAAGGTCAGCGTTGATGAATAGGAAAAGGGAGGAGTTCGAGGAGTTCAAGGTCTCGCCAGCTGTTAAGAGAGGGACCGGATAGGGGGGCTTTTTGTGACAAGCGGGGTGCGGGCGCGAGCGGTAGCACCGGAAATGGGCGAAACGGCGACCCGCGATTATTAAATCCCTTCGCGAAAAATCAGCCCGTGTTCTGGCGATCAAACGTTTCGAATCGAGGACGACGACGAGGACGAGAACGATTAGCCGGGCGCTCTACCAACGATGGTCGTTGCCAGCGATGGCGCCGGCATCTCGAACCTTGGCAACCTCATCGTGGATCCATTGTTTCGGCAGATGAAGATACTTGATCCTCGAGCGGCCGGCGTAGGTGTAGATCAGGTGATAATCACCGTCACTTGATTGGATCACGGTTGGATAGGAGACACTGACATCGGCCCGATCTCCTAAGCTTGTGACCTGCGAAAAATGCTCACCGTCTGCCGACCAGGCCACACTCATACCAAACCGGTGGAATCGGTCGGAGCTGTAGACAACCAGCACACCGTCTTCACAAGCAATGGCGTCAACCGCTGAGTCGGGGCTAGGCAAATTGATAGACTTGGCTGGTGACCATTGGTCCAGTCCAGGATTCCATCTCGAGAACAAAACAGACCCGCCACGGGGATTTCGCAGATAAGCAACGACCGCACCATTACTAAAAGTTACTAGAGTCGGCTGGCTGTTTTCCGGCCCGGGGATTTTCGCAGCGATGCTTTTTTTGATCACCTGACCGTCAAGGAGGTTCAAGCAAACGGTGTAACCCTCCCAATGAAATAACCAGGAGGAGAGTGGGATCATAACCTGACCATCGGCCAACTCTAGTAACTTGCTCCGAGGTGACTGGCCGAACCCGTCAATCAACCGCTGTACCGGCGACCAATGCCGTCCGAAGTCGCGCGACACCACGAAATCGACGTGGGCTCCTGACCATCCGCCAATGGTGACCCCCGCAAAGAAAAGCCAGAGACACTGCTCGTGATCCAGGAAAAGCACAGTGTCCCCGACGGACTTATTTGCCAGCCAGTGACCTTGTATCGGAGTTTGCGGCCCAACGATAACTTCGGGCTCGGTCCAGGTTCGGCTGCCTCTTATTAGTCGGGAAGAGAAGATTCGGGCGTCGGGCGCGGCTTCGCTTGAGGCTGCGTACCAGGAGCAAACGAGGGACCCGTCCGGGAGCTCTGCTAAAGATCCGCCATGGTTGCAGGGCAATTGCCCGGAAACATTGATGAAACAACCTTCGAATTGTGAGTTAGCCGGATCGGCATGGATCGAGCGCGAAAGCTCATCAAACGCGGAAAAGCTAACCTGCTTTTTCGCCGAGGCGTCCGGGGCGTCAAGCACCCCGCGGAAACAAATAATTCCGATAACCGTGGCTACCGGAATGAAGCCGGCAAGAAGCGATAGGACTGATCCAGCAGGGCGAAATTCCTTGGCCCACGACTTGGTTCCGGGACGAGGCAAAGGTGTGGTTGGGATGAGCATGTTCGGCGCTAGAGAGAGAATTCGTCACGAGTGAATCGAGTAGGTGAGATGTGAACTGCGCGAAGAAGTACTTGGGTAGTTTTGTTCAACTCTATTGCGAACGTTTTTTCGCTGGCAGGCCTCGAACATGAAGGGGCCGAGAGTACCGGGGTGTCGAGCGAATGGCAATGAAGGAGTTGAGGAAAGCGTGCCGGCGAAACGGCGTATCGGCGTGTCGGCGAAACGGCGAATGGGCGCACCGGCAAAACGGCGATTTAGCCGAATCGCCCGGAGGCCACGCCCGCAACGCTTCGCGTAGCGATGCGGGCGGGGGAGCCGCTTTAGACCGTTGCCCGGGAACCTGAGCTGATCACGCAAATAGAGGTTGTACAGCGGAGCAGTTTCTTTAGCGGGCGGCTCCCGCGAACGTTTCACAGCGTTGTTTTACCTGGTCGCGTGGCGCCGGTAGGAAACAATGGATCGCGGTGGGTTATAAGGGCATCAGGGGCCGTTCGCGGGAGCCGCCTGCAAAGTAAACGCCTAGGCAGCAAACGCGGGGGTTTCAGGAATGTGCGCGCAAGCGGGGTTCGGGTAAAAGCGGCTCCCCCGCCCGCATCGCTACGCGAAGCGTTGCGGGCGTGGCCTCCAGGCCCCCTGGATCACGATTTCGGATCGCCCACTATTTGGCGACTTCCGGAACCTCTTTACCTTGATCAACGAAGGTCAGCGAAGCGGAATTCAGACAAAAACGTAACCCGGTCGGGCGGGGACCATCGTCGAATACGTGCCCAAGATGCCCGTCGCAGCGAGCACACAGAATTTCCGTGCGGACCATCCCAAAACTGTTGTCCTGCTTCAACGAAACATTCTCTTTAGCAATGGGCTGGAAAAAGCTCGGCCAACCGGTTCCTGAATTGAACTTAGCGGAGGAGGAAAAAAGCGGTAACTGGCAACAAATACAGTGATAGATGCCTTCCCGGTGATTATCTAGCAGCGTACCGCAAAAGGCAGGTTCAGTGCCTTTGCCGCGGGCTATCCGATATTGTTCGTCGGTTAGTATCTTCCGCCACTCGGCGTCGGTTTTAATGACCTTAGGAACGGAAATTGGTCCAGTGAGGTCTCCGTCCGGTCCGATCAAGCGGACTGTGACCATTTTCTGCGCGTCTGAATTTTCACCCCTACTGACCGAAAGAAGAGCCGCCATAGTGAAACCACCCAAAGCAAAGAAGAATTCTCGTCGCGATTTCATGATTGTTCTGCTGGGGAAAGGCTCAAACTTTCCCTAATGGATGATGGCCCACTGCTCAATAATATTCCCAAGAAAACAACCCGTCCACCCGCATATGCCCCTTCGCCGGTCGTTGCGCCATCGCCCATACGGCAAGAAGCGCACACGCTGTTTCGAGAGTTCCTCTGAATTTATCTTGCTTGGCTTCTCTAGGATGTTTTAGTTCAATGGGTTTTGGGGGGACGTCTTTCCGATTCTGGAGGAGAGCACCCATGAACATATCCGTTAAGATCCGTGTCAACGGAGTCTTGCACGAAGCCGAGGTAGAACCTCGCTTATTGCTTGCTCATTTTCTAAGGGAGACGTGCGGCCTCACCGGTACGCACGTGGGATGCGAGACCAGCGTTTGCGGCGCGTGCACCGTCCTCGTTGACGGGCAAGCGGTTAAATCCTGTACCATGTTTGCGGTGCAGGCTGACGGCGCAGAAGTGACTACGGTCGAGGGCCTTGCTAATGGCGAGATGCACCCCATTCAGGAGGGATTCTGGGAATGCCACGGACTGCAATGTGGGTATTGCACGCCGGGCATGATGATGACCGCGATGCAACTCCTCGAGCGGAATGAGGCGCCAACGCGTGACGAGATCCGGCATGCGCTCGATGGCAACCTCTGCCGGTGCACCGGTTATACCCATATTATCGACGCCGTCGAATACGCGGCAAAGAAAGGACGTGCATAAAGATGTCCACGACCACCGAGAAACCCCCAGCAGCAACGTCTAACCCTAAGTATTTCGGGCGAGCGATGAAGCGGGTGGAAGACCCGCGGCTGCTCAAAGGCATTGCGACGTATGTCGACGATCTCAAGCTAACCGGGATGTTGCACGCCGAGTTTGTCCGCAGCCCATACGCCAATGCGAACATTCGATCGATCAATACGGAGGCAGCTAAACAGTTGCCTGGTGTAATTGGCGTCTTCACCGGCGCGGACATCAACGAAAAAGCAGGGACCATCCCTTGCGCGAGCCCGCTGCCCGGCGGGAAATCCCCGGTGCATACGGCGTTGGCCGGCGCTCGGGTCTATTTTGTGGGACATCCCGTCGCCGTAGTCGTGGCCAAGACCCGCGCCATCGCGCGAGATGCATTGGAGTTGGTCGAGATCGACTACGAGGCGTTGCCGGCGGTGACAGATGCCGAGAAAGCGTTGGAGAACGATTCTCCGCTGACGCATCCGGAGCTGGGGACAAACATCGCGTTTACCTGGGGCTTGGCGGGCGGCGATATAGAAGCCGCTTTTAACGAGGCAGACCGGGTCCTTAAGCTGCGAATCAATCATCAACGCCTGACGCCAATGGCACTGGAGCCACGGGGTTGCGCCGCTTCCTGGCATGCGGGTGAGTCCTCGCTCACTCTTTACACCTCGACCCAGGTCCCACACCTGCTGCGTACGCTGTTACCTGGAATGATCGGAATCCCGGAAAATAAGCTTCGAGTGGTTGCGCCGGAAGTAGGCGGTGGATTCGGATCAAAACTGAATCTTTACGCGGAAGAAGCAGTGGTCTGCCATCTGGCCATGCTGCTCAATCAACCAGTCAAATGGATCGAGAGCCGACGCGAAAATGCAGCGGCCACCATTCATGGACGAGACCAGATCGGAGATCACGAGGTCGCGGTAAAGAATGATGGCACGGTACTGGCGATTCGCTCCAAGATCATCGCTGATATCGGTTCCTATCTGCAGCTCCTCACGCCCGCCATCCCGACGCTGACCGGCCTGATGATTGGTGGTTGTTATAAGCTGAAAGCGGTAAAAGTCGACGTCACTGGTGTTCACACCAACAAAGTGGCGACGGATGCGTATCGAGGGGCAGGGCGGCCGGAAGCAACCTACATTATAGAGAGAGTAATGGACTACGTCGCCGCGGAGCTGGGTCAAGACCGGCTGCAGGTACGATTAAAGAATATGCCGGGCTCGGGCGAGTTCCCATTCACAACCGCAACCGGGCTGCAATACGATAGCGGTAACTACCAGGCGGCACTCGAGAAAGCCCAAGAGCTGGCTCAATGGCCGCGATTGCTGAAGGAGCAAGAGAACGCACGAGCGGAAGGCCGGCTCTTCGGGATCGGTATTTCGACTTACGTTGAGATCTGCGCCCTCGGTCCTTCCAAGATCATGGCGGCAGGGGGTTGGGAGTGGGGTTGTGTCCGGATTGAGATTTCCGGAAAAGTAACGGTGATCACCGGCACGACACCGCATGGACAAGGGCAAGAAACCAGCTTCGCTCAAATCGCAGCCGATCGTTTGGGGATCCCGATCGAAGATATCGTGGTTCTGCGCGGGGACACGGCAACGGCTCATTTTGGCCGCGACACCTATGGCAGCCGAGCCACCGCGCTGGGCGGCACCGCGATTGCGATGTCGATCGATAAAATTATCGAGAAAACAAAAACTTTAGCGGGTGCGCTTTTGGAGGCGGCACCGGCTGACATCGAGTTCGCCAACGGAAAGTTCTTCGTTCGCGGCGCCGAAGCGAAGAGTATCGGCTGGGGTCAATTGGCCAGCGAGGCGTACGTCGCGAAGAATCTGCCTCCGGGGTTCGAGCCTGGACTCGAGGCTTCGAGCTTCTTCGAACCGCCTAACTGTACGTTCCCGTTCGGGACCCACATCTGTGCGGTGGAAGCGGACCGTGAGACCGGTCAGGTCAAGATCCTCAAATACACGGCGGTCGACGATTGCGGTAAACAGGTGAACCCGTTGCTGATTGAGGGACAGGTGCAAGGGGGAATCGCTCAATCACTCGGTGCAGCGTTGATGGAACGGACGGTCTACGACGAGAACGGTCAGTTGTTAACGGGTGAGTTCATGGATTACGCGATACCGCGGGCCGTGGACATACCGGAATATGCGCTGGGCAGCACGGAGACGCCGTCGCCTTCGAATCTACTCGGGGTAAAAGGGGTCGGCGAAGCAGGAACGATCGGTGCAACACCTTGCATTGGGAACGCG
>DASUWQ010000565.1:0-3014 GCA_036378375.1 Chthoniobacterales bacterium
TTCAATTCCTGGATTTGATGAAGACCTACGGAGGCATTGTGCAGATCGCGCTGGCTGGCCATACGCATATGGATGATTTCCGAGTTCTCAGCCCGGACGGGAGCGCATCACCGATCGCGTTTCGGATAACGCCGGCTATAAGCCCAATCTTCGGGAATAATCCCGGCTTTTCAGTTTTACAATACCAGATGAGCACAGGCGAGGTTTCGGATATTACCACCTACTATCTGGATCTAGCGGGAGGCAGATCGGATCCTAAATGGGCTCTCGAATACCGGTTCTCCACCGCGTATGGGTACAACATCTTTTCGGCCGAAAATCTTCAATCTCTAGCGGCCGCTATCCATTCTGACCCGAGCGTTCGCCACGTTTTTGCGGGCTACTACGCGACATCGGCCGCGTCGCCCATAAACGCCGACAACTGGCCGTTCTACGCCTGCTCGGAAACCCGCTTCACTTCCTCCGACTACGCCAGCTGTTTATCTAGTTCGGAGAAGGCCGAATCAACCGCGAATGGACACGAATAAACGCGAATAGAGAATTTCAACGGAGCGTTAAGACGATCTGCATCTATTTGCCAGTAAGATATTTTGATTCGTGTTCATTCGTGTCAATTCGCGGTTGATTCCAACTTTGTGATCTTTCCGTATTGTGATTTTAGGTTTTAAGAACGGCGTGTTTGCGAGGCATATGCCCATCTTTGCGCCGCTGCGTCTAACATTAGGTAAAACGATTGGCCCTCGGCCGCGACACCGGGTCGGTCGAAATGCGGTGCTCCACAAACGCCTTGTACGAGCCCGAACCGGTCCACCTTGCCAGAAACGGCCTGCCTCAGCGATCGCGCGGGTCTTTCATGTTCATCGGGAAGCCATCCCGCAATGAGCCCGCGATAAATCGTGTATGCTAGCATTTGCGATAAATTCACTTCCACGAAGCTTCCGGGATCATCGATAACATCGTGAAACAGCCAATCAGACCGCTTGTACTTTAATAAACAGTCAATAAGCGCGCACGTGATCTGTACTAGCTCTCGTCGTTGCGAAGACATGGTTTCGGGGAGCAGGTCAATTGTTCTGGCGAGCCCGGCGGCAGCCCAACCGTTTCCGACTCCCCAAAACTCTTTTCGTACGAACGCCTGCTTTTCGTCGTCCCACTTATGACTGAACAGCCCGCTTTGCGGGTCAAATAACGCCGCCCGATAACCATAGATTTGGCGGAGCGCTTCTTCCGGATGGCCCGCAGCTGCCAAATACGGCGGCAGCATATACATGGAGTCGATCCAAAATTCCGGTCGATTCGGAACGTGATAGACAATTCCATCATGATTGCGGGGCGCTGATTTGACCGCCCAGTTCGACAGCGAATCACACGCATCTCCCAGCTCCTTATCGTCTGTTTCCCGAAACGCAAAAATCAAAGCTTCTCCGACGCTGCACGGATCGGTGATTCCTTCGTCTGGACGGATCATTGCCGGGCGGCCGTCAGGTGTTCTCCGATAAGCGGCTTCTTTGGCGAGTGCGATTACCACGTCCCGGTCGCCCTGCTCGAAAAAAGCATCCATGGCGACCCCTTGTTCCCATGAGTTTCGCTGCATGGACAGCAGGGCCAGCTTTACCGAATCAATCGTTTTCAAAAGAGGATCCTTTCAGGATGTCGGTTTATTCACCTAACCAACAAATTTGCAATAAAAAGGATGTAGCAGGTGGATGAAGACTCAAATCACAATGCGAAAAGACCACGAAGGCTTCGACCTGAGCTCAGCCGAACGGTCACAAAGACAAAAGAAATGAGGCTCGGGCAACTGTCGATCCCTGCCCGGCACACTACGATTGGGGTGGGTCGGTCAAACCCGCCGCCTTATATTTGGAACGAGTCTGGCCCGTTTTGTCTAAACGATGCTCACTAAGAACCAGAGGAAGAGTAGCAACATCGCAACGAACCCTAGGGTCGCTACGGGGGTGAGTAGGACCGTCCTTTGCTCGCCGGTCGGTCTCGTGATCGCGCCTCGGTGGAAGTCTTTGAATGCGTCGCCATTTTTCAAATGCGACTTGTGGTCGATGGGCCAACGATGGATTATCGGCCCCGAGAGTCCGGCAAGCCGTTGTCGTTCATACTTTTTGACCTTCATTCTTACTTCCTCCGCCCGTTGATTCTTTCGCCATGGCTTTGCGGTTAACGCTGTCACGGCTCCCGAAAAGAATTAATAGTATCAATCGTAGATCGCGAAAATCAGGGACTGACCTGAAAGAAAGAACAGGGTGGCCGAATCTCAGTTAACAGATTGGATTGGCTCGCGCTACTTTTCGCCGAAGGCAACAATCGACTTGGCCATACCAACGAACACTTTGCCGTTGCAAACTGTCGGGACAGCAAATTTAACGGCACTGCCAATAACACCGGAACTGAAAAATTGAGTTTTGAGATTAGTCGCGTCGTAGGCATGCAAGACGGCTTTGCCGCTGGCATTTCGCTCATAAGCCCAAACAATTCCGTTGGTGGTTCCATTGGAGGAGACCGTTGGGGTTGCGCCGGGATAGTTAAACTGCACTGTCGTAGAGGACACCGGTGTCGCTTTCAGTAGTGGTAGCTCAGGATTAGTGAAATCAAATTGCAATTGTATGAGCGGCCCCGCCCCGTCTAAGGGACCTAAACCTGCGTAAATCGAGCCATTAAAATACGCCGGTGATGACCATACTCCGTTTGGAACACCGTTAGGTATCTCTTGGTAGATCTGGTGATTGTTGTTAGGGTTAAACTTGCCAAGGTAATTCCGGTTTAGGAGATAGATATTGCCATCCTTGCCTGCTTGGTAGAGCAGCTTCCAAACGGAACCGGTCGTGTCCGCGATATCAAGCACCATCGGACCGCCTGAAGCTAGATCCCGATCAACGGCACTAGGGGCTGCTTGGTTAAAGGGAGTGAAATAATCAAAGACAGAAATGCCATCGGTCACGTTAAGTTTCAGAACGCTATCGCCGAAATCGCCGAGCGCAGGGAATCCGCTCGAGTTTAAG
>DASUWQ010000566.1:0-4516 GCA_036378375.1 Chthoniobacterales bacterium
CCTCTCACCTCTCACCTAAGGTCGGTTTCACCCGATGCCAATCGGTGCTTTGCTCGTACGTATTCGCCACTTGTAAGATAGTGGCTTCGCTGAGGGCTTTGCCTAGAATTTGCAGGCCGATCGGCAATTTCTTTCCTTCGACCTCGGCAAAGCCGCACGGGATACTGATCCCGCAAATGCCGGCCATGTTCGCAGCCAACGTGAAAACGTCGGCCAGGTACATTTGCAGCGGGTCGTCGGTCCGTTCTCCTAACTTGAAAGCGGGCGTGGGAGAAGTCGGGCAGAGGATGGCATCAACTTTGGCAAAAGCATCGTCAAAGTCGCGCCGGATCAAAGTTCTCACCTTTTGCGCCCGAAGATAATAGGCGTCGTAGTAGCCGGAGCTTAGCGCATAAGTACCCAGAATAATCCGTCGTTTCACCTCCTGGCCAAAACCTTCTTCCCGGGTCTTGCCGTAGTGATCCAGTAATCCGGTTATCCCGTCTGCCCGAAAACCATAACGGACGCCGTCGAACCGGGCGAGATTTGCTGAGGCCTCAGCCGGAGCGATGATGTAATAAGTGCTCAGTGCATGCTCGGTGTGCGGCAACGAAATATCGACGATCTTCGCTCCCAGCTTTTCATACCGAGCCACGGCGGCTCGCACGGCCTCCTCAACCTGAGGGTCGAGACCTTCGATGAAATATTCCTTGGGCAGACCTAGCGTGAGATTTTTTACTCCTTTGTCGAGATCGGCCGTGTAATCTGCCACTGCCTCATCCAACGTCGTTGAATCACACGGGTCTACCCCGCTGATGACGTTCATGATCATAGCCGCGTCCCGGACATCCTTTGTAAGAGGTCCGATCTGGTCCAAAGAGGAAGCAAAAGCAACCAGCCCATATCGAGACACCCGCCCGTAAGTCGGCTTAATACCCACGCAGCCGCAGAGGGCGGCGGGTTGCCGGATAGACCCTCCGGTGTCAGAGCCAAGCGCGGCCAATGCTTCATCCGCAGCAACCACAGCCGAAGATCCGCCGCTTGAGCCTCCGGGCGTCCGATCCGGATCCCACGGGTTTCGGCTCGGACCAAATGCAGAGTTTTCAGTAGACGATCCCATGGCGAACTCGTCCATGTTAGTCCGCCCGAAGGGAATCGCGCCGGCTGCTCGCAACTTCTTAATAACCGTGGCATCGAACGGGGCGACGTAGCCCTGTAGAATCTTCGAAGCGCAGCCGCAGGGATGGCCTTGAACGCTGACCACGTCCTTGATCGAAATGGGGATACCTCCCAGCGGAAGCGAAACATCCGCGTGTTCGGCATCTTTTAAAGCGCGCTCGGGATCGAACGATAAGTACCCGTGAACGACGCCATCGACCTGTTCGATTCGTCTAACTAGATCCTCAACAATCTCTTTCGGCGATATCTCCTTTCGCCGAAGCAGGTCCTGAGCTTCGTGAACCGTGAGTGAAGAAAGCGCCACGTTTCCTCCTTCGTTAAAGCTTCGGTGGACAAGTCATTCCACCACTTTGGTTACGATGAATAAACCTTGAGCGTGACGTGGCGCATTGGCCAGCACGACCTCGCGGTCGAGTGACGATCGGGTCTCGTCCTCACGAAAGATATTGTAGATCGGGAAACTATGCGCAGTCGGTTCAACCTGACTCACATCGAGCTGGTTAAGCTTCTCGACATGCTCGAGCACGTGACCAAGCTGCGACTCGAAGGTAGCAATCTCGGCAGGCTCCAGCTTTATCCGAGCAAGCTCGGCCACATATCGCACATCGAATTTTGTCGCGCTCATCGAGAAGTCTTAACGAATAGAATGCCCTGAGAACGCCGTCAACGTCCGACGGAAGTGGACGTAGTGGACAAAGTTGACGGAGTGGACGGGTCTCCTCAATGACAAATAGGAAGCTCCACTCAGTCCACTCCTGTCCACTAGATCTACTCTCCGGACTAGAGGTGGTTCATCAGCTGCATCACGAGATACACCACGATGCTGCTCGCCCCGAGTACAGCTACCACCAGAGCCACTAGCCGCAGCCGGGCGGCGCGGCGTTGTGCTCGCCGTGGTCTGGGCGGCCGGTCGGTCAAAACGTCGGATTCGTGACGGACATCTTCTAGTATGTCCGGAGAATCCAAGGGGCTGCGCCGCGCGCTCGCGCGCGCGATCCGCTCCTGACGTTCTCGTTCCAACCGCTCCTCCGCAAGCTTAGGCGCATCGGCGATGACCTTTTCAAGCTCGGCCATTTGCCGGCGCAACTCTTCTTCTTGCTTGGTCAGTTGATCTTTTTGAGAATCAATCGGTGTTTGGCGAAATGGTTTTCGGTGCATCACCTGGCGAAGGCAGCGTGCGCGATAAAGAGGATGGCCAGCGCGATCAGCCCAAAAATGATGAGAGGTAGCGTAAATGCTAAACCCCTCTTAAACCACGTGATGAAACTCCCCTCGTCGGCTGGGTACTCGGCAAAATCAGAATTACCCATTGGTTCGAGAACCTCTGTCTCCGACTCTGCATTTATTTTAGTAATTGATTTGGAATATTCGCCCCTGGCATCGTCCACCGCGCTCAAGGCTTTGCTCAACTCGCGATGCAAATCGCCGTTGGCCCAGGTCTTTGGATTAATTCGCTCCAGCGCACGCAGGTGCTGCGCAAAAGCTGTGGCCGAAGACCTAAGCTGTTCGACCCGCTTCTCGCTTTCGTAAGTCTGGCGTTCAATCACAACCATGGACCGACTCAGTTTCTCGATCATCTCTGCGCGTCCCTTTTCCAGCTCGTCTTGCTTTCGACTGAGCTCTTCCAGATCGCGTTTCTGTCGCTCGATCGCTTCCTGCTGGCGCTTCAGTTGCAGGAGCTGTTCTTGGGCGCGCTGAACCTTAGAATCAAGCTCATCCGGCGGGGGTGGTTCGCCATTCGAGAGATCCAGGAACGGCTCTTTCGTACCTTCTGACATCCAGGCATAATATCCGACAAATGCCCTTTCCGCGACCGGAAAACCTCTCTGTCAAGCCTAATACGTATCGGCGTAGCGGCGTGCAGCCACTTCATAATCGTTCTCGTACTCGTCGTCGTCCTCGTCCTCGAATCGTTGGGTAGGCGTTACCATCGAGGACCGACCCATAAGTCCTATGAGTCCCATAAGTCCCATCTGTGGCATGCTCTACCGTGGCCCACGTCTAGTGACCGCAGCCATACCTGACAGCCCCAATTCGAGGACGACGACGAGTGCGAGAACGAGATGCCCCTAGCCCCTCCCCTACAACAACTGAAAAATGAACCCCTTCAGATATTCAGTCTCGGGAAGATGCGGCAAGATCGGGTGATCAAGCGGCTGGGACAGAGTTTTGATCCGGCGCACATGTCTTTTCGCGTCGACGCTAGCATCGACGACAATATCCGACAGGGCAGACTGGCTCATGTGATGCGAACAGGAAAACGTGACCAACAGGCCCTGCGGCGCTAACAACTGAATCGCCCGCAAATGAATTTCTTTGTACCCGCGTCGGGCGCTGTCCAACGTTTCCCGTGACCGAGTAAAGGACGGTGGATCCAAGATGATCAAATCGTAGTTTTCCTGTTTAGCGACCTGTTCAGTGAGAAAATCGAAAACATTCTTCGGATGAACCGTCAATGAGACCCGGTTCAATCGCGCATTCGTCTCGATACCGGCCGCCAGAGATTCACTGATCTCGACTGCCGTCACCGATTCCGCACTGCGCTTAGCGCACGCTATGGCAAAGGCGCCTTGGTTGGCAAAGCAATCCAGTACCCGTTTCCCGGACGCCAGCAGAGCGACCTCTTGATAGTTATCGATCTGATCGAGATAAAACCCGGTCTTTTGTCCGCTCAAAAGCTCTAACTCAAAATCCATTCCGGCGATGCTCATGTTCAGACGCGGCGGGACTTCACCTTTGAGGACGCCGGTTTTGAGTTCCATGCCCTCGGCTCGTCGCACCGTCGCATCGTTGCGCTCGATAATTGAAGCGGGCGAGAACAGCGTTTCCAGGGCTTGAACGATCAGGTCTTTTCGTTGATCCATCGCGACGGTCAACGTCTGGATCACCAAATTGCCGCCATAGCGATCCACAATTAGTCCAGGGAGCCCATCGCTCTCGCTCCAGACCAATCGTCCAGGGTCGCGATCCTGGGTCCATTGCTTCCGGACCTCATGGGCCTGCCGAATTCGTCGAATGAAAAATTCCAGATCAAGCTTTTCGCGGCGGCGGGAAAAGCGACGCGCGACGATCTGCGAGCGCGGGTTAAAAATAGCGCTACCCAGCATCCGGTCGCGCCCGTCCTTAAGGGAAATGACAGCCCCGGGCTCAGGGTCACCAAATACCTTCAGCACCTCGGTGTTAAACACCCAGTCATGCCCATGAAAAATTCGTGCCCGCGGCCGGACGACAATACCTGCCATCGAATCAAACTAATAACCGCAAAAGAACACAAAGAACGCAAAAAATAGGAGTCAGGAGCCAGAATCCAGGATCTAGGAGGCGCTGGGTTCGAGCGCGGATCAGATTGGAGGGGAGC
>DASUWQ010000567.1:0-8936 GCA_036378375.1 Chthoniobacterales bacterium
AAATGCTGAGGCGCAGCGCCTGATTGATGAAGTTAAGACCAGCGGCGAGAAGCTCGCCGAAGAGAAGCGACAGGCTGCTCTAGCTGAGGCCCAGGAGATTGTTCGGAGGACTCAAGAATCTCTCAGCCTGGAACGCGAACGGACGATGGCCGAATTGAAGAAGGAAGTGGGCCGTCTGGTAGCCGAGACCACGGAAAAGGTAACCCAGAAAATTTTAACCCCGCAGGATCATCAGAAAATCAACGAAGAAACGGCCCGACAAATCGCGGCCTAATTGCCATGAGAACGACGAAAGAAGCCCGGAAAACTTCCCGACAGCTGCTCAAGCTTAGTTTCACCGACGGAAAATTGGATGAACACAAGGTTAATCAGGTGGTGCAATCAGTCATGACGGAAAAGCCCCGGCATTTTGGGGAAGTGCTTAAGGACTACCAACGGCTGCTGCGTCTGGAGGTAGCGAAGCATCATGCGGTGGTAGAAAGCGCGACCGCTTTAAATACGAACTTAAGCGACCTGTTGGTGACCAAGTTGAAGGCTCGGTATGGTGATGATCTGACGATCGAATTTAAGACTAACTCCACCTTACTGGGTGGATTACGTGTGAAATTAGGAGACGATGTCTGGGACGGGTCGGTCCGCAATCGCCTTCGTACCCTCCAGGAACAGATTTAACCGGCCACGATGAGCACGATCCTTGAAGAGCTAGAAACCGCTATTTCCGGGCTTAAGGCGGATACCTCGCGGTCTAACGTTGGGACGGTTCGGGAAGTGGGTGACGGAGTCGCCAAACTCGAGGGCTTGAGCGACGTGATGCTGAACGAGATGCTCGAATTTCCGGGCGGCTTGTATGGTCTAGCTCTAAACCTCGAGGAGGACGAAGTCGGTGCGATTCTGCTGGGTGATTCCGAGCAGATTAAGGAAGGCTCAGAGGTACGAACCACTGGGAGATTGTTATCGGTTCCCGTGGGCAAGGGCTTGCTCGGTCGAGTGGTCAACGCTCTAGGCCAACCGATCGACGGCAAAGGCCCGATCAAGTCGGATATTAATTATCCGGTCGAAAGGATAGCGCCTGGCATCATCAAAAGGCGCAGCGTGAGCGTCCCTGTGCAGACCGGAATTCTGGCGATCGACGCGATGATCCCGATCGGCCGAGGCCAGCGCGAGCTTATTATCGGTGATCGTGCTACCGGCAAAACGACTGTAGCAGTGGACACCATTATCAGCCAAGCAAAGCTCAATCGCGCTGCCGAAGAAGGTCATCTCAAAAACCATCAGCCGCTTTATTGCATTTACGTCGCCATCGGCCAGAAGAACATGAGTGTTGCTAGGACGATCGATATTCTAGATAAGGCGGGAGCGATGCCGTACACGGTTGTAGTCTCAGCACCTGCGGGAGAAAGCGCTACGAATCAGTACATTGCTCCGTACGCCGGAGCCGCTATTGGCGAATGGTTTATGGACAATGGCATGGATGCCCTCATCGTCTATGATGATCTGTCGAAGCACGCCGCAGCTTACCGGCAAGTCTCACTCGTCCTGAAGCGACCTTCGGGAAGGGAGGCTTATCCCGGGGACGTGTTCTATCTTCACTCCCGTTTGTTGGAGCGCGCTGCCCGGCTCAGTGAAAAGGAAGGAGGTGGCTCTTTAACCGCCTTACCGGTCGTCGAAACCCAAGCGGGCGATGTGTCTGCTTATATTCCCACGAATGTTATCTCTATTACCGACGGGCAGATTTATCTAGAAACGGACCTATTCTACCAAGGAGTACGTCCGGCTATCTCGGTCGGAATTTCGGTTAGCAGAGTTGGTTCGGCCGCGCAAATTAAGGCCGTCAAGCAAGTAGCGGGGTCGACCAAGCTGGATTTAGCCCAGTTTCGCGATCTGCAAGCCTTTGCTCAATTCGGTTCCGATGTTGATCCGGGCACGAGAAAGAAGCTAGACCGCGGTCAGCGAGTTGTTGAGCTATTTAAGCAGGTTCAATACACGCCGTTCCCGGTCGAAATGGAAGTGGTCCTGTTGTTTGCCATGCAGAAGGGGTACTTTGACGATGTCCCAGTCGACAAGGTGAAGGATTGCCAGGAAAAGATGGCGGATTATTTCCGGACGCGGAAAGAGGATGTGCTCAAGGCGGTGCTAGAAAAGCTGGCAATCGACAAGGAGCTCGACCAACAGCTCCAAGCCGCGATGAAGGATTTCAAATCCTTCTACAAGCCGTAGTGGCTCACATCACATCCAGCTTCGTAAGAGCGAAATCTCTATAGCAAATGGCTAACACGCTGGACATTCGGCGCAGGATCCGGTCAGTGAAAAACACTGCCCAGATCACCAAAGCGATGCAAATGGTGGCTGCGTCCAAGATGCGCAAGGCACAGGCCGCGGCACTCGCCGGACGGCCCTATCAGGAAGCGCTGGACCGAGTACTGGGCGCTCTTCATGGCAAGGTTGATCCTCGGGAGAATCCTTTATTAGAGGAACGCCCGGTGCACCGCGAGTTGATCGTCGTGATCAGTACGGACAAAGGGCTTTGCGGGCCCCTAAACACAAATTTATTCCGCGAACTGGCCACGGTTGATTCAGCCAACGCCGGCTTTGTCACCGTGGGGAAAAAAGGAGTCCAGTTTTTAGCCCGAACTCGGAGAGAATTGTTGGCAGACTTTCCCGCCAGTGAAATTCCTCGGTTCCGGGAGATTCGGCCGGTAGCCACCTTTTGTGCGGAGAAGTTTTTGAGCCGTGATGTCGACCAAGTGCGAGTCCTTTACCCGAAGTTTATTAATACTTTGAATCAGCAGCCTACGTTTCACCGACTACTGCCGATCGCACCGGGTGCAATCGCGTCTGAGGAAAAAGCACCCGGCGGTGAATTCGTTTTTGAGCCGAACGAGACTGCGGTTTTGGCTGCGATCCTACCTCACTATCTTGGTTACGAGATCTATCAAATGGTGCTCGACGCTCGCGCCTCGGAACATAGCGCGCGCATGGTCGCGATGAAGAACGCGACGGATAACGCGAAGCAGTTAGTAAAGGACCTGACCTTGGAGTACAACAAGGTCAGGCAAGCCAGTATTACGACAGAGTTGCTAGAGATCACCACCGCTCAACTCGCAGTGCAATAAACGTCAGTTCCTATGAATGAAGGTAAAATTGTTCAGATTATCGGTCCGGTAGTCGACGTCGACTTCGGCTCTGTCGAGGAAATGCCGAAAATTTTCGACGCTCTGGAGGTTGATTTCTCGGTCGATGGCGGTTCGCATCACTTGGTCTTCGAGGTCCAACAGCATCTTGGTGAAGGGGTGGTTCGGGCGATCGCCATGTCTTCAACTGAAGGACTGAAGCGAGGGATGACCTTGCAGAGCCCCGGTACGCCAATCAGTGTGCCGGTTGGAGAAGGGGTGCTGGGGCGGGTTTTCAATGTGACAGGGGACGCCGTCGATGAGCGTGGTCCGGTTACTTTTGAGAAACGTTACCCGATCCACCGGAAACCTCCTACCCTGCTGGAGCAAGACACATCGGCCAGTATCTTAGAGACTGGGATCAAGGTTATCGATTTAGTTTGCCCGTTTTCCAAAGGTGGCAAGGTAGGCGCATTCGGCGGTGCGGGCGTGGGCAAGACGGTGGTGATCATGGAGCTGATCAACAACATCGCCAAAGGACACGGCGGTTACTCCGTATTTGCCGGTGTCGGCGAACGCACGCGTGAAGGGAACGATCTTTACACGGAAATGTCGGAAGCGGGTGTCATCGATCAAAAAGATCTCAGTAAGTCCAAGGTTGCGTTGGTTTATGGTCAGATGAACGAGCCGCCCGGGGCCCGCTTGCGTGTCGGGCTGACTGCTTTGGCCATGGCCGAGTATTTCCGAGACGAGAAGAACCAGGACGTATTGCTTTTCATCGACAATATTTTCCGTTTTTCCCAGGCCGGTTCCGAGGTTTCCGCGCTACTCGGCCGCACCCCTTCAGCGGTGGGTTATCAACCGACGTTGGCTTCTGAGATGGGTGATTTGCAGGAAAGAATCACCTCCACCAACAAAGGATCGATTACTTCGTTCCAGGCGGTTTATGTGCCGGCAGACGACTTTACCGATCCCGCGCCGGCCAACACATTTGCTCATCTGGATTCAACGATCGTGCTGGAACGGTCAATTGCCGAGCTCGGGATCTATCCGGCGGTGGATCCGTTGGCGTCCACGTCAAAGTCGCTGGCTCCTGACACTGTCGGTGAGGAGCATTATCAAGTCGCTCGGGGTGTCCAGCGGGTTCTGCAACGTTACAAAGACCTGCAAGACATCATCGCCATTCTTGGCATGGACGAGCTTAGCCCGGAGGACAAGCTAGCGGTTTATCGGGCTCGCAAAATTCAACGATTCTTGAGCCAGCCCTTCCATGTGGCTGAGGTCTTCACCGGTAAAGCCGGCAAATATGTCAGCACCGCGGATACTATTCGTGGTTTTCGTGAGATTCTGGACGGGAAACACGATGATGTTCCTGAGCAGAACTTCTACATGAAGGGTTCGATAGAAGAAATTCATCAGACCGAAGACTAGGCTAGCATCCTCATGGCCACCTTGAAGCTGGAGATTGTGACACCGGAAGGCCGGGCGTATTCGGATGATGTCGCGATGGTGGTCCTTCCCTCCATTGAAGGCGAGATAGGGGTCTATCCGGCACACGTACCTTTGATGACTCAGCTGTTGCCGGGTGAGTTGCGCATCGTCAAAGATGGCAAGACCACGGAGCTCGTGGTCGGCACAGGGTTTATCGAAGTCACCGGTGATAGCGTTTCCGTTCTGACCGATAGCGCCCTTGGTGAGGAACAGATTGATGAAAACTCCACCGAGGAAGCGATCAAACGGGCGCACGCAGCTCTTAAGGATAAAAATCTTTCCTCAGACGACACTGCCGAGGTTGAAGCGTCATTGGCCCGATCTCTTGCCCAAATCCGCTTCAAGCGAAGGCGCCAGCACTAGGCTGTGAGAAGTGAGAGGTGATTGGTGGGGCGAGGGTCCCGAACGGCACTATCACTATTGCGAAGCGCCTAGTCACTCACCTTAAGAAAATAGAGTTAGGCCGTTGGACGCGCCGAGCCGTGGTCTATCGCATCGCCACGGCTCGGCGCGCGTCTCGGCTTAATCGCATTCTTCGGACGTATACATCATGACCCTTCGTGACTCCGGTGTAACTTTAGGGAGCCTGGCCCCACCATTTTTTGCGCTGACCGGGCCTACTTCTCACCTTTCACCAATCACGTCTCGCTTCTCACACTCGGTTACTGATGAACCGAATCTGCGCCGAAGCCCCGTGCGCGTCGAGCCGTTCGGCTTTGCTGAATGAGAGGATAAAAGGGAGCGATTTTTCTAACGACTCCCGGTCCAATTGAACAATGCTTGTCCGGCGCTGAAATTGGTCCGCAGTCAATCCCCCAAATGATTTGGCGGCACCGCCAGTAGGCAGTTCATGGCTTGGGCCGGCTATGAAGTCCCCAGCTGCAACTGGTGAGTAGTTACCCAGAAAGATGGCGCCGGCGCTCGTGACCTTATCGGCAAGCTCAGCGGCGCCTTCGGTGACGATAGTGAGATGTTCGGGCGCAAAAGCATTGGCGAACGTAACGGCCTGGTCTCGGTCCCGCGTCAGAACGGCATAGGCTCGTTTGGCTAAGACGTCCTTGAGAAACGCTTGGCGAGAGAAAGACGGTAAACTCTTCTCAATTTCGCTTTGTACGAGATCCAAGGTTTGTCTTTCCCACGACGCGACGGCGATGACAGTTCCTGGTCCATGCTCTGCCTGCGCCATCAGGTCAGCTGCCACCCAGGCGGGCATTGACGAGTGATCCGCTAAAATCAGAATCTCACTTGGACCCGGGAGCAGATCGATGCCGACGTACCCGAACACCTGGCGTTTGGCTTCTGTTACGAATGCGTTTCCCGGGCCGAAGATTTTATCGACAGGGCGAATGGTTTCGGTGCCGAAGGCCAGTGCGCCAATTGCGTGAGCGCCACCGATTTTGTAAATCTCAGTTGCTCCAGCCATGTCTAGGGCCGCCAAAAGAGCGCTATTCATCTGCGTCGAGCCCGACACCGGGGAAACCACGACGATCTCGGGTACCCCAACGGCGTCGGCAATTGCCACAGTCATGATCGCAGAGGAAACAAGTGGGGCGGTTCCTGCCGGCACGTAGATCCCGACCCGACGAATGGGGTCAAAACGCTCTCCCACCGTCGCGCCTTGGACATTTTCGGCCTGCCAATCGGTCCTTCGGCTGCGTTGCGTGAATTCTTGTACGTTCTGTTTTGACGCTGATAAGGCATCACGGAGCTCTGGATCGAGATGGCCCAACGCCAGCGTGATCTCCTCCCGACCAACCCGGAACTCCTTAGCTGTCAGCTGCGTCTTATCGAACCGCTGAATAAAGTCGACCAGGGCAGCATCTCCGGTAGCGCGAATGCCCGATAGGATTTCGTGTACCTGCTGGATCAGTTCATTTGAGGGCAGATAACGCCGGTCGAATTCCTTGCGCCAAGCGGTTTCGCCTTGTGAAGTGAGATCAACAAAATTCATTTGCACCGAAGCTGTAGCCCGCGCGTCAGTGGAATTCATCTGGAAATCGCCCGTTGATTTACCCGAACTTCCGAGCTTATCGTCTCCTACTTCAGATTTTTAAGCACGCACCCAGAGCCCTTGACCCGTCTTGGCAGCTTCCCGGGGCAGGCTCGGTAATAAAATTTCTCAACGTGAACTCGCCCGATTTACGAGCCCATCTTTAAGACGTCAGCGCATCGATGAAGAAGGCTCTTATCCGTACTGCCCAAGCGATCTTTACGATTGCGATTCTCATCTATCTTTTTAATAGCCCGGAAAAAAGGGCGCAGATGGGTGCTGCTTTTGGCCGAGCCGATGCTCATTGGATGCTGATCGGTCTCCCTGTGGCGTTCGTTGGGGAAATCGCCAACATTATCCGCTGGCACATCCTTCTGCGGGTCCAAGGCATGCGCATCGGTTGGCTCCGTCTGTCTCAGCTGTTCTTCGTCGGGCTTTTCTTTAACCTCTTCATGCCGGGCTACACAGGCGGCGATTTCGCCCGGCTCTATTATTCCATGAGAGAGTTTCCTGATCGCAAGAAAGAGGCGGTTCTGACCATCGTAATGGACCGGTTGATCGGGATGCTGGCTCTCGTATTAACTGCCGTTGTCACCACCGCTTTTCGCTGGCAATGGCTTCAACAAACACCACAAGCTTCGTTCTTCGCCTGGGTCCTGATCTGTATGCTGATTGGTTTTTCGGCTATGGTGGGTGGATCGTTCCTAATCAGTGGACTAAACTTGGCAAGCCGGCTGCCGCGGCATTTCCCTTTTCGTGAACAGGTAATCGAGGCCTCGGAAGCCTACCATCTCTTCGCTAAGGCACGAAAATCGTTAGCGTGGGCTTTTGCGTTGTCCTTCCCTGTCTTGTTTTCCTTTTACGGCGCTTTCTACTGCGCTTCGCAGGCGGTCCACGCTAAGGTTTCTTTGCTCGACACAGTGACGATCATGCCGATCGTGACCACAATCATCTCGTTGCCAATCACGCCGGGTGGACTCGGTTTTCGGGAATCACTTTTCGAAATCCTAATGAGCGACTTGGCCAAGGTTCCGGGCGAGGTCGGCATCCTGATATCGCTGCTTGGCTTTTCCTTCTTTCTACTCTTCGGACTCATCGGCGGGATCTGTTACTTGTTCTATTCCCCTCGCGGCAAAGGCGGGACTGGCGCCCGGCCACGCTGGAGACAGATGCAAGGTGAAGTCGAGCGAGCGCACAGCCATGATGACAACGCCGAGAACGCTGAGAACACCGACAAAGCCGTGAACGGGCGAGCGCGAGTCAGCGAGAACGCTTGGCGGGGAGCGTCATAGGTCGACCGTCTTACGGTCCGGGTCCCGGGTGCGTGCTTGCGCGTTCTCCGGTTGCTCTTGCGCTAGTCCATCCTTTGGCTTTCTTGAGCCATGGAATTTCTTCTTGGTCATTCTCCGGATCCAGACGACGCCTTTATGTTTTACGCGTTAGCGGAGAATAAGATCGACACGCGTGGCCACACTTTTCATCACACCCTGCAAGATATCGAAACGCTGAACCAGCGGGCTGCGCGCGGCGAACTGCATGTTTCGGCAGTATCGATCCATGCATACGCCTATCTCACGGAGCGTTATGCACTCTTGCCGTGCGGCGCGAGTATGGGCGACGGATACGGGCCGATGCTGGTGTCAACAGTGGAGCCGCCGCGGGCCCCGGGTCAAATGCGCGACTGGCTTTCAAAAAAACTAGTGGCTGTGCCCGGGCTACGAACCAGCGCCTACCTCGCGTTGAAGTTGTTTGGGGTACCGGTTGAGACCGTCGTGGTACCCTTTGACGAGATCTTTGACTACGTGCGCGCTGGAAAAGCGGAAGTCGGGTTATTGATCCATGAAGGCCAGCTCACGTATGCGCAAGAAGGGTTTCATCTGATCCTCGACCTGGGTCAATGGTGGAAAACAGAAACCGGCTTGCCTCTTCCCTTGGGGGGCAATGTGATTCGCAAAGATATTCCGCCCGATATCCGAAAGGAAGTCTCCGAGATTCTCAAGGAAAGCATTCGATACGGACTCGAGAACCGGCTGGCCGGAATAAAACACTCGATGCCGTTGGCGAGGGGGCTGGATCTAAAACAGGCCGATAAATTCATCGGAATGTACGTTAACGATTACACCCTCGATTATGGTGAGACTGGCCGGGAAGCGATTCGGCAATTCTTGGGGCGAGGCAAAGAGCAAGGTATCTTGCCGGGCGCTATCGAATTGGAATTCGTGGAGTAAGTGACGTGGAGGAGGGGGCTGCACAGCGCGGTGCTCTTGCTGTCCGGCATTTCGCGATAGTTTTCGGAAGGGGGCCACGGGCAATGCAAAGCAAGGAGGCCTGAGATGCATGCAGCT
>DASUWQ010000568.1:0-4657 GCA_036378375.1 Chthoniobacterales bacterium
GGAAGAAAGAAATTGTTCCAGGCGCCCACGAAGGCTAACAGCGCAACCGTCACCAGGCCGGTTTGCATGAGCGGTAATCCGATCCGCCAAAAAATTTGCAGTTCACTCGCACCCTCCAGTCGCGAGGCCTCGATCAATTCATTAGGTAAGGACGAATCCCAGAACACTTTCATCAGATAAAGACCAAACGGATTAACTAAGCTGGGCAGGATCACACCCAACATGTTATTCACCAGGCCCATCTTGTTCAGCATAAGGAACAGGGGCAAGACCAGCGCGGTTGAAGGAACCATGATAGTCCCAAGGATAAAATTGAAAATGAACTGTTTGGCCGGAAAATCATACTTGGAAAACGCGTAACCTCCTAACGCGCAGATCATCGTGCTACCAAAAGAGATCGAGCCCGCGTAAATCAGCGAGTTTCCAAACCAGTGCACAAAAATTCCGTCCTGATAAGTGATCAGGTCCGCTAAGTTCTGCAGAAAATGAAATGGATAGGAGAACCATAATCCAAAGGTAGAAAAGATTTGGCCGTTATCCTTGGTCATCGCTGCGATGATCCACATAGCGGGCAACACGCTGTAGAGCAGAAAGACGACCAAAATGATGTGACGCCCTATTGCTCCCACAAAAACGGTACCCTTCTTTTCTGGCCCAGAAGTTTGGGCAACGCTCGGGGAACCGCCCGCCGAAACCGGGACGTTAGCAGTCTGATGCTTTGCTGATATCGGAGTCATACGCCTTTACCGGGAAGCGATCCGCCGCAGAAATGGACCACTGATGACAAAGATTAACAACGCTAACAGGATGGCGAGCGCACCCGCATAAGAATAATTCGCGTCACGGGCTGCGGTGAGATAAACGTAGAGGTTAGGAGTGATGTTGTCGGCCAGATAACCGAGCGGCCGCAGCACGAACGCCTCAGTGAACAGTTGGGAAGTGCCGATTACCGAAAAAATGAAAAGGAGCCTGAGCGCCGGCAATAACAACGGGATCTGGATCCGCCGCACGATGTCCCAGGTTTTGGCTCCGTCAACCCGAGCAGCTTCGTAAAGATCTTGCGGGATATTCTGTAAAGCCGCAAACAACGTGATCATGTTGTAGCCAGTCCAAGTCCAGGTCACGATGTTGGCAATCGAAAAGAGTACAACGGCCGGCGATAGGAAATCGATCGTGCCTTGATGAAGCGCTCGCAAGATCTGGTTGAAAGGCGACAGATTGGGCGCGTACAGATATCCCCAGACCATGGCGCCGATCGCGGTCGGAATCCCGTATGGCATAAAGTAGGCCGTCCGACATATCTTCATGAAAAAGCCTCGAGACTGATGCAAAAGCAGAGCTAGCAGGATGGCCAAACCCAGCATGATGGGGACCTGCACAACTCCAAACACAAACATGTTCTTCAAGCCGATCAGAAAGTCCGTGTCCTGAACGGCCCGCATATAGTTGGCGAGCCCACCGAACACCTCTTTCGGTGGGCCAACGCCGATTCGTTTGCGGACAAAGAGGCTCAAATAGAGAGCATAACCGACCGGCGCTAGATAGAAGGCGATAAACACCGCCAGAAAGGGCGTCAGGAAAAGGTAAGCGGTTTTGCGATACCGGCGCATGTCACGAAGACGGGAAAGCGCCCCGCGGCCGCGGGGCGCCGTGAAGATGAACCTCGCTACTTCCCTTTGACGTCGTAGCCATCGCCGGTGGCGTTTTGAGACTATCGGCTTGCCAAGCGTCGAGTGCTTGTTTCGCTGTCATAGTCCCGGCGATCAATGCCGCAATCTGTTTATTATAGTCGTCATTTACAAACGCGAACCAAGGGCTCCAAGGAAACTCCTCATTCACCGCTTTAGAGGCATCGGCGTAGACCTGCGCCACATTCTGGCCACCGCAGAACTTGCTTGGGTTTTTGTCAGCTTGATTGAGATCCGATGAAGCGAGACCAGACAGCGAGGCGGGAAAGATCCCGTAGCTAGTCCAGTTGTTGATCACGGGGCCCTTGGCCGCATTTAACCAAATGCTAAACAGAGTCGCCGCCTTGGGGTATTTCGATTGCTTTAGGACAACGTCGCAACTTCCGCCCCAGTTGCCGCTGCGGAACGTCTGGCCCTTACTCCATTGCGGCAGCGGCGCCACCTGCCATTCTCCCGAGGTCTTGTCATTGAGAGATTGGGCCAATACACCCGGTCCCCAGGCGGCTTCAATGGAAGCTGCGATCTGGCTGGAACCCACCGCCGTGTAGAATTCCGGCGTGAAATCCGGGATCGTGGCAACGTATTTTTTCTTAATTAGATCGGCCCAGAACTCGAGCACCTTTTGGCATTCCGGACTGTTAAGGGACTGAGTCCAGCTATCCCCGTTCTGTTTGAAAAGCGTAGCGCCATTGGCCCAGGCCAGGCCGATAAACCACGGGGCCTGGGTCGGAACATAATCAACCAGCATTACTTTACCATTGCTAGCCTTGGCAAGTTTCTCGGCCTGCTGCGCAAACTCGTCCCACGTTGTAGGGACCGTAAGCCCGTATTGATCGAAGATCTTTTTGTTGTAGAGAAGTGCCATCGGCCCGCTGTCTTGAGGAATCCCGTAAACCGCTTTTCCATCCGGCGAGCATTGACCCCAGGTCCAGGGGACAAAGAAAGACTTAACATCACCGGCGCCGTATTTGGAAATATCGACTATCCCGTCGGTCACGACGAAGGAGGGCAGAAAGTCGTATTCGATCTGAGCAACATCAGGTCCCCCGGACCCGGCTTTGATCGCGGTTTGGAGCTTCTGATATTCAGTCGGACCGGCGCCGACGTTGTTAACATGCACTTTGATGTTCGGAAAGGCTTTTTCGAAAAGCGGGGCGGCTTTATCCAGACCAACCACCCAGGTCCAGACTTCGAGCGTGATCGGCCCGCTCTCCGGTTGAAATTTACTGTAGTCTGGCTCTTGATAAGTGGATTGAGCCTTAAGGGCGGGAAGAAATAAACAAACGTACCCCGCGAGGGCCCAAAGCAGGAAAGGCAGGGCGCTTCGACGAGCGGGGGAAGGCGGAAAGGAACGCCAAACGATGGAGTTGTTCATAGGGGAATGGCAGGGAAAGTACGGCGTCCACAATCCAATGCAAAAGGGGGCGAGAAGCAAGTGTTTTTGTGAACGCTCACATTTTTTACTGGCGTCGCCCGGCTCTCGCTCTAAGTAGATAGCATTATCTAATGAAACCACGCCCAAGACCCAGCCGGCCTCGTCCCGCCTCGCGGGATCGCGCCTTGGCTCTGCCAGGTCGCGTCCGGGCTCACTCTCAGAATGCTACTCTTAACGATGTAGCCGCTCGCTGCGGTGTCTCTTATCAAACGATCTCCCGCGTCGTTAACGGTAGTCCACTCGTGGCCGAGAAAACCCGGGCCAGGGTTCTTAAAGCGATCGCGGATTTGAACTATCGGCCAAACCTGGCAGCTCGGCGCTTGGCCACCCGGCGCTCGAGCCTCATCGGAATGATCGGCAGCCATATGACCTACTACGGCCCGGCCCAGGTCATGGTCAGCATCGAAGAAACCGCAAAGCGCCAGGGCTACAACCTGATCTTCTCAGGGGTTGAGAACCCTGGCGAAACTGAATTATTGGCAGCGATTGACGACCTCTGCGAGCAGCAGGTTGACGGGCTCGTGATCGGCGTTCGTTTTGAGGATTGGATTGCCGCCGTCCGTAAACATTGCGGGGGAGTGCCTTTCGTGACGGTCGGGAACCGCATCGATGACGACATACCGGGAGTGGTGGTCGACGAATTCCACGGGGTTCGCCTTGCCACTCGACATTTACTCGAATTGGGGCACCAAAACATCGCCTGTATTAGCGGCCCACCAGACTGGCCGGCTGCCAAAGCAAGATATCGAGCCTGGCACACCACTATAAAAAAGGCGGGGCGGCAGCCCGGCCCCTATGTTCAAGGGAATTGGAGTACGCAGAGCGGCTATGACGCGACCACGCAGTTGCTCAGTTCCGGCCCACCGGCGTTTACGGCAATCGTGGCCAGCAATGACCACATGGCGTTGGGCGCATTACGCGCCTTGCACGCCAATAAAGTCCGGGTGCCTCATCAGATCTCGATTGTCGGATACGATGACGTGCCTGAGTCCCGCTTTTTCGAGCCGCCTCTCACGACGGTTCATCACGATTTCGTCGCGGAAGGCGAGCGCTGCGTGAAAACCCTGCTCCGCATGATTAACCGAGAGGCGGTCGATACTACTCTTCAGGTTTTGAGTCCGGAACTGGTTGTCCGCGAAAGCACCGCGAAGGTGAAAAGAAGACCGAAGTCAACGTGAGGCGTAGCGACGTGTTGGGCTGAGCACACGCTCAGGGCTCCGCTGCTGGATGGGCCCTACAGGACTTATGAGACTAATATATCCGGACCCATAAGTCCTATTGGTCCTATAAGTCCCATCCGACAGCGGAGAGCTCCGAGCGTGTGCTGAACCCAACACGCCGCTACGCCTCACGTTAACTTCTGTCTGCGGTTCGCCTTCGCGCTGCTTTCGCGGACCACCAGTTCCGGACTTAAAACCTGAAGAGTAGTATCAACCGGTTCTCGGTTAATCAAGCGGAGTAGGGTCTGCACGCAGTATTCGCCTTCCGCAACGAAATCGTGATGAACCGTCGTGAGAGGCGGCTCGAAAAAGCG